>NZ_AEUT02000001.1:0-315000 GCF_000187935.1 Streptococcus parauberis NCFD 2020
AATGCGATAAACTTATATACTTAATAATAAATGTGTCTCATATCGCTTTATATAGACAATAAAAGGAAGTTACTACCTACTTTTTAATACCGCTATACTGTTTATATTTTTTTCTAAAGTTAGGAGCATGCTTCTTTTCTGTTAAGTCTCTTTCTATTTTTGATAACATTTTTTCCAATTTAATTTCTTCTAAAGTCAATTTCTTTTTCATATCGTTATCCGTTTCAATAATGATTTAATATGTTTCATGTAAGCTATTACTATTTAGTAATTATTTTAATTAAGTTTTCTCTAGTTATGATTAAGTTTGTGATAGTTTTTAGATACCATTTTATAGGGCAATTTCTGTTTCAAGTGTCGAAAAAAATAGGGAGAGAGTTTTACAAGAGGAGTACAACCGTTATTCTGGCGCGGTTTTCGAGCGTTTCATAGGGGGGTTATCATGTTTCATTTAACAAACTATAAAACACTTCAAAAATAATAAAAATCTTTTTTTATCAAATATTTAATTTTAAACCTCATCAACACTTACAGCCCAACAAAACAAAAGGCAAGCGCACTGTGTACGCCTACCAAAAGAAAGTGATTTGTAATATGAAAACTTATGAACTGAAAGTTATTTACAAGATAAGCACGATTACAAAACAGCCACTTTTAAACTACAAAAACCTTTCCCATCCTACCCGCCCAACTGGTCTTATTTTTTATTATTCATTTTATATTTCTTTGATTGTTGTTCATCTTGATGAATAAACATACGTTCTAAGAATGATTGTTTCTTTTTTAATTCCTAAGCGCTGTGTCAAGTGTGATGATTTAATATCATTGAATAAAAGTCTAGCATTTTCATAATATGAAAATGATGGGTTGATCATGTCATCACTCTTATACAAGTCTCTAAATAAGATATCTAGCAGCTCATTAGTTTCATTGAAAATAATATCTGTTTGCTCAGCCAGTTCCTTAATCTGTGTGATAAGCGGTAACGCTTTATCATTGATAGCTTCAATCTTAGTGATTGCATTATCTTCTAACTGTTTACGTTTCTTCTTGTATTCAGCTTCATCTATTAAAGGCGTATCTAAAATCTTATCATGTTTTAACTCGTAGATACGTTTGGCATTTTCAAGCTTTCTAATTTTATCATCAACTGTATTGTATTGGTCAATATTAAGCTGTTCCTCGGCTTCAATTAATTCAGCTTTTGATTTCTCAAGCTCTTCCTCGGTATCTGTAATTTGTTGCTTACAGTCTGATAGTTCTTTATCGTATTTAGCTTTTTTTGTTCTAACTTCTTTTTCTACTTTATCAAATAATGCCATTGTGTTTATCTCCTCTATTTCTTTATAAATGAATTTTTTACTGTCGCTTGCTTAATAAGTTTATTGCCTGCCATCTTCGCACTGGTTTTCCCTTGCGCTTTTCTTAAAGCAATAAATTTTCTATCACAGTTAGCCTTAGCCTCTTGGTATTCTTTACTATTTTTCCCTTGCACCTCAGCCAACTTTTTTAGTGTAAGCGCCTTGTCGGCTTCTTTTTTTAGCTGTTCGATTGTTGTCATTGTCTTCCCCCTTTGGTTATCATTCGTGAACGTAAGTCCCGTTTACGGTAAATAGTTTCATTGTCGTTTATCTGGTCTTTAATCAATTCAGCTTTAAATTTCAATGTCTGATTATCAGTGTCGTTGATGATTGCCAGTAGTTTATTAAAACCCTGTTTGTAATTCATTTGTCCTATCTCCTAACTAAAATAAAAAAACTCAATGACAAATAAGAATTATAATCCCTACTTATGTCATTGAGTTCTTCTCTTTAGACTTTATTTAATTGTTTGCGTTCTATCTACTTGATAGATTTTTCCGCCCTTAAATTTAAAAATTATTTGCCCAAAATCTACCTTTTCAACTAAGTCTATTATACCATTTTTTTCATATAATAAGTACCCTTGCAATAGCATTTCTTGCATTTTTTCTTTATTCATTCTTCACCATTTCCTTGTATAGTTGCCACCTTAAGAACTAAAGTTTCATTTTCTAGCATTTTCTAGAGAAGCCCCTTTAAGTCGTCTTTATCTTATAATCAGCTAATGTTAGCCACCAATAATATAATCATGGATACCGTCAAATTGTTTGTCAGTGTCTAGCTTCTTAACTAGGTCAATGACTTCATCTCCTAACAGCTCTACGGTTTCGTAACCATGTTGGTCATCTAGCGGTAACGGTTCATCACTTAGCAGTCTGTCAGCATGGTCTAATAGTTCTAACTCGTATAGGATAATATCACTAATCATAGTGTCCTTATCTAATTTTTGCAACTGGGGCACGCGCATATCATGATAGTTTAATCTGAAAGTGTCAGGCTTATAATCTGCTTCATGCTTAACATAAGCTTCTTCTAGCTTTTGAATTGTACTGTTTGCAATTGTGTCCTGTGGTGACACGTATAAGACAACCATGTCAGGGAGTTGTTCAAAGATAAAGTTATTGCCCTTGGTTAATTCATAATCTAGGTTTTCCGTGAATGCTTGTGCTTGACCAAGTGTGTCAAAAGAACCAATTAAAGCGGTGTAAGTGTCTAAGTCACCTTTGAGAGTTGGTTCATCTTCTTCATAATCTTTAAAGTCGTCTGTGTGGTCTAGTGAATTGGTGATACGTTCAAAGCTTTCTGCAAGGTCTTCATCACTGGTATATTCTGCTTTAAGGTTACCGTTACCCGTGTAAGTGATATCAATGACTGATTGTTCATAAGTTCCAACCATATAGCCAATAAGTGCGCTTCCTGCTTTCTGTGCTTGTTCAAAGTTAGGAAGTGTAGTAGTGAAAGTAAATGTTTTAGGTGTATCTGATAATGTTTTCATGGTGTAATATCTTTCTAGGCTTTCAAGCCATTGTGCGCGCCCCTCTAGCAGTCCTTTGTATCTGCCATTAGTGCGAGTAGTGAATAAGTGTATGTTAGTTTGACTCATGGTACATGACCATAATTGATAGGAGTGTCGTTAAGTTCTCATAATCGCCTGTCATTGCTTCTTGATATTTAATATCAATAACTTCCTGATATGCTAAAAAAGCATTGACACGCGCTTCAAAACTTGAAATTTTTTCTTCGCTCATTTTGTAAAATATTTTGATTTTCATGCTTAACCTCTTTCAATAATTTCTTTATAAGTTCCCATAATATAAGCCAATGCCATAGGTGGGTTAAAGCCAAGGTTGACCGCTTTAACAATGGTTGTTACTTCATGGTATAAGTCAGCCAATTGTTTAAATGTGACTTCTTTGCCTGTATCATCTCTGATAAAGTATGCTTCAAGCTCTGAAAAATCATTGCTTTCATAGATAGTTTCTTTCATTTTGTCCTTCTTTCTAAAATTGGGTTATGTAAATTGCTTCTGGGTTAGTTCTTCAAATTGAGTTTTTAAAATTCAAAAGTCAGTAATATCAATGGTTTAAGGATGTTTTTTTGCTAAAAAGTTAGTAGGTTAGTTTTTCATTTTCTATTACCCTGTATATAAGAAACACTTTTTAATATCTCTATATAAGGTATATATATAATAACTAACCTCCTAACCTAACAGATAATAAAGCCAATAGTACCAAGGGATTGAGTAAGATTAGGTTTTTTTTACTCTACTTAACCCCTCATAACCTAAGTGCTTACAAACGTTGATATAATAGCTTTTTGCCTCTAAATTTTACTAACCTACTTTGTGTAATCCCCATATCCCGTTTTTAATTCTTTCCGATTGGAAGCTTAAAGGGTCAAGGATTGCCATGGCTTTAGGGCTAACAGTTCCGTTTTTTGCCTCATACTTGTTACCAGTCAGCTTTTCAAGTATCTTGATTATCTGCTTACCAAAGTTTGATATATTCGCCTTATCTGCTCCCATATCGTCTAAGAACTCTTTTAGGCTATTTCTGATAATAAATATCGGTACATGATTAAGTTTATGCCAACCATTAGGAATATAAAATTCCGTGACATAAGTGAGAATATAATCATTATCCCGCTTGTACTCGTTTAACATTTTGGTAACGGCTTTAGGCTCAATAAACTTATCAAAATCTTTCATAGTTAAGATTTTAAATAGTATCCACTCTAACAGAGTTTTGTTCTTGATAAACTTATCTTTAATTTCAGGGCGTTCTTTATTCCCGTTAAAATCAGCATTAAAAGGAACGATACATAAGCGCCTATACCAACCATTTGTTTTGTTTCTTGCTCTTGGTATGTCGTTACCTGAGAAGATACACAATAGGCGGTAAGTAGCTTCAAAGGTTTCTTTGCCTTTTCGGTTTACTTGGATACGGTCACCCGATACAATACTCATAAGGTCGGACACTTCATCAAGATATTTGTTTGAAATATCATCACCTATATTACAAGTTTTACCCTCTAGGGAACTGGTATAAAATTCCTTTGTGAAATGGTCAGGCTTTAGATTACTGATATTTTCTTTACCTATCAGATTTTCAAGTAATGCTTGGAAAGTCCCTTTACCATTATTACCGTCACCCGTTAAGATAACCATTTTCTTCCTTGTCCTGTTAGGATTGATAGCTTCATTCATGATTTGCCATAGGAGTGTGACCACCTCACTATCATTACAAGCCAAACTTTCAAACCACTTGTCAAAATCAAACCACCCGCCTAAAATAGGCTTCTTAGCTTCGGGGTTGAATGGGGTGGTTATCTTACTAGTGATAATAAACTTAGGGTCAAAAGGTTCTAAATGCTGGTTCTTGATATTGTATACCCCATTTTTAACAGGAATATAATAGTATTCTTGCATAGGCACGCGCATATATGTTTCAGTTCTTAGGTAAGCGATAACCTCGTTATAAAACTTAGCTGTGGTCAAACGACTGTCAAATTTTATGATAAGTTTTCTTAAAATATCATCACTTGCGATATAGTAGCCAAAATCTAAATGATAAAAGTAAAGCTTGCTAATATCTGAAATTTGACCGTAACCAATGAAAGTAAAATGACAATGCTTTTTCAGTATGTTAGCAACTGTTGAAACGTTCGGTCGTGGTATTTCAACCCGTTCATTCTTTTTGCCCTCGTTGACTATATATTCATTTTCTTCCCTCCATTGTTTACCAATGTTAAACAAATGGCTATATAGTTCCCGCATTGTTTCAGGTTCTTTTGCTTCTTCAAGTTTACCTTGAAATTCTTTCAATTCTTCTTTGTCTATGGCTGTAACCCTCTCTTTCTCATTTCAGCCTGCAAGATACTCCTAAAGGTGGTATCTAATTCATTAATAGTTAGTGGTGGCTCGGTGTTCTCATTTGCAATTAAAGCCAAGTTATAAGCTGTTTCAATGTCACAATTCACGTATTTATTTAGGAGTAACCCCACAAATTTAGTCATTGCAACATTGCGCCCGCCCTCGTTTCCATATCCATTAAATAAGGTATTGATTACCCGCATTGTTATGGATAATTGACCGCTGTAAGGTGTGAAATGCTCTCTAGGCGCCTGTGTCGTCACTGTTTGACCTCTGATAGTTGGGAAGTCAGTCCCAAGGTTAACAACTCGGTCATATTGGTCAATCTCTTGGCGCGTGACGGGAAGTCCTTGTAATTGTGAGAACGTTATGGAAGTTTGGTCAAAAGGTAAGCCAATCATGTCAGCTATCTGGTTAACTGTTGCTTCATAGTCAGTTTTTGTCAGGTTTTTATCTGGTTTCACTACAAGGCGATAGCGTGGCTTCTCAGCCGTGTGTTTAATAGTCGGGTACAAAATATAGGAGTAGTCACTTAAAACGCTGTGAATGGTATCCTTAAACGTTCCAGCACTAATAGGAATGTCGTCATAATCAATGAAAACTAAGTCACGATATACCAAAGTGGCATTGCTTCTTTTGTAACTTCCATTTTTCTCAGCTTTCACTTTACCAGATATACAGTAAGGCGCATGAAATTTCTTAAAATCGTCAATGCTCATATTCTCGGGCGGTTTCATTGGTTTAAATTGTGCGATATAGTCAAACGGTGTTAGCTTACCAGTGTATGGATATAGGAGTGAGCCAAAACCAATACTTTCATAAATAGCCATTATTTCACCCCCAAGAATTGCAAGATGTCAGTCACACGATAGAAGACTTTCCTAGTATCTTCTAAGGGTGGAATGTATCTAGGAAGCCCGTTATCTTCCCACCTCCTAAGTGTGTTGTAATCTATGCCTAACTCTTTCTTAAGGTCGGTTTGAGTGATTAAGCCTAATAGTCTTGGTTCTGGTTTAGTGTAATTGTCTAAGAAAGTAGTAACAGTGATAGCAACTTCCCGCTTGATTTCATTCTCTGCTTCTTTAGATAGCCAAGTCATACTAAGCACCACCTTTCAAATACCGTTCATGCTCTTTTAGACTTGAGTTCATAAGAACCGTTATCCGTTTTTCTTCTTCTTGCTGTTGGCTATATAAGGCTCTCACGCCCTCTAGTCGCTCGGTATCGTTGGCGGGAATATAATAACCGCCTTGATAGTCCCTACTCCCACAAATACAGATATTGTAGTCAATAATCAAGCGCCTAATGATTGCCTGTACTGTTCGTAAACTTTGTTTTGTCAGGGTAGCAATTTCATTACCTGTGATAGTTCTGTCCTTACCTGTTGGGATAAGTTGTAAAACTCGTTTAGTGTTCTGTGGCATTTTTTTCAATATGTGTTACCCCCTTAATTGTAGTAGTTTCCCTGTGATTGCATATACGCCCCATATAAAGGGTTCCCCGTTGGTTTTGGTTCTGGTTCAAGTTCTGGTAGGTCAATATCAATATAGCTCTTAAAATGGCTAAGAATGACCATAAGAAGAAGCAGTGCCAAGAGTGTGAGTAGGTATTGCATGGGTGTTAAATTTAGTTCATTAATCATTGTTAGCACCTCTTAACTGATAGTTATTGATAAAATGCTGATATTCTTCTTTAGGTAGTGACATGATGTTATTTATTTCTTCTTTAGATATTGCTTTATTTGTGAAATAATCATCTAACATAAAGATAAAACCTTTTGGATAATTGTTTTCTACTAAATAATCTCTAATTTCAAATACTTCATTTTTCATTGTGTGGTTCTCCTACGTTTAGTTATTCATTGCTATTTAAAGGTTAGCCACCTCTCCTATGGTCAAATTTAGTCAAATATGTTATAATTAAGATAATAAAAAATTATGCAATTCCCTTACTTGCTTGCGGGTGGGTTTGTATTTTATTATTTTCATATTCTTAAAAGCCTATTCAGTCGCCAAACTTTTTAAGGCTTTTTTTTGTTGTCTTTTTTTATTCTTCGCATTCAGCTTCTTCAGTTAGATATTCATCTTTCATGCAATTGATTAATTTTTCTAATAATGCCCCGTCAACTGAATAGCCAAAGGAACCTCTTGCATGGTTGTATGAAATACGGTCATCAATTTCAGTAATTAAGTCGTTATATTTTTCTTTAAATTCCATAATTTTCATGTTTGTTTTTTTCTCTCTTTCTTGTTCTCACGCGCATTCAGGCGCTTTTTTTAATGCCAATGTTTTGATATCTTGATAATCACAATCTAAGTTAATCAATGCTATTGCCATGTCTTCCAGTGCTGTGTACTGTGCCAACTCAATTGAGTTTAAGCAGTCAATGCCAGATTGTGCGCCTCTGGTTGCTTTTAATTGCTTGCTATTCTTACCAGTGACAGCTTTTAGCAAGAGATTGTAGACAGTCGGATAAGCCATTTTAGGAGCGTGTTCCCATGTTTTGATAGCTTGATTGAGTGTTTTTCGTTTAGGTGCTTCAAGAGTTCGCTGTAATTTGATTTGAGTGAGTTCATCTCTCATTTCAAAGAATGCTTTTACAAGATTTTCCTTAAAGGTTGCAACTTGGTCGGTATTCTTTAAAAATGTAATCAGCAAGGTTGCCTGCTGTTCGTTTAAGTGATAAAGCTTTTCAGGTCGTCCACGTCCGTCTAATTTACGCATTTTAAATGCGATTATTCCAAAACGTTCTAACCTAGCTTTGTGTTTTCTGATATGTTCTTGTATTGCATGATGACTAATACCAGCACAATCAGCAATGATACTTGATAGTGTGTAGGGTTCTTTTGCCCCGTCTAAATAAACTAGTTCCATATGTTTCCTTTCTAGTCTTCAATTAAGAAATTCATAACATTAGCAAAAATTTTTCTAGGTGCGTCATAATCGCCCTGCTCAATCTTTTTAAGAGTTCGAGAAGTTACGTTTAAACGGTTAGCTGTTTCGGTTTTAGTTAGATTTAACCGTCCTCGTTTTACTCTGACTTTTTCAGCGTGTTCAATAGTAATAAGCATTTGTTCACCTCCTTTTTAGATGAGCACTAAAAGTGCGCCTTATTTCTATACTTTGTATTTTAGCGCAAAAAAAGTGCTCTGTCAAGGAGAAAAAAATGATTTTTTTAAAAAGTGAGCACTAAAAGTGCTCATATGTTATAATATCTATTATTAGGAGGTGAATCTATACTTTGAATAACATAAAATTACTACGCGAGGAATTAGGACACTCTCAAAGTAAATTAATAGAAGAAATTGCTAAGCCACCTTATAATTTAAAAATTTCTAGAAGAACACTTCAATATTGGGAAAGTGGCGAAAGAGATATAAAATTAGATAAAGCTGAAAAGTTAGCTGATTATTTTGGTGTCCAATTACCTTATTTATTGGGTTGGTCTGATATAAGAACAATGGAAAAAGAAATTGATCAAATGATTAATGACTTCGATACGGATTTTTTAAATTTCTTAAAATATCATGATTTGTATTTGTCGGACGAACAAATAAAAATAGTTACTAACACAATGTATTCAATGTCTAATATTAATAATCTTTATTTGAGCACCTTTGTACGTAACGGTGATATAAGTGGTATGTCAGCAAACCGGAAAATGTTTTTTTCAAAATTATTTGAATATAGCACACATTGGCAACTTAACTTTGACGGTGTGAAGCGCATGAGTGAAATGAGCTTAAAATTTTCAAATACCAAAAATGACAACTCAACTCCACCCGAAGACTAACCACGCGCCAACAACCCTACATTTTCCTACATTTCAGTAACGCCAATTACTGACTTTACCTATCTAATTCCTTTACTTGCTTGTGGGTGGTTAGAAGAGGTAAGAACATGAAAATAACAGAATACAAAAAGAAAAACAGTACAACCGTGTACCGTGCTAACATTTATTTAGGTGTTGACCATATCACTGGTAAGAAAGTCAAGACTAGTGTAACTGGTCGGACTAAGAAAGAAGTTAAAATAAGAATTAAAGAAGCTCAACATAATTTTAAAACCAATGGTCATACAGTGACAAAGGCTGTACCAGTGGAAAATTATAAAGAACTTGCTGAACTGTGGTTAAAAAGTTATGAAATGACCGTAAAGCCTCAAACGTTCATAGCAACTAAGAGAATGATACATAATCACTTGATACCAGTATTCGGGGATATTAAACTTGATAAACTGTCAGTAAGTTATATTCAAGGTCATATCAATGAACTATCAAAAGAGTTTGTCCATTTTGGTACTGTTCATTCAATTAATAAACGCGTTTTGCAATATGGGGTGTCGTTGCAATTAATTCCGTTCAATCCTGCGCGTGATGTCATACTCCCTAAAGCGGTCAAACCAGATAATAAAGCAATTAAGTTTATAGATTATGATGATTTAAAAGCTTTAATGTCTTATATGGAAAAACTATCTAATAAAAAATATAGTTATTATTTTGATTATGTACTTTATAACATACTGTTGGCCACTGGTTGCCGTTTTGGGGAAGCTATTGCCCTTACGTGGTCAGATATTGACTTTGAGAATGCCACAATTGACATTAATAAAAATTATAATCGTTTAGTTGATATCGTAGGTACGCCAAAGAGTAAAGCGGGTTACCGTGTTATCAGCATTGACCAAAAGACTGTTAATCTGTTACGATTGTACAAGAATAGACAAAGACAATTGTTTTCTGAGGTAGGAGGGGAAGCTCCTAAGGTTGTTTTTGCAACTCCTACAAGGAAGTATCAAAACACGGCTATACGTCAAGGCTCTTTAGATAGACGGCTTAAAGAGATTGGTTGCCCTAGATTTACTTTCCACGCTTTCCGTCACACTCATGCTAGCTTATTATTGAATGCTGGTATCAGTTACAAAGAATTACAGTATCGGTTAGGACATGCAACTTTGGCCATGACTATGGATATATATAGCCACTTATCCAAAGATAAAGAAAAAGAAGCTGTTTCATATTATGAAAAAGCAATAAACAGCCTCTAGGTGAACTAAAAGGCGAACTAATTTTTAAATTTACATTTTACAATAGTCACAAAGGCTATTAAATCAACACTTAAGCAAAGTAAGGAATTAAAATATGACATTTGAAGAGATTTTACCTGGATTAAAAGCTAAGAAAAAATATGTGAGAACTGGTTGGGGCGGTGCTGAAAATTATGTTCAGTTATTCGATTCTATAGAACAAAATGGACATGCTTTAGAGGTGACACCTTATTTCCTAATCAATGTATCAGGAGATGGTGAAGGTTTCTCAATGTGGGCGCCAACGCCGTGTGATGTCTTAGCCGAAGATTGGATTGAAGTGAATGACTAAATCTGTTTTAGTAACGGGTGTCTCGTCTGGTATTGGACTTGCCCAAGCTCAGGCTTTTTTAAAGCTTGGTTATACTGTTTATGGTCTTGATCTAGCTGATGAACCTAAATTGATAGGTAATTTTCATTTTTATCAGGCTGACATTAGTCAGGATTGCCAGGCAATTTTTGAAGAGATTGGGACAATTGATATCCTGTGCAACACAGCTGGTGTTTTGGATGCATACTTGCCCTTGCTTGATATCAGTCAAGACCAGTTTACAAGGGTCATGAACGTCAACTTTTTTGGGGCTGTTCGAACCACTTCCTTTTTTCTTGGCAAAATGCGAGCGCAGCAATCCGGCATTATCATAAACATGTGTTCCATTGCTAGTTTTATGGCTGGTGGTGGCGGTGCTGCTTATACAGCTAGTAAACATGCTCTTGCTGGGTTCACGAGACAATTAGCTTTGGACTATGCCAAGGCAGGTATTTCCGTTTTTGGGATTGCACCTGGGGCAGTTAAAACAGAAATGACAGCCAGTGATTTTGAGCCAGGAGGCATGGCTGATTGGGTTGCTCAAGAAACACCAATTGGCCGATGGTTGGAGGCTGATGAAGTGGCAGATTTAACTCTCTACTTAGCAAGTGGAAATGCATCAGGCTTACAAGGTGAAATTGTCAAAATTGACGGTGGATGGAGTTTGAAGTAAATGCAAATTAGACCAGAAAGAAAAAGTGATGAACAAGCTATTCAGACTTTAATTAATGAATCGTTTGCGACTGCTGAACATGCTGATGGCAATGAGGCAGAATTAGTCCGGGCTTTGAGAGCTGGTTCATCTTATGTTCCAGAGTTAACACTTATTTTGGAATGATTGATTAAGAAGGAGAAATAATGAAATTAGCTATATTAGGTACAGGTAAAATTGTTGAAGAAGCCTTACCTGTATTACAAGAAACAAAAGGTATTGTTCTCAAAGCCATCCTTTCTACGCCAAGAAGTATTGAGAAGGCTGAGCAACTAGCGGAAGACTTTGGAATAGAAGAAGCTACTAGTGATTTCCAGGAGTTGCTAAATAATTCTTCAATAGATTCTGTCTATGTCGCAACACCAAACCATTTGCATTATGACATGGCTAAGAAGGCTTTGCTTATGGGCAAACATGTTATTTGTGAAAAACCGTTTACCTTAACGATGTCTGAGTTTGAGGATCTTCGTCAGATTGCTCAGGATAAAAAATTGATTTTGTTGGAAGCAATTACTAACCAGTACTTGGAAAATTTTGCTTACATTAAAGAAAATTTAGACCAACTTGGGGAAATCAAGATTGTTGAATGTAATTATTCTCAATATTCCTCACGTTATGATGCTTTCAAAGTTGGAAAAATTGCGCCAGCATTTGACCCTGAAAAAGGGGGAGGAGCCTTGCGTGATTTGAATGTCTATAATATCCATATTGTGGTCGGGTTATTTGGACAGCCCAAAAATGTAAATTACATGCCAAATATTGAACGAAATATTGATACCTCTGGGATACTTCTGTTAGACTATGGACAGTTTAAGGTAGCTTGTATTGGTGCTAAAGATTGTAGTGCTGAAATCAAGTCAACAATCCAAGGAAATAAAGGTTCAATAAGTATTTTAGGAGCAACAAATACAGTTCCCAAAGTAGCGTTGACGTTGAATGGTCAGGAAGAAGAAATCATTGATCAGAACCAAGGTAATCACCGTATGGTAGCTGAGTTTAAAGCTTTTGAAGAGATTATTAGTGGTAAAGACTTTGATAGAGCAAATCAAGCTTTAGAGCACAGTCAAATAGTTATGGCAGTCTTAGATCAAGCAGCAAAACAAATCTAAAAAAGAGGGAGTTAGTTAGTCTAACTCCCTCTTTATGCAGTCTTTCCCATTTTATGCTATAATGAGATGATATTTGAATAATAAAATAAGGAAAATATATGACAAACTACGCAATTATTTTAGCTGCGGGTAAAGGTACTCGCATGAAGTCTGACCTCCCAAAAGTACTCCACAAAGTATCTGGATTAAGCATGTTAGAACATGTTTACCGCAGTGTTTCAGCAATTAATCCTGAAAAATATGTGACTGTCATTGGGCATAAAGCAGAACTAGTTCAAGAAGTTCTAGTAGACCAATCCGAATTTGTGCTTCAAGCAGAACAACTAGGAACTGGTCACGCAGTAATGATGGCTGAAGAGCAACTAGCTGGATTAGAAGGTAATACTTTGGTTATTGCTGGTGATACACCGCTGATTACTGGTGATAGCTTGAAAAATTTAATTGACTTCCATGTTAACCATAAAAATGTTGCTACAATTTTGACTGCGCGTGCTGAAGATCCATTTGGTTATGGTCGAATCATTAGAAATTCTGATGACGAAGTTATCAAAATTGTTGAACAAAAAGATGCAAACTCCTATGAGCAAGCAGTTAAAGAGATTAATACTGGAACTTACTTATTTGATAATAAACGTTTATTTGAAGCATTGAAAAATATTAACACTAATAATGCTCAAGGTGAATATTACTTAACAGATGTTATCTCAATTTTTAGAGAAAATCGTGAAAAAGTAGGTGCATATGTTCTTCGTAACTTCAATGAAAGCCTTGGTGTAAATGACCGTGTTGCTTTATCAACAGCAGAAAGTGTTATGCATCGTCGTATCAATAAGGCTCACATGGTTAATGGGGTAACATTCCAAAATCCAGATGCTACTTACATCGAGCGCGATGTTCAAATTGATCCAGATGTGGTGATTGAAGCTAATGTTACCTTAAAAGGGAAAACTAAAATTGGATCTGGAACTGTTTTAACTAATGGAACTTATATTGTTAATTCTGAAATTGGACAATCAGCAGTTATTACCAATTCAATGATTGAAGATTCAAAGCTTGCTGATGGAGTCACAATAGGTCCTTATGCCCACATCCGTCCAGGTTCAACCTTAGAAAAAGATGTACATGTTGGAAACTTTGTGGAAGTCAAAGGTTCAAAAATTGGTCAAGGTACAAAAGCAGGTCATTTAACTTACATTGGTAATGCCCAAGTTGGCTCTGATGTTAACTTTGGTGCTGGAACAATTACAGTTAATTACGATGGTCAAAACAAGTACAAAACGATTATTGGCAACAATGTCTTTATTGGTAGCAATTCAACCCTAATCGCACCTTTGGAAATAGGCGACAACTCGCTAACAGCTGCTGGATCAACAATTACCAAAAATGTTTCCTCTGACAGCATTGCAATTGGGCGAAGCCGCCAAGAGACTAAAGAAGGCTATGCTAAACACTTGCCTCATCATCCATCAAATAAAAAATAAGTAAACTACTTGTGAAAAGGAGGAGAAGGATGGAATTTGAAGAAAAGACTATTCGTCGACAAACCATATATGAGGGAGCTATCTTTAATGTCGCAGTAGATGACGTGGAGCTTCCTAATGGCCTTGGACAAGCAAAAAGAGAACTGGTCTTTCACCGTGGAGCCGTTTCAGTTCTAGCTATTACGGATGACCAGAAGATTCTTTTGGTTAAGCAATATCGCAAAGCAATCGAGCAAATTTCCTATGAAATTCCAGCTGGTAAGTTGGAAGTTGGTGAAAATGGCTCTGAGCTTGACGCTGCAGCAAGAGAACTTGAGGAAGAGACAGGTTATCAAGGTCAATTAGAATTCATTTATGAATTCTATACAGCTATTGGATTTTGTAATGAAAAAATCAAACTTTATTTAGCTAAACAATTAGAAAAAGTTCCTAATCCTCGTCCACAAGATGATGATGAAGTGATTGAATTGTTAGAAGTGACTTATCAAGAGGCACTTGAAATGATAAGTAATGGCAAAATTGTTGATGCAAAAACAATTTTAGCTATTCAATACTATGGATTGACTATTGGAGGTGAGATGTGATGGGAAAATCATTACTAACCGATGATGTCATTGAGCGGGCTAGGCGTGGTGAGACTTTTGAAGAAGATCCTTATTTAGACTCAGACACCAAAATTATCACATTTGCAGAAAATCAAATTAATGATGATCTTGATGATAATGTTGATAATCGAATTTATAAAAGTCGACGAATCGAGAATGCTAGAAGAGGGCAGTTTCAAGCTAAATTAAATTTAATGTTATTTGCTCTTTTAGTTCTGATAGCCATTCTTATCTTTGCCGTATTTAGACTTTAGGAGTATTATCAAAATGAAAATTGGAATAATTGCTGCTATGGAAGAGGAATTAAATTCTCTTTTAGAAGCATTAACCTCTAAAACGGAGTCATCTGTTTTAGGAAACACATATTATAGTGGTCGATTCGGTAAACACGAGCTTGTTCTTGTTCAATCTGGAATTGGTAAAGTCATGTCAGCTATGACCGTGGCTATCCTAGTTGAAAATTTTAATGTTCAAGCTATCATTAACACTGGTTCAGCAGGCGCTGTAGCCTCTGACTTATCTATTGGAGATATTGTTGTAGCTGATAAACTTGTTTATCACGATGTTGATTTAACAGCATTTGATTATGATTTTGGGCAAATGGCTCAACAACCACTTTTTTTTGAAAGCGATCAAGAGTTTGTTGAAACCTTCCAAGCTGTTTTAGAAGAGGCTGACAACCACAGTAAAATTGGCTTGATTGCTACTGGAGACTCCTTTATTGCAGGACAAGACAAGATAGACTTGATTGTCTCGCATTTTCCTGAAGTTTTGGCAGTTGAAATGGAAGGGGCAGCAATTGCCCAAGCAGCTCACACCTCTGGTGTTCCGTTTATTGTTTTAAGGGCAATGAGTGACACAGCTGCACATGATGCTAATATAACTTTTGATCAATTTATTATCGAGGCTGGTAAACAGTCCGCATTCACCTTATTAGCATTTTTAAACAAATTAAACTAAAAAAAGATTGGATTCATATCCAGTCTTTTTATAGTTCAGAAACATATATCTCTTTTGCAATATTTTCGGGGATTATCAAACTTTTATCTTGATATGTAATTAAATAGGTTTTGGCATAGCTGTCAATACTTTGTAATTCGAAAACTGTTTGGATACTAAGCTGATGGGATTCCAGATATTGAATCAAATGATACTGGTCATGAATACGGCTCAATTGGTATTTGCCAGGCTCCGTAATTTGATTTAAGGTTCTTGTATTTATTTCATTTAGAGGTTGATCCTTACGAGGAATAGTTCCTCCATGAGGACAAAAAACGGGGAAACAAAGACGTTCATCTAGACGATCGATAAAGTTATCAGAAACAGTGTGTTCCAAAACTTCAGCTTCTTGGTGAACTTCCTGAGAGGTGTAAGATAGTTGTTTAATTAGAAAAACCTCGATCAAGCGATGCTTACGATAGAGATTAGCAATTAATTTTAAGCCTTTATCAGTTAAATAATAACCAACTACTTTATCTTTAATAATCCATTCCTGGTTCAGCATTTTTTTTATCATTTCTGATACTGCTGGGGCAGATACTTGCATACCCTGAGCAATCATTTTATTAGAAATTTTTGCATTTTCTTGTCCCAGTTCATAGATGCACTTAAGGTAATCTTCTTTATTAGGCGTCATTTCTCTCTGCCTTTCTCTTATTTATAACCATTATTATAACAAATTTTTTGAGAAAAATCTTGACAAATGTTGATAAATAATGTAGATTAATAATATAATTAACTATACTTAATTAATTATATAACTTAAATTAAGGAGAAAAAATGAAGAAGAAATTTACTTTTGCTTTGACTGCTGCTTTGTCATTATTCATGCTATCTGCTTGCTCGACTAGTGGTCAACAGGCAAAAAAAGAAGAAAAATTAAATGTTGTTGCAACTAATTCTGTTATTGCAGATATGACAAAAAATATAGCCGGTAATAAGGTTAATTTGCATAGTATTGTTCCAGTTGGTCAAGACCCCCATGAGTATGAACCATTACCTGAAGATGTTGAAAAAACAAGTTCGGCGGATTTGATTTTTTACAATGGAATTAACTTAGAAGATGGTGGACATGCTTGGTTTACTAAATTGATTAAGAATGCCAAAAAAGAAAAAAATAAAGATTATTTTGCGGTATCAGATGGTATTGATGTTATCTATTTAGAGGGGCAAAATGAAAAAGGTAAAGAAGATCCTCATGCTTGGTTAAATCTTGAAAATGGTATGATTTATTCAAAAAATATTGCTAAGCAATTAATAAAGAAAGATCCTAAAAATAAAACTTACTATCAATCTCATTTAAAAAGTTATTTGGCAAAACTAGATAATTTAGATAAAGAAGCTAAATCTAAGTTTGATAAGATACCAGCAGATAAAAAAATGATTGTAACAAGTGAAGGCTGCTTCAAATATTTCTCTAAAGCCTATGATGTTCCATCAGCATATATTTGGGAAATTAATACAGAAGAAGAAGGAACACCGAGTCAAATTTCAACTCTCATTGAGAAATTAAAAAAGAAAAAATTATCAGCTATATTTGTTGAATCTAGTGTTGATAGTCGACCTATGAAATCTGTTTCTAAGGATAGTGGAATTCCAATTTATTCTGAAATTTTTACAGATTCTGTTGCCAAAAAAGGGAAACCTGGTGATAGTTACTATGCCATGATGAAATGGAATTTAGATAAGATTTCAGAAGGTTTATCGAAATAATAGCCATAAAGCACAGGAGCTCAAGGGCCATGTGCTTTATTTATTTTTAAGGAGTTTTATATGATTACAGTTAACAATTTATCAGTTTCTTATCCTGGCAAAATCGAGGCCTTGCAAGATGTTAGCTTATCACTTCCTGGTGGGGGGATAACTGGCATAATTGGACCAAACGGAGCAGGCAAATCAACATTAATGAAGGCAATATTGGGTCTAATTAATTATTCAGGTCAAGTAAAAATTGATATAGCGGATGCTAACTCTAAAGCGACAGCTATTGCCTATGTAGAACAAAGAAGTAGTATCGATCTCAATTTCCCAATTACGGTATCTGAGTGTGTCTTATTGGGAACCTATGGGAAACTTGAATTTTTTAAAAAAATAAGTAAAGAGGATAGAGAAAAGGTTAGCCATTATTTGGAAAAAGTTGGTTTATTAGAGTTTGAACACCGCCCAATCAAAAGTTTATCTGGTGGCCAATTCCAACGGATGCTCTTAGCCAGATGTTTAATTCAAGAAAAAGATTATTTATTTTTGGATGAGCCATTTGCCGGGATTGATTCTTTAAGTGAATCAATTATTATTGATCTGTTAAAAAAATTGGCTAGTAAAGGGAAAACAATCTTAATTGTCCACCATGATCTTAGTAAGGTGGATTATTACTTTGATCGAGTTATTCTCCTAAATAAGAAATTAGTTACTTATGGGAAGGTAACAGATGTTTTTAATCCCAAATATTTAGAAGAAGCCTATGGTCATATGATGGCGGGAGGAGCACTATGATTTTTGAAAAATTTTTTAACGGCCTATGCCAATATCATTTTTTGCAAAATGCCTTTATCACGGCCTTAATTATTGGTATTGTTTCTGGAGTAGTTGGCTGTTTTATTATCCTTCGGTCAATGTCATTAATGGGAGATGCCATTTCTCATGCGGTCTTGCCTGGTGTAGCAATTTCTTATATTTTAGGGATAAATTTCTTTATTGGCGCGATTGTGTTTGGCCTATTATCCTCATTATTTATTACTTATATTAAAGAAAATAGTATTATCAAAGGAGATACAGCCATTGGAATTACATTTAGTTCTTTTTTAGCCTTAGGTGTTATCTTAATTGGAATTGCTCAAAGCACAACTAATCTTTTTAGCATACTATTTGGAAATATCCTAGCAGTTCAAGATAGCGACAAATGGATTACGATTGGCGTATCTTGCTTAGTTCTTTTGACAATTGTGTTGTTTTTCAAAGAACTTCAATTAACGTCTTTTGACCCAGTTCTTGCACAAACAATGGGTATCAATGTTTGTGCCTATCATTACTTGTTGATGGTTCTATTAACTTTAGTAGCTGTTACAGCAATGCAAAGTGTGGGAACAATATTGATTGTAGCTCTATTAATAACACCAGCAGCAACTGCCTATTTATATGTCAATAGCTTGAAAGAGATGTTACTACTATCAGCCACTCTTGGTGCAGTCTCTTCTGTATTAGGATTATTTATTGGTTACACCTTTAATATAGCTGCAGGATCAACAATCGTTTTGACAGCTGCTTTCCTATTTGCCATTAGTTTTTTTATTTCCCCTAAACAAGGGATTTTAAAAAAATAGAAAAAGATGATAAGTTACCACATAACTTATCATCTTTTTTCATCAATATTTAAAAGTATAATCTTTGTTGATTTTGATTTCTTTAATAAGAATTTTTTCTTTTGGTTTATCCTTTTCATCGACCTCTGTTTTGGCAATCTTGTCTACAACATCCATTCCTGTGATGACCTGGCCAAATACAGTATAGCCACCATCTAGACTGGGATTACCTCCCTTATTATAAGCATCAATAATAGGTTGGGGGTAGTTGTCACTCGAAAGGGATTTTCCTTGATTGGCTGTATTTTGATTGATGAAAAATTGACTTCCATTGGTATCTGGCCCCGCATTAGCCATGGCTAGGGCACCACGGATATTATAAAGGTAAGGTGAGATTTCGTTTGGGAACCCTTGTCCATTATCTTTATCAGGATCTTTGTCATACCAGATTGATTGACCACCGGAACCATCGCCCTTGGGATCACCGGTTTGAATCATGAAATCCGAAATGACGCGGTGAAAGCTTAATCCATTGTAATAGCCTTCTTTAGCATGCGTTAAAAAATTTTCAACCGCTAAAGGCGCTAATTTTGGAAAAAGCTTAATTGTAATGTCACCTTGACTAGTAATTAATGTTACCTCTGCTTGATTTTTATCAACTTTCTCCGAAAGTTGGGGGAATTTATCAGGGCTAGCTTTTAAAGCTTCCTTGAATTTTTTTTGATAAACTTTTTCTGCACTTTCTCTACTTTTTTGAGCAATTTTATCATCAACATATTTATCGCCTTTTATAGCTCTATCAAGATATTGACATCCAGTCAAGGTAGAAATAAATATAATAAATAAACTAATTGATAGCAGTTTTTTCATAGAAACTCCTTAGAAATGTTTTCTTTTATTTTACCATATAAAACATAAAGAAAACTAAAATCATTCGTCATTTAAGTTGAAATTATGCGTTTTATCTCATGTTTTTTTTAATATTAATAAGTAGTTGCAAGAAAATACAATTAAGGGTATCAGTATATTCTCAAAATTAATTGAATCTTGTTCGTATTTCATAATTATTGAAAAATGGTATAATGATTTTATGACTAAACGAAATACACAAAGAAAAGGCGCAAAACCTAAGCGTCTAACCAAAGCAGAAATCGAAAAACAACGAGCCATTAAACGGATGATATTCTCCGTTTTAACTGGACTTGTCTTAATTTTTGCTGCTATTAGATTAGGAATTTTTGGTGTTACAGCTTATAATGTTATCCGTTTTATGGTAGGTAGCTTAGCTTATCTCTTTATTGGTGCACTTTTTATTTACTTATTTTTTTTCAAATGGTTACAAAAGCAAGAGGGCTTAATTGCTGGTTTTGTCATTCTTTTTTTGGGACTTTTAATTGAATGGCATGCTTACCTCTTCACATTTAGTCTTATGAAGGGCAAAGAAATTTTTTCAGAAACAGCCCGGTTAATTATGAGCGACCTCTTACAGTTTAAAGTTCATTCTTTCCTAGGTGGAGGTATGATTGGAGCCCTTCTATACAAACCAGTTTCCTTTTTATTTTCTAATATTGGCTCATTTTTCATTGGTGGCTTGGTTATCCTTTTAGGGCTCTTTTTGATGACTCCTTGGGACGTTTATGACATCAGCAATTTTGTGAAGTTACAAATGCAAAACTTACTTGAAAAGCATCATGCAGCTAAAGAGCTCCGCTATATCAAAAAAGAAGAAGAAAAAGCGAGAGCTGAAGAATTTCGTTTGCAAGAGGAGGCTTTACTTGAGAATAATCCAAATCAAAGAGCTGTAGATATAGAGACTGGTGAAATTCTAGATGGTCAGATGGCTGGAATGATGGATCCATTGGCGGTCGAGCAAATGCCACTGGCTGAGCCAGAGATAATTGCTTATGAGTCGCATCCAGAAGATTTGGGTGTAATTGAAATGGATCAATTTGATGAGCAAGATTCGATGTTAGAATCTTATCCCATTCCTGAAGCTACTGATCAAATGACCATTGATGATGAGCTATTTGACGATGAGCCAGTCGAAGTTGACTTTACTCCGAAAGCTAATTTACTTTATAAATTACCAACAATTGACCTGTTTGCACCTGATAAACCAAAAAATCAGTCTAAAGAAAAGAATTTGGTTCGCAAAAACATCACTGTTTTAGAAGAAACTTTCAAAAGTTTTGGAATTGATGTGAAAGTGGAACGTGCTGAAATTGGACCATCTGTAACAAAATATGAAATTAAACCAGCAGTCGGTGTTCGGGTTAACCGTATTTCAAACTTAGCGGATGACTTGGCTTTAGCTTTAGCTGCTAAAGATGTCCGTATTGAAGCTCCTATTCCAGGGAAATCTTTAGTCGGAATTGAAGTACCTAATTCAGAAATTGCCACAGTTTCCTTCCGTGAGCTTTGGGAACAATCTAATACTAGTGATGATAAATTACTTGAAGTACCACTTGGTAAAGCTGTTAATGGTATGGCTCGCTCCTTTGACTTAACAAAAATGCCTCATCTTCTGGTAGCAGGGTCAACTGGATCTGGTAAATCTGTTGCTGTTAATGGGATTATTTCAAGTATTTTGATGAAAGCTCGACCTGATCAAGTAAAATTCTTAATGGTCGATCCAAAAATGGTTGAATTATCAGTTTATAATGATATTCCTCATCTATTAATTCCTGTTGTTACTAACCCCCGCAAAGCAAGTAAAGCTTTACAAAAGGTTGTTGATGAAATGGAAAATCGTTATGAACTCTTTAGTAAAGTTGGTGTCAGAAATATTGCTGGTTATAATGGAAAAGTTGAAGATTATAATGCACAATCTGAACAAAAGCAAATTCCCTTACCATTGATTGTGGTTATTGTTGATGAGTTGGCTGACTTAATGATGGTAGCAAGTAAAGAAGTTGAAGATGCTATTATTCGATTAGGACAAAAAGCTCGTGCTGCTGGTATTCACATGATATTAGCAACTCAAAGACCATCAGTTGACGTTATTTCTGGTTTAATTAAAGCTAACGTTCCTTCGCGTATTGCCTTTGCAGTTTCCTCTGGGACAGATAGTCGGACTATTCTTGATGAGAATGGTGCAGAAAAACTTTTAGGTCGAGGAGACATGCTCTTTAAACCAATTGATGAGAACCATCCGGTTCGTCTTCAGGGTTCATTTATTTCAGATGATGATGTTGAACGAATTGTTGGCTTCATCAAAGATCAAGCTGAAGCAGATTATGATGATGCCTTTGATCCTGGAGAAGTGACAGAAATTGACATGGGTAATGGCTCATCTGGTGATTCCAATGAGGGCGATCCGTTATTTGAAGATGCAAAAGCATTAGTCCTTGAAACCCAAAAAGCTTCGGCTTCTATGATTCAACGACGTTTGTCAGTTGGATTTAACCGAGCAACCCGTTTGATGGATGAATTAGAAGAAGCAGGCGTTATTGGACCTGCAGAAGGAACTAAACCAAGAAAAGTTCTGCAAACAAATTAAAAACCTTGAGTTATGCTCAAGGTTTTTTTAGATGATAAAGACTGCAATAACTAGTAAAAAATAAGTAAAAAAAGTGACTAAAAAACCAATACGCCAAAAAAGTTTAATAAATCTTGGATAGGTGAACCTTTGAACTTTAATTACTAATACTAAGCAAATGACGATAGATAAAATAGCCATCAAAATTAAGTAGTAGGGAAGGAAGGTGTGAGTGAAAAATTTTCCTGAAACTAAAGCAATCTCCAGAATAAATAATAATAGAGCTAAATCAGGAAATTTTAATCCATACCGTCCTAATTTAAAGGTAGAAACGATAATGTATGAAAAAATTGGTGTTAAAAAAATGAAGGCTAAGGCCACTAATTTATATGTTATCATAAAATAATTTTATACTCTTTCGTTGTGATTGTAAACTATTTCTTCCATCTTAAAATATGATAGCAAGATAATGATGACCACTCGAAATAAAAAATGTAAGGTCACTTATGTTTTTTGTTAGGAAAAAGATGTTTCATATGTTACGATTATTATATAACAAAAATAAGTAAAGGAGAAATATATGGAACAGTTAAATCAATTTCCGCATCCTGACTTACTCGTTGAGGATCGCCAGTTTATTACAATTACTATAGATTTAGATCCCTTATCTGCTTATTCTGAAAAGGATAGTCTTATTTTAGACAATTATCTGAAAGAAGCCAGTCAATTAACTGACAAATTGGAAAAAGAATGGCAAAAACAAGTTGCAGAGGTAAAAAATAATGCTCGAACTATTCTAACAGGCAGTGGGAGTCTAGTTCTATACATTACTAAAGATAATTCTTTTTACTATCAAATTGATAACCCAGTAGTTAACGGAATTGTTTTAGGTCCTGCGCCTTATCTTAAACCATTGATTGAGCAATTCCAATTTGCATATGAATTCCATTTACTTGTCTTAAATCAAGAACAAGCTCGTTTGTTTAAACTTGGAATGAGCTCACTGAAAGAAATCAAAGATAAACCATGGCCAATAAGTTTAACGCAAGCTTTAGGTGAGGAAATCGTTGGTGGTGAATTAAACCACAGTAGCTTTGGTGGCCAAGGTGGAAATGGACAACACAGTTTCCATGGACATAATGATACAAGTAGTGAAAAAGAAATTGACCGTAATAATTTCTTCCGCTTTGTGGATAAATCTTTAATTGATTATTTTGGTCAAGAAGAAAATAATCAGACTATCTTATATGCACTTCCAGAAAATCAGGCTGCTTACCGTGCTATTAATAAATATAAGGGATTAATGGATTTCGGCATTGAACAATCAGCAGCCAAAATTTCTGATGAAGATATTGCAAAACAAGGTCAAGCATTTATAACTGACTTAAACACAAATAATTATTCTGATCTTGTCAATCGTTTTAATGAAACAAGCCCAAAAAATAAAGTAGATAATGACTTAGCAGAAATCAAAACGTTAGCATTTGAAAACCGAATCGCTGAGTTATTGATTGTAAAAGATGACCAAGGGAACTATTTGGTGGTCGGAAATGATAATGATAAAGCTATTGACCTACGACTTATTGTGGTAGAAGTGCTAAAATCTTCAGGAAAAATTTATGTCATTACTGAGGATGAAGCTGCAGAAGGCTTGACAATTAGTGCACGCACTCGTTATTAAGTCCGATATTTTGAAGCATTAATCAGGCCAATCTTTAGAGTATACCAAGTCTAAGCTTAGACTTGGTATACTCCTTTTTTTATGTAAGTAATAATAAATTTCGTAAACAATTTTTTATATTATTCCGTGTAAATGTCTTGATTTTTTTCTCAAAGTAGGTATAATAGTAAGGTATGCTATAAGCATATCTGTGGGAGGTAAAAATCTTAGTTACCGCCAAAACCACAACAGGAGGATTTTTAAAAATGGCTAAAAAAGTCGAAAAACTTGTAAAACTTCAAATCCCTGCTGGTAAAGCTACACCAGCTCCACCAGTTGGACCAGCTCTTGGTCAAGCAGGTATTAACATCATGGGATTCACTAAAGAATTTAATGCTCGTACAGCTGACCAAGCTGGCATGATCATCCCAGTTGTTATCTCAGTTTATGAAGATAAATCATTTGATTTCATCACTAAAACACCACCAGCTGCTATTCTTTTGAAAAAAGCTGCAGGTGTTGAAAAAGGATCAGGTACACCTAACTCAACTAAAGTTGCAACAGTAACTCGTGCACAAGTACAAGAAATTGCTGAAACTAAGATGCCAGATTTAAACGCTGCAAACATCGAGTCTGCAATGCGTATGATCGAAGGTACTGCTCGTTCTATGGGATTCACAATCGCTGAATAATCAGTAACTGTCCCTATTACCCGCACGACTTCATCATAATTTGATGAGTGACGTGGGAGATTTTAAATCAAATCGATATGACCACATTACAAGGAGAATTTTAAAATGGCTAAAAAAAGCAAACAAATGCGTGCAGCACTTGAAAAAGTTGACAGCACAAAAGCATACAGCGTAGAAGAAGCTGTAGCATTAATTAAAGAAACTAACTTCGCTAAATTTGATGCATCTGTAGAAGTTGCATACAACTTGAACATTGATGTTCGTAAAGCTGACCAACAAATCCGTGGTGCAATGGTATTGCCAAACGGAACTGGTAAAACTCAACGTGTACTTGTTTTTGCACGTGGTGCCAAAGCTGAAGAAGCAAAAGCTGCTGGAGCAGACTTCGTTGGTGAAGATGACCTAGTTGCTAAAATCAATGGTGGATGGCTTGATTTTGATGTTGTTATTGCAACACCAGATATGATGGCTATCGTTGGACGTCTTGGACGTGTCCTTGGACCTCGTAACTTGATGCCAAACCCTAAAACTGGTACTGTAACTATGGATGTTACTAAAGCAGTTGAAGAATCAAAAGGTGGTAAAATTACTTACCGTGCTGACAAAGCTGGTAACGTACAAGCTATCATCGGTAAAGTATCATTTGACGCTGATAAATTAGTTGAAAACTTTAAAGCATTTAACGATATTATGGTTAAATCTAAACCATCAACAGCTAAAGGTACTTACATGACAAATCTTGCTATCACATCTACTCAAGGTGTTGGTATCAAAGTTGACCCATCAACAATGTAATAAAACAAGCTATCTTCGGATAGCTTTTTTTAGTCTAGTAAATTTAGAAATTTAGTCAAGTAATTTTGTTATATCGGACTGAGATTGAACTGTCAAAAACTAAATAATTATGGTAGAATAGTAAGGACAAAATAAGGAGATAAGTAAATTGGAACCAAAATATCAACGTATTTTAATAAAGCTTTCAGGGGAAGCTCTTGCAGGTGATAAAGGTGTTGGAATTGATATCTCAACTGTTCAACTTATTGCTAAAGAAATTGCAGAAGTTCATTCATCAGGAGTCGAAATTGCTTTAGTTATTGGCGGAGGTAACCTCTGGAGAGGTGAGCCTGCAGCAGAAGCGGGAATGGATCGCGTTCAAGCAGACTACACAGGTATGTTAGGAACAGTAATGAATGCCTTAGTTATGGCAGATAGTTTACAACATTTTGGTGTTGATACTCGTGTTCAAACTGCTATTCCAATGCAAAATGTTGCGGAGCCTTATATTAGAGGCCGTGCACTTAGACACTTGGAAAAAGGGCGCATTGTAGTATTTGGTGCTGGAATAGGTTCACCATATTTCTCAACAGATACGACAGCAGCTCTTCGTGCAGCTGAAATAGAAGCGGATGCAATTCTAATGGCCAAAAATGGTGTTGATGGGGTTTATAATGCTGACCCAAGAAAAGATGCTAATGCCGTTAAATTTGATGAATTGACCCATGGTGAAGTTATCAAACGTGGCTTAAAAATTATGGATGCAACAGCATCAACATTATCAATGGATAATGATATTGATTTAGTTGTCTTTAATATGAATGAAGCAGGAAATATTAAACGTGTTGTCTTTGGTGAACATATAGGTACAACAGTTTCAAATAAATCAGCAGAATAAGAAGAGTTTAGAAATATATAAGGAGTTTTAAAAATGGCAAACGCTATAATTGAGAAAGCAAATGAACGCTTTCAACAATCACATCAATCATTATCTCGTGAATATGCAAGTATCCGTGCAGGTCGTGCTAATGCAAGTCTTTTAGACCGTATCCAAGTTGAGTATTATGGAGCACCTACACCATTAAATCAACTAGCATCAATTACTGTTCCAGAAGCACGAGTTTTAATGATATCACCATTTGATAAATCATCAATCAAAGATATTGAGCGTGCAATTAATGCATCAGATTTAGGAATTACACCTGCTAATGATGGTTCTATCATTCGTCTTGTTATCCCTGCTTTAACTGAAGAAACACGTAAAGAGTTAGCTAAAGAAGTGAAAAAAGTCGGTGAAAGTTCAAAAATTGCTATCCGTAATATCCGTCGTGATGCAATGGATGATGCTAAGAAACAAGAAAAAGCTAAAGAAATAACTGAAGATGAATTGAAATCATTAGAAAAAGATATTCAAAAAGCAACAGATGATGCTATCAAGCACATTGATCAAATGACAGCTAATAAAGAAAAAGAACTATTAGAAGTCTAAGTTTAAATAAAGATATGGAGGTAGGTAACAATTTCAGAAGCAGTTGTTTTTGACTTGTGCCTACTTTTTTAAAGGTATAAATTATGAATGAATTATTAGCAACACAAATTACGGGCTTGGTAAGAGAAGAAAATGATAACTCTTATTTCATCCAAAAAGATGGCTTTATCTTCTCTTTGTCAAAAGAAGAGGGTGAACATCAGATTGGGGAAATGGTAACTGGGTTTGCATACACAGATATGAAACAAAAACTTCGCTTAACTACTAAAGATATCCAATCTCGTAAGGATTCATATGGATGGGGTGAAGTAACTGATGTCCGCCGTGACCTAGGAGTCTTTGTCGATACAGGTATTCCCAATAAAGAAATTGCTGTTTCCTTAGACCTTTTGCCAGACATGAAAGAATTGTGGCCTAAAAAAGGGGATAAGCTCTACATTACGGTGACCGTTGATAACAAAGATCGTCTCTGGGGTGTCCCTGCTCAACCAGAAGTCTTCCAAGAAATGGCAGATCCAGCCTTCGATAATATGCAAAATCAAAGTTGGCCAGCTATTGTCTACAGACTAAAACTTTCTGGAACATTTGTTTACTTACCAGAAAACAATATGTTAGGTTTTATCCACCCAAATGAACGTTATTCTGAACCACGGTTAGGTCAGGTATTAGATACACGTGTTATTGGCTTTAGAGAAGTTGACCGCACGCTAAATTTATCAGTTAAACCACGCTCATTTGAAATGTTAGAAAATGATGCTCAAATGATTGTTACTTACTTGGAATCAAATGGTGGATTTATGACATTAAATGATAAATCAGCACCTGAAGATATTCAAGCTACTTTTGGTATTTCCAAAGGTCAGTTTAAAAAAGCTCTTGGTGGTTTGATGAAAGCAAAACGAATCAAACAAGATGCAACAGGAACAGAACTAATTTAAGAAAAAAGCTTTGCCTCTGGCAAGCTTTTTTGTTACAATGAGAACAATAAAATTTGAGGAAGTAAACTATGGAAGAAAAATTAGAGCGTGCCATCTTCGCAGGCGGATGCTTTTGGTGTATGGTTGAACCTTTTGAAGAGATGTCTGGTATAAAATCAGTAATCAGTGGGTACACTGGAGGGCACATGCCTAATCCAACTTATGAAGATGTCTGTCAGGGACAGACTGGACATACAGAAGCAGTTGAAGTTATTTTCGATGACAATCAAATCAGCTACCCAGACCTACTAGATATATATTGGGCTCAAACTGATCCGACTGATGCTATGGGCCAGTTCCAAGACCGAGGAGATAATTATCGGCCCGTCATTTTTTATACGTCAGAGACGCAAAAGGAAATGGCAGAGCAATCTAAGGAAAAACTAGCTCAATCAGGACGTTTTGATCAGCCTATCGTAACGACAATTGAAAAGGCCCAACCTTTTTACCCAGCCGAGGAATACCATCAGGCCTTTTACAGAAAGAATCCAGGACGCTATGCTTTAAGTGCCCAGATTCGACATGACTTTTTAGAAGAAAATTGGAATTAGGACAATAAGGAGAGAATTGTTTGAGAAAATCATTTTATACCTGGTTAATGACCCAGAGAAATCCTAAATCAAATGCACCAGTAGCTATTTTAGCGGACTTAGCTTTTGAGGATACGACATTTCCAAAGCACACAGATGATTTTGATTTGATTAGTCGTTATTTAGAAGATCAAGCAACTTTCACCTTTAATTTAGGTCAATTTGATAGTATTTGGGATGACTATCTAGCGCATTAAAATACACTTTTTATTAGAAGTGTATTTTTTTTTCGGACATTTTTTCAAAATAGTCTAAAATAATTCCATTTTTTATTAACATCTCTTATTTTAATAAGAGTAATGTGTAGGTAATTAAAGCAATATGATTATTCTCGAGAATAGGACTACGGATGTATTATAGTAGTGGTAATTTTGAAGCATTTGCACGACCACGAAAACCTGAGGGTGTTGATGATAAATCAGCTTATTTTGTTGATTCAGGCCTTGTTGGACTTGTAGCAACTGAGATGGTCAAATGGCTGGCAAACAGATTCATATTTTAGAAGAACTGCCTTAGGATGGTGGTTCTTTTGATGGAATTGATTAGTCTGATATTGGTTTTGTGACCCGTGGAGGGCGTGGAATGGAAAACTATATTGAATGTATGTGGGATATGAATTGTTCGATTCCGTCATTAAAATTCCAGGGGCTTCCTATCTGGATGAATTCTACTGGTTAGATATAGATAATCCAAATTCATCAACAAGGGACTCGACTCTCTGATGATATATGTATACCTTGGAAAACACTCCAAAGAGATTGTAAGAATGATAATGAAAACTGAAGAATCCCTTGGCAATCAAACAATCGACGGATTTTTTGACAGTAATTTCTGGGCTTATTGGGCTACTATGTTTGCCAATGAGAAATGGCATTCAGTTGCGTATATGCGTCGCTATGCAATGCGTTTTATCTACCACAATGATGGACTACCAGACTTCACGGCCTTGAAATTTAATAAATATAACCAATATGACTCAATGGTTAAACCAATCATTGCCTATCTAGAGGATCATGGTGTGGATGTCAATTTGATACTGCAGTTCGCAATATCAAAATGGATATAAAAGGTAATAAAAAGTTGCCAAGAAATTACTATTAACGGTTTCAGGAGAAAGTAAATCTCTAGATTTGGCAGAAAATGATTTGGTCTTAGTGACAAATGGCTCAATTACTGAAAGTACAAGTTATGGTAGCCATGATCAAATTGCTAAATCTAATAAAAATCTAGGTGGATCATGGGATTTCTGGGAGAATCTAGCTGCTCAATCTGATGATTTTGGTCATCCCAAAGTTTTCTATAAAGATTTACCAGCTGAATCATGGTTTGTTTCTGCGAGAGCTACGATATCAAATTTATTAGTAGAGCCATACATCGAACACCTTACCAAACGAAGCATGCATAACGGTAAAGTCAATATTGTTAGGATTATCACTGTTGTTGATTCTAACTGGCTCATGAGCTTTGCCATTCACCGCTAGCCACACTTCAAGAAACAAAAAGAAAACAAAACAACTGTTTGGCTTTATGCCCTTTATTCTAAAAAAGAGGGTGACTACGTTTATAAAAAGATTGAAGATTGTACCGGTCAGGAAATCACAAAGGAATGACTTTATCATTTAGGAGTTCCAGTTGATTGGATTGCTGAGCTAGCGTAAAAAGAATCGATTAATACCGTGCCAGTTTATGTGCCTTATATTGCAAGTTACTTCATGCCGCGTCTTGAAAATGATCGGCCAAAAGTTATCCCAAATGGGTCTGTAAACTAAGCTTTTATTGGTAACTTTGCAGAGTCTCCATCACTTGTCACCGTCTTTACCACTGAATATTCAATTCGGACAGTCATGGAAGCAGTTTAGATGTTCTTGAATGTTGAACGAGGCATTCTGAAGTCTTTAATTCTATCTGCGACATCCGATCCGAGAACTCCTAAAATCACTTTATTACCTAGGAGATAAGAAACCATTGACCGACCAAGATTTACCAATAGTAAAATTAATTGAAAAAATCAGTCGTAAAAAAAATCAAAGATACTTTTGTTGAAGACTTATTAAAAGAAGCACATTTGATATAAGCTAAAAAAGTTAAGGATTTCCTTGCCTTTTTAACTTAGATTATAGGGGTAAATTTGACAAGTATCTCTAATAATCTGATATAATAAAGTTACATATATGAAGAAAAGGAAGTCTAATTTGCAAGAATATTCTACTGAAATCACCCTTAATCATCCGGATGATTTATTAGCGCTGTTTGGATCTAATGAGCGTCATTTAAAACGGATTGAAGATTACTTTAACGTCATCATTCATGCACGCACGGAACGTGTTCAGATTGTTGCAGATAGTCAAGCTAATTTAGACCTTGCCCAGATAACTATACAAGCCCTGATGGTTCTTGTTGGTCGTGGTATGCTTATTAACACTTCTGATGTAGTAACAGCAATGTCGATGGCTGAGAATGCGACGATTGATAAGTTTGTAGCCCTCTATGAAGAAGAAATTATTAAAGATAACAATGGTAAGCCGATTCGGGTTAAAACCTTAGGACAAAAAGTCTATGTTGATAGTGTCAAAAAACATGATGTCGTCTTTGGAATAGGTCCTGCAGGTACTGGTAAAACCTTCCTTGCCGTGACTCTTGCTGTAACAGCACTTAAAAGAGGACAAGTGAAACGGATTATTTTAACCAGACCGGCTGTTGAAGCTGGTGAAAGCTTAGGTTTCTTACCTGGTGACTTAAAAGAAAAGGTTGATCCCTATTTAAGACCTGTCTATGATGCTCTCTACCAAATTCTTGGCAAAGAGCAAACAAGTCGCCTAATGGAAAGAGAAACCATTGAGATTGCCCCCTTAGCTTACATGCGTGGTCGTACCTTGGATGATGCCTTTGTCATACTTGATGAAGCGCAAAATACAACCATCATGCAGATGAAAATGTTCTTAACACGTCTTGGATTTAACTCTAAGATGATTGTTAATGGCGACATTAGTCAGATTGATTTGCCTCGAAATGTTAAGTCAGGTTTGATAGATGCCAGTCAAAAGTTAGGTCATATTAAAGCCATCGATTTTGTTCATTTCACTGCTAAAGATGTCGTTCGTCACCCAGTTGTTGCCGATATCATTAAGGCTTATGAAACTGATCGCGCAGGCGATTCACCAAAAGAAGAAGAAAAAATAGAGAAGAAGTCCGGTCTTACCTCTTATGATGTAATTGGACAAGTAGCCTCAGATAAAGATGAAAAGTAAAGGTTTGGCCCATCGAAACAGGACTGTTTTAAGCCGGCCTTTTTTGCTAGGAGGATCTATGGATAAAATTTTTAAAGAAATTATGGATGATGAGGAGAATAAAACCTATACAGACAAGGGGATTGAGCCTTTATATGCAGCTCCCAAAACAGCCAAAATTGTCATTGTCGGACAGGCTCCAGGAATCATTGCTCAAGAAACGAAAATTTACTGGAATGACCGAAGTGGTATTCGTCTCCGTGAGTGGTTGGATGTTGATAATGACACCTTTTATAACTCCGGTCTTTTCGGTATTATTCCTATGGATTTCTATTATCCGGGTAAGGGCAAGTCGGGCGATCTTCCTCCGCGGAATGGCTTCGCTGATAAGTGGCATCAAAAAATCCTAAAAACTATGCCAAATGTGGAATTAATCATTTTAGTTGGGCAGTATGCTCAAAAACATTATTTAGGTAAAGAATCCAAGAAAACACTGACAGAAACAGTTAGGTCATTTGAGGAATACCTACCAAACTATTTTCCTCTGGTTCATCCGTCACCTCGTAATCAAATTTGGATGAAGAAGAACTCTTGGTTTCAAGATCAGGTTATTCCGACATTACAAAAACGAGTAGCTGAAATTCTTAAAAACTAGGAAAAACAGTCTTTGAAATCGTTTTAATTCGTCGAACTGATGGAGAAGACACAAAAAAATTGGCTTCTATGATATAATAATATAATTAGTAGAATTAAAAGCTATTGAAAGGGTAAGGATTTTCTTTATTCATATTTATATGAAAGTAGTGGAAAACCTTGATAACAAAGATATGTATATTGAGATGATTGATGAAACCGGCCAAGTTTCTCAAGAGATTATGAAGCAAACAAAAGATTTGCTTAACTTTGCAGCAACCAAAACTGGAAAAGACCAAAAAGAAATGTCAGTCACTTTTGTGACAAATGAGCGAAGTCATGAATTGAATTTAGAATATCGTGATACAGATCGTCCGACTGATGTCATTTCACTTGAATACAAACCTGAAATACCGATTCTTTTTGATCAAGGTGATATGGAAGCTGACCCAGATTTAGCAGAAATGATGGCAGAATTTGATGCTTATATTGGCGAATTATTTATTTCAATTGATAAAGCTAAGGAACAAGCCGAAGAATATGGACATTCATTTGAACGAGAAATGGGCTTTTTAGCTGTTCATGGCTTCTTACATATCAATGGTTATGATCATTACACCCCTGCAGAAGAAAAAGAAATGTTTACATTACAGGAAGAGATATTGACTGCTTATGGCCTCACACGACAATAAATCCCAGCGAAAATGGAAAAACAGAACAGTAACATCCAGTCTGGAATTTGCCTTCACAGGTATCTTAACGGCACTGAGTGAAGAAAGAAACCTGAAAAGTCATCTTGTATCAGCTTTCTTAGCAATCGTTGCTGGACTAATTTTTAATATTTCTGCGACAGAGTGGTTATTTTTAACCCTATCTATTTTTTTAGTAATCGCATTTGAAATTGTCAATTCAGCAATTGAAAACGTTGTAGATTTGGCAAGTGACTATCACTTTTATATGTTAGCCAAAAAAGCTAAAGATATGGCTGCTGGAGCAGTTCTCGTTATTTCAATATATGCTGTCATTAGTGGCTTAATTATTTTTCTTCCAAAAATCTGGCATTTAATTTTTGGAAACTAGACAAAGGAGAAACATGGCTTTTAAATCAGGCTTCGTGGCGATTTTAGGTCGTCCAAATGTTGGTAAATCAACATTCTTAAATTATGTAATGGGGCAAAAAATTGCCATCATGAGTGATAAAGCTCAAACTACTCGTAACAAAATTATGGGTATCTATACAACTGAAACAGAACAAATCGTTTTCATTGATACACCTGGGATTCATAAACCTAAAACAGCCTTAGGTGACTTTATGGTTGAATCAGCTTATAGTACCCTTCGTGAAGTTGAAACAGTTATCTTCATGGTTCCTGCTGACGAAAAACGTGGTAAAGGTGATGATATGATAATTGAGCGCCTTAAAACTGCAAAAATCCCTGTTATCTTAGTTATCAACAAAATTGATAAGGTTCATCCTGATCAACTCCTTGAACAAATTGATGACTTCAGAAATCAAATGGACTTTAAAGAAGTCGTTCCAATCTCAGCTTTACAAGGTAATAATGTTAACCCATTGATGGAAATTCTCAAGGATAATTTGGAAGAAGGCTTTCAATATTTCCCAGAAGACCAAATTACAGACCACCCAGAACGCTTCTTAGTGTCAGAAATGATTCGTGAAAAAGTCTTACACTTAACACAACAAGAAATTCCTCACTCAGTTGCAGTCGTGATAGAATCAATGAAACGTGATGAAGAAACTGACAAAGTTCACATCCGTGCGACAATCATGGTTGAACGTGATAGCCAAAAAGGAATCATCATAGGTAAACAAGGAGCAATGCTGAAAAAAATCGGTAAAATGGCTAGACGAGACATCGAAGTCATGTTAGGTGATAAAGTTTACTTAGAAACATGGGTCAAAGTTAAAAAGAATTGGCGCGACAAAAAACTAGACCTCGCCGACTTTGGATATAACCAGAAAGAGTACTAAAACAGTCTGGGAATAGACTGTTTTAGGTCCGAGCTCAGAAACAGGAAAGCGAGGGAGGAAAGGTCCGGGGGATGTTTTTAAACCGAGCCTAAACTTTGTTTTGTCCTACTCAGACCAAAAATTCAAAATAAAATAAAAAATTGAAAAGCTGAGTAAATACTCGGTTTTTCTGCATTAAGGAGATAAAAATGAAAGAAGATTATATTTCATATATCCGTTCAAAAGTCGGTCATGGTAAGATCATTTTAAATTTTGCAGGTGGCATAATGACTGATAATCAAAACCGTGTACTCTTACAATTACGAGCTGATAAAGAAACATGGGCGATACCAGGTGGGACAGTAGAACTTGGAGAAAGTACTCTCGATACCTGTCTTCGGGAGTTTTATGAAGAAACAGGTATTGAAGTCAGTGCAAAACGCTTCCTCAATCTCTATAGTAACTTTGATGAATCTTATCCAAATGGTGATCAGGTGCAAACCATAGTTGCCATGTATGAAGTTGAAGCTATCAATGAGTTTACCATAGTAAACTTTCATAATGAGGAAACCAAGCGTCTTCAATTCTTTTCAGAGAAGGAAATTCAAGCCCTTGGGTCAGTTTCTAAAAAGCACCGCTTAATGCTAAATGAATTTTTTACTAACAGCTTTGCAATAGGACACTAAAAGAACTGGCAACAGTTCTTTTTTCGTGTCATCCATGACATTCTAAAAATAAAAATAAAATGATAAAATATGTAACACTTAGACTAACGAAGCTGTTTTACGAATAAATAAATAGGAATAATGAAACAATAGAAATGAGGTTTTATGAAAAAATGTCAAATTAGTATGTTGGTTTTAATAATTAGTTTATTTACATCTTCAATTAGCGTATTTGCAGGGGCTAGACAGATTGAACAATTATCGAATTTTCGAATTACGCCATCCTATACAGCGACAGGTTATTTGCAGAAAATGAATGATAGTTATTATGTTGTCAATTTGGATGCCAAAAATCCACAAATTAAGGTCAAACATTATTTAGCAAAATCTAATGGTGCTAAAAGAAGTGATATTGATATGATTTGGACAGGTCAAAGGGGTATTTATACTAATGATGCTAAGAGAAATCACATCTACAACTTAAATCTAGCAAGAGAAAATTTTTGGGATGGTGGCTTCTTCATCGATGGTAGTTGGTCGCCAGATTCTAAATAATAAATCCTAGCTTAAAATAAATTTTGTTTGTTATTCCCGTTATTTAAAGGAGAGGAAATGATTCCATTAAAAATTATACCTTATAAAAAATGGTACCTTTTTGCTGTCTTAATTTTTTTATTGTCAATATATCACCAAGCGATTATTCATGTTTTATTCTTCGATGCTCAGGCTAGTGATTTAGAAGGATTAAACGGGGAAGTCATCAAGTTTAAATATCTAAAAGGCTTAATTTCCTTAAATAATAGTCTCTTCGAGTTTAATTTTTTTCAAGCATTTTTTATTCCGCTATTTATTATGTTTTTAGGATATATTTATTATTATTTAAAGAATAGATATTGTCGCTATTACTTAGGACGAACCAACTTATATTACAAGACTATCAAAAAGCTTAAACTGCAATTATCGGCAATATATATATTTACTTTTATTATATTATTAGTAATTATCATTATTACTGCAATTCTAGTTGGTAGATTTGAATTTGATGGATTAGAATTTTGTTTTAGTTCCAACTCAATTTTTAATTATTTTTCAACTAGCCTATGGCATTACGTGCAATATTATGTTCTAGTTAAATCGGTTGCCATTTGGACTGAGACCACTTTATTTTTTTATCTGATCGATTATTTTAATCATTTTTCAAAGTCTGCTTTTGCTTATATTTTATACCTTTGGGGAACAGCGCCGATTTTATATTGTTTCTTGCCTTTTTATCTGGTGCCGATGACTCATATTATGATTACTTCTTATGGGGATATTTCCTTATGGCAAATTCTAGCATCAAACTTATCATCTTTTGCTTTTCTTATTATCTTGAAAGTAAGACATTTACATGAAATTATCTAAAATATTATACAACATATCTAAGTTAATCCTTTCCTGGACAATATGTTTTATTTTACTGACATATTACAATGAATTCAATATTTTAGACCTTAAGGAGCTTGTTACTAATCAATTAATTAGTCCATTTCCCTCGGAAAATGAGCAGCAGTTAAGTTTTATTAAATTGATTATGATTCTTGGTTTTTCATTTGTTAGTTTCTTATCGACTTATAAAATGATGGCTGAAATATCTGTGGACATGAAAATGATGATTAAAAGTCATTGTAAAAATGAAAGATGTTATCAGATTTCAATAATGAAAATAATTATTAACATTTTCGTTAAAGAATTTTTGTGGCAAGCATTATTTATCTTATATTTTTTATCTATAAAATACCAGAGTATAGTGGTGGTAGTTGATGTCCTTTGCCTTTTATTTGTTTGGTTTTTAGTAGATTCTATAACTTATTTTTTAATCACATATTTCTGTTCTGATAGTGTACTTACCATTGTTTTAATCAGTATTGAAATAATTTTTAGAATCTTTTTCATAAATCATATTACTTATCTTTTGATGATTTTTTGCTTATTTTATTGTTTCGTTGCTATTAGGAGGTTAAAATGTGTTAGAAATAAAAAATGGATACATAACTAAAAATAGGAGAATATTATTAAATCAGATTAATTTAAAGTTTTTAAACCAGCATATTTATGGCTTAGTGGGAATAAACGGTTCCGGTAAAACCATGATTTTACGAACTTTGGCTGGCTTTTCTAAATTGACTAAAGGTAATGTTCTCCAAGAGGGTCAAATCATTGGGCTAGGTGATAAAACAATTACAAATGCTGGATTAGTACTTGGAGACCAAGAATTTATTTCTTTTTTAACTCTAGAAGAAAACTTAAGGTTAATAAAAAACATCTGTCGGAACAAAGAGAAAATTGATTTAAATTATTGGATAAACCTATATCATCTTTCAGATTTTAAGGATATTTTGTTTAAAAACTTATCCTTGGGAACAAAGAAAAAAATGGTTTTGATTCAAGCTTTTATGGATTATCCTGAGATATTACTATTAGACGAGCCAATGAATGGGCTGGATGAAAAAAGTGTTAATATTACCAAACAATTGATAATGAAACACAAACAAAATGGTCTTGTTATTATGACATCGCATTATAAAAATGATATTGAGGATTTATGCGATTATATTTTTCACGTTAAGGAAGGAACAATAGTATCAGAAAAGTATTAATTTAATGTAGAAGTCGAAAAAGTTAATAATGGAAGGAAAAATTTGTAATGTGATTATTTTTACATTCTTATGTAGATAGTTGTGTACATAACTCAACTTTCTTTTGTTAATCAACGATTATAATTAATTGAAAAAGTTGAACAAAATTTTATTGTAACAATCTCCCAAAAGTATTCATTATTGTGAGAGGAATAGGTTCATTTGGTGTAGTAAGGTAAACCTACATAAGTTAGATGAACGAAGAAAAATTTTTTTTGATAAAATTTAGAGTTAAACAACATTAACAACTCACAAACAATTTGGAATTTTTATTTCGATAGAACTTAAGGACCAGATAGAAAACTGGGCCTGAAATTCTTTTAGGAATAAAAGATAGTATAGTTAGAGTGAATAATAATTTAGAAATTATTATGTATATATGATAAAAATTTAGAAAAAATAGAGGTCGATATGAAATGGTTTGCAGGTGGTTCGGAGCGTTCTGTGAAAGCTTTAGAACTTATTCAAAATTTACAAAATTCAATTGAAGGTAAAAGTGAGCAGAAAGAAATAAGTCAGCTTTTTCAACGGTATCAGAGTGAATTAGAATCTAATGCGTCATCAGTACCTTTTATTCTGAGTCGTATGAATGTTGAACTATTTGAAGTGTTAACAAAACATAAAATCAATCTATCGAGTGAGCAATTGGAGTTGTTAAAAGAACTTCAGAAACTTTCTCAAATCAGATATGGGTATTAATGCTAGGAAATATTAAGTAAGATGAATATATATTTGCTTGCAATGCTTTATGCCACAATGATTGGAATTACATATCGCTTTTGTAATAAAAATACTTTCAAAGCTATTAACATCATCCTACTTGTAAATTTCTTGATAAAACTGTATCATTTTCTTTTGAACTAACCTAGAGATATGTTATAGCTATTGAAGCTTTGAAATCAAAAGAAATCTTAGAATCATGGTATAATAATCATACATTTATGTCGCTTATAAAAACATATTTTGCTTGTCTAAATATGATTGTTGAATGATTTCATAGAAAGGTTAGAGGTCACAAACTCGAAATGAAGTTTGCCCTTGAATGGTAAGATTGATGCCAGAATTGCCAGAAGTTGAAACTGTCCGTCGTGGTTTAGAGCAGCTGGTCCGTGGGAAAGTTATTAGTCAAGTTACTGTCAAAGTACCAAATATGGTTAAGTATGATTGTCTTGCTTTCGAACTTGCTTTAAAAGGTCAAACGATAGAAGCTGTTTCACGGCGAGGTAAATATTTAATATTTGATTTAGGCCAATTAGTAATGATTTCTCATCTACGGATGGAAGGTAAATACTTACTCTTTAATGATTTTGTTCCCGTAAATAAACATTTTCATGTCTTTTTTACTTTTACTGATGGGTCTACCTTAGTCTACCAAGATGTGCGGAAGTTTGGTACATTTAATTTAATTGAGAAAAGTCAATTGGACCGATTCTTCTTAGAGAAAAAGATTGGTCCGGAACCAACTAAAGCTGACTTTAAGCTAAAGCCTTTTGAAAGAGCTCTGCTATCCTCCCAAAAGATTATTAAACCATGGCTTTTGGATCAAAGTTTAGTAGCTGGACTAGGGAATATCTATGTCGATGAGGTTTTGTGGGCTGCTAAAGTGCATCCTATGAAGCTTAGTAATAGTCTTAAGAAGGCCGAAATTAAAAGAATTCATGATCAAGCAATTGCTATTTTAGCTTTAGGGGTTGAAATGGGTGGGTCGACCGTTCGTACCTACCAAAATACTTTAGGCATGAACGGGTCGATGCAGGATTATCTTATGGTTTATGGGCAAAAGGATAAACCATGTCCTAGGTGTGGAACAGCTATTCAGAAAATAAAAGTTGCAGGAAGAGGGACGCATTTCTGTCCACGGTGCCAAAAATATGACTAAGATTATCGGTTTAACAGGAGGGATTGCCTCAGGTAAGTCAACAGTTGTCAAGGAAATTAGACAAGCTGGCTATGAGGTTATCGATGCTGATCAGGTAGTTCATGAATTACAAAGAAAAGGTGGTCGACTTTATCAAGCTTTGCTGGATTTTTTTGGTCCCTCTATTTTACAAGAAGATGGTGAGATTGACCGGCCAAAATTGTCAAAAATGATTTTTTCTAGTCTGGAAAATAGAGATCATTCTTCTAGGTTGCAAAATCAGATTATTCAAGAAGAATTGATGTCTCGGAAAGAGGAACTTGAAGCCAAGAGAAAGCCCTTTTTTATGGACATTCCTTTACTTATTGAATTAGATATGAGACACTGGTTTAATGAGATTTGGTTAGTTTATGTTGATCAAGACACGCAAAAACAACGGCTAATGAATCGCAATCACTACAGTGAGCAAGAGGCGCGTGACCGAATTGCTTCACAAATGCCATTACAAGAAAAGTTGAAATTTGCTGATATAGTGATTGATAATAATGGAAGCTTGCAAGAATTGACTGATCAGATAGGACAAATTCTTAGTAAGTTAGATTAGGAGAATCATGACAAAATCAATTATACCGAGAACACCTTGGATGGGAAAAACTTATTGGAGCTTAGAACCGGTTTCGGTTTCCGTGCTAATTTTGGGTTTAGTCTTATTTGGTGTAGGAGAGTCCTGCCTAGTATTAGCTAATCTAGGGTCGGCGCCCTGGACAGTCCTATCACAAGGGGTAAGTCATCTTTCGGGAATTAATATTGGTTGGGTAACTTTCTTAGTCAGTTTGACAGTTCTTATCCTCTGGCTACCACTAAAAATTAAGCCGGGTTTGGGAACAATTCTTAATGTCATCATCATTGCTCTAGTTATTGGTTTGATTGTTTCAAATGTGACGCCTCCTACAAGTATCATTGCGAGAATCTTTTTAACCATTTTGGGGGTTGTTTTGGTCGGAATTGCTTCCGCGATTTATCTAACTAGTCATAAAGGAGCAGGTCCACGTGATGGCTTGCTGGTGGGGCTCTGTTTCTTAACAGGCTGGCGAGTGGGGCTAGTTCGTACTATGATAGAAGGAACAGTCTGCCTATTAGGTTGGTTCCTAGGTGGAAGTTTAGGGATTGGAACCTTGCTCTTTGCTTTCGGAGTTGGTTGGGTGATGCAATTTTGCTTAGCATTTTTAGAAAAGCTTTACGGTCCGCTTGAAGTTCACAAAAAATGATAGAATCAAAAGGAGTTGATTATCAAATCAGGTCTCTTTTGTGTTATAATTGGGATAATTAGAGACCAATAAATAAGAATAATTCATTTAGGAAATTTATAGATGGAGAAAGAGGATTATATGGGCACAGTTACAATTGCTAAAGGGACAAACCCCGTTGAATTACAATTAAATATGCTCAACCGTCATGGTTTGATTGCAGGAGCCACTGGTACGGGGAAAACAGTGACTTTAAAAGTGTTAGCAGAACAATTAAGTTTGTCAGGTATTCCTGTATTCTTAGCAGATATCAAAGGTGATCTTGTCAACTTGGCTAAACCTGGACATGTGACTGAAAAATTATCAGCCCGTCTAGACAAATTAAGTATTACAGACTACAGCCCACAATCATTTCCTGTGCGCCTCTGGGATGTTTTTGCAGAAAATGGTCAAGCTGTTAGAACAACAATTTCTGAAATGGGTCCATTAATGTTAGCCCGTCTCCTTAATTTAAATGATACTCAGACTGGGGTTTTGAACATTGTTTTTAAAATCGCAGATGAAAATGGTTGGCTATTAATTGATCTTAAAGACTTACAAGCTATTCTAAAAGAAGTAGCTGATCATGCTACTGATTATTCAGGTCAATATGGAAACATTGCGAAGCAGTCAGTTGGAGCTATTCAAAGGGACTTATTAACTTTGGAACAAGAAGGAGCAGAACTCTTCTTTGGAGAGCCGGCACTTGATATTACGGATTTTATGCAATTGGATACGGCAACCGGTTTGGGAGCAATTAACGTTTTAAATGCAACGAAACTCTTTAATTCTCCAACACTTTATACAACTTTTCTTCTGTGGATGTTATCTGAATTATATGAATCACTTCCAGAAGTGGGAGATCTTGAAAAACCAAAGATGGTCTTCTTCTTTGATGAAGCACATTTATTATTCAATGATGCACCAAAAGTCTTTTTAGATAAAGTTGAGCAGATTGTCCGCCTCATTCGCTCAAAAGGGGTAGGAATCTTCTTCATCACTCAAAATCCGCTAGACTTGCCTGAATCAGTTTTGGCACAGTTGGGGAATCGTATTCAACATGCCCTACGTGCTTACACACCAAAAGAGCAAAAAGCAGTTCGCGTTGCTGCGGATACTTTTAGACAGAATCCAGACATTGACGTTGCGACAGCTATTACGGAGCTTGAAGTCGGCGAAGCTCTTATTTCCGTTCTTAACGAAAAAGGACAACCATCAATCGTGGAGCGTGCTTATGTTATGCCTCCTAAGTCTTCTTTTGACCAAATGGCTCTCGCTGAAATTCAAGCTATCGTTCAATCATCGCCGTTTGCGAGTAAATATGACCAAGCTATTGACCGTGAATCAGCTTATGAATTATTAGCAAAAAAAGTTATTGGAGAAGAAGCGGCCACTAAAGCTGCACAGGAAGAAAAAGATAAAGCTTTTGCTGACAAAGAAGCGGCAAAAGAAGCTGAGCGTGTTCAAAGACAAGCTAATCGTTCTGCTGGCAGACCTCGTAAAACAGTTGTTGAGAAAGCAACAGATGCTTTCATTAGTACGGCAGTAAGAACAATTGGTCGCGAATTAGTTCGTGGTTTAATGGGCTCATTACGTAAACGCTAAAACGTTTACTGGGACTTTCAATTAAATCTTTCTTGAATTTATGTTATAATGTAGGATATCGATTTTGGAAAGAAGATGATGACTTATTGATCAACAAGCAATTTCAACTGTAAATTGGCAACAAAATTTAAAAGTAGCTTGGCTTGGTAACTTTTTTACTGGGGCAAGCTTTTCACTTGTCATGCCTTTTATGGCGCTCTATGTCGAGGATTTAGGAGCACCAAAAAATAAGGTAGAGTGGTACGCTGGCTTAGCCGTAGCCATTTCAGCTTTAGCTTCTGCGGTATTTGCTCCTGTCTGGGGTAGACTAGCAGATCGCTATGGGCGTAAACCAATGATGGTTAGGGCTAGTTTTGTGATGACCTTTACAATGGGGGGATTAGCCTTCATTCCCAATGTTCATTGGCTACTCTTTTTGAGACTTTTAAATGGTATTTTTGCTGGCTATGTGCCAAATTCTACAGCTTTAATTGCTAGTCAGGCACCGAATGACAAATCAGGTTATGCACTTGGAACTCTAGCAACAGGGGTTACGGCAGGTATGCTGATTGGTCCTTTAATTGGTGGAGTTCTAGCAGAGATGACTGGTATTAGAATGGTCTTCTTGCTTGTTGGACTCATCTTATTTGTCTCAACGATTATGACCGTCTTCTTTGTCAAAGAGGACTTCGAACCGGTAAATCGAGCTCAAGTAGTGCCAACCAAAATTATTATCAAGAGGGTTAAAAGTAAACAAATCATGCTTGGCCTTTTTGTCACTAGTATGATTATCCAGATATCTGCTCAATCGGTAGCTCCTATCTTATCCTTATATATCAGACATTTAGGACAAAAGGAGAACTTACTCTTTGTATCAGGTTTAATTGTCTCTTCAATGGGATTTTCCAGTTTAATGAGTAGTTCGACTCTGGGGAAAATTGGTGACCGAATAGGTAATCATCGATTATTACTAATGGCATTATTTTATAGTTTTGTCATGTATTTTTTCAGTGCATTAGCACAAACCAGTCTCCAATTAGGATTATTACGTTTTGCTTATGGTTTTGGTGTTGGTGCATTAATGCCAAGTATTAATTCATTATTGACAAGAATAACACCACGTGAAGGAATATCTCGGATATTCGCTTTCAATCAAATGTTTACAAATCTCGGCCAAGTTATTGGACCTTTCATTGGTTCTAATGTAGCAATTATTCTTGGCTATCGATCTGTATTTTATGTAACCAGTTTAATTGTCCTAATTAATTTTCTGTGGAGTTTAATTAATTTTAGGAAATATCTAAAAATTAAGGATATTGTGTGAGAATAAAGATAAATTTAAAATGTAGTGAGTGTGGCAGTAAGAATTACTTAACTAGTAAAAATAAGACCACACATCCTGATAAGATTAAGGTTCCTAAGTATTGTCCTAAAGAGAGAAAAGTAACCTTGCATGTTGAATCTTAAGGTTATTTGTGTTAAAATTATTTAGACAATAGTGGAGGAAAGAAGATGTACAACTTACTACTTACAGCATTGCTTGTCTTGTCAGTGATTCTTGTGATTGCCATTTTTATGCAACCGCAAAAAAATCCTAGCAGCAATGTATTTGACAACAGTGGTTCAGAAGCTTTGTTTGAAAGAACAAAAGCGCGTGGATTTGAAGCGTTTATGCAACGTTTTACAGCGGTTCTAGTATTTTTCTGGCTAGCAATTGCACTTGTGCTTGCTGTTTTATCAAGTAAATAAGATGTGAGCTTGACAGAGTTAGTCTAGCTCATTTTTTATTAGAAAAATGTACAGCTTATTACAGGAATAGAAATTAGGTAACATGAAAGAATTAATATTAAACTATCTAAAAGAACATGGGAAATCCAATATCAATGATATTGCTGCTGCTTTGGATATGGTCGGAGCACAAAAGTTTCCAAACTTAATCAAAGAAATCTCAAAAATGGAAAGTAAGCGACTTTTACGTTTCTCAAATGATGGGACGATTTCGCTTCGTAAACCGAGAGAAGAAAAAGAAATCATTACTGTTGAAGGAGTCTTTAGAGCTAATAAGGCAGGCTTTGGTTTCCTATTTGTTGATGAAAATGAAGATGATATGTTCATTGGACGTAATGATGTTGGTTATGCTATTGATGGTGACAAGGTTGCAGTAACTATCAAAAAACCTGCAGATCGTATAAAAGGGACAGCTGCTGAAGCAAAAGTTGTCAAAGTGGTTGAACATGCCCTAACAACTGTTGTAGGTAAATTTGTTTTAGATGATGATAAGCCAAAATATGCTGGTTATATTAAATCCAAAAATCAAAAAATTCAACAACCAATTTATATCAAAAAAGAGCCAGTTGTTTTGGACGGATCAGAAATTATTAAAGTTGAGATTGAAAAATACCCAACAAGAGGACATGATTATTTTGTGGGAAATGTCCGTGATATTGTTGGTCATCAAGGGGATGTTGGGATTGATGTTTTAGAAGTTTTGGAATCAATGGATATTGTTTCAGAGTTTCCAGATGATGTCTTAGCTGAAGCAAATGCTATACCAGATGCACCAAGTGATAAGGATTTAATGGGACGTGTTGATTTACGCAAAGAAATTACCATTACCATTGATGGCGCTGATGCCAAGGACTTAGATGATGCCATTCATATCAAAAAGCTTGAAAATGGGAACTTCGAACTAGGTGTCCACATTGCTGACGTGTCATACTATGTAACTGAAGGTTCTGCCTTAAATCGTGAAGCTGCTGAACGTGGAACATCTGTTTATGTAACTGACCGCGTTGTTCCAATGTTACCAGAACGTCTTTCTAATGGCATTTGTTCATTGAATCCAAACGTGGACCGTCTGACACAGTCAGCCATTATGGAAATCGATATGCAAGGTAAAGTTGTTGATTATCAAATCTGTCAATCTGTCATTAATACTACTTTCAGAATGACTTATAGCCGTGTAAATGATATGATTGCTGGCGATGAAGAGGCCCTTGATGAATTTGCACCTATTGTTGAGGCAGTCCAAGATATGGCAGTCCTTCATAAAATCCTTGAAACCATGCGTGTCAAACGCGGAGCCCTTAACTTTGACACCTCTGAGGCCCGTATTATTGTCAATGATAAAGGTATGCCGGTTGATATTGTGGTCCGCAGTCGCGGAATCGCAGAGCGGATGATTGAATCTTTCATGTTAGCAGCCAATGAGTGTGTAGCCGAGCATTTTTCAAAAGCTAAGCTGCCATTTATATACCGTGTCCATGAAGAACCAAAATCAGAGAAGTTACAAAAATTCTTGGACTATGCAAGTATTTTTGGTGTTCAAATTAAAGGTACGGCAAATAAAATCTCACAAGAAGCTCTACAAGATTTTATGGCCAAAGTTGAAGGCCAGCCAGGGGCAGAAGTACTGAACATGATGTTACTACGTTCCATGCAACAAGCTCGCTATTCAGAAACTAATCATGGTCACTATGGACTGGCTGCTGAGTATTACACACATTTCACTAGTCCAATCAGACGTTACCCTGACTTGCTTGTTCACCGGATGATTCGTGATTATAGTCATGTGACCGAAGAGAAGAAGGAACATTTTGCACAGGTTATCCCAGAATTAGCTGCATCATCTTCACGCTTAGAACGTCGTGCCATTGACGCTGAACGTTTAGTAGAAGCTATGAAGAAAGCTGAATACATGGAAGAACACGTTGGTGAAGAATTTGATGCCATTGTTGCCAGCGTAGTTAAATTTGGAATGTTCATTGAATTACCAAATACCATTGAAGGTTTAATCCATGTTACCAGTCTTCCAGAATTCTATAATTACAATGAACGTAATATGACCTTACAAGGTGAGAAGTCAGGAACAGTCTTTAAAGTCGGTCAGCCAATTCATGTTAAATTGGTCAAAGCAAATAAAGAAACTGGAGATATTGACTTTGAATATCTTCCAAGTGAATTTGATGTGAAAGAAAAAGTCGAAAAACCTGACAGACAAAATAATCGTCGCAGAAATAACGATTCTAAGAAGGGCGACCGATTCCCAAAAAACAAATCAAATGATCAAAACAAAGAGGAAGCACCGAAGAAAAAGGGAAGAAAACCTTTCTATAAAGACGCTGCCAAAAAGAATAGTAAGAAAAGGAGTCGTTAATGGCTAAAGGCGAAGGTAATCTACTTGCACAAAATAAAAAGGCTAGGCATGACTATCATATCGTCGAAACCATTGAAGCTGGGATTGTTTTAACTGGTACAGAAATTAAAAGTGTCCGCGCAGCTCGTATCCAATTAAAAGATGGTTTTGCACAGATAAAAAATAATGAAGTTTGGCTAGTGAATGTCCATATTGCACCATTTGAACAAGGAAATATATGGAATTCTGATCCAGAGCGTACACGTAAGCTCTTGATGAAAAAACGAGAAATTCAGCATCTAGCAAATGAACTTAAAGGAACTGGGATGACCTTGATTCCCTTAAAGATTTATTTGAAAGATGGCTTTGCTAAGGTCTTGATTGGTCTGGCAAAAGGGAAACATGATTTTGATAAACGTGAATCATTGAAACGTCGTGAACAAGATCGTGATATCAAACGTGTTATGAAAAGCGTGAATTCACGTTAAAAAGAAAGAAGCTAGGGAAATCTGTCCCAGCTTCTTTCTTTTTATTTCTTCAAATCAATGACTTCAATTTTATACCCATCTGGGTCTTGAATGAAGTAGTAGCGTGCTGATGTTTTTGACAAGCCTTTGATATCAGTCACTGGGAAGCCAGCTTTTTTATGTTTGTCATAATCATTGTCAAAGTCTTCTGTGCCTACAGCAATATGGCCATAGCCATCACCTAAATTATAGGCTGCATGGTCATAATTATAGGTTAATTCAAGTTCATAGTCTTCACCTTCAAGGGCTAAATAGACTAAGGTAAACTTATTTTCTGGGAAATCACGACGGCGTGTTTCTTTGAAAGGAAAAGCTGTGGTGTAGAAATCAATAGATTTATCTAAATCTTTAACGCGAATACAAGTATGTAATGCTTTCATATCAGTCTCCTATTTATAAAATGAAATGACTTCATCTCTATTTTTACGGTTTTGCGGATGTCTTGGGTCTCTTAGTCGGTAACCTAAGGACATCATACTAGCAATGCCTTCTTTTTCTGGATCGATGATATTGTGTTTTGCCAAAATTTCATCAACTTTTGCATATTCAAATCCTTCAATTGGGCATGAGTCGATACCTAATAAGGCTGCTGACATCATCATATTGCCAAGAGCAATATAAGTTTGTTTTGCCGTCCAGTCAAAAAGTGCGCGTGGGTTATCAGCCATATCCATATCCCGTTTTTGGAAATCTTCATAGGTTTTTAGGCGACTGATCATGCCTTCACCATCTTTAATACCACGACGGACAAGGCTTTCCCGCATTGATGGACCATCATAGCGGGCATTTTTTTCAGCAATTAACAGAATAAAATGACTAGCTGTTTCTAGTTGATATTGAGCCCCCCAGGCAAATTCTTTTAGCTCTGCTTTGACGTCTTCGTTTTCCAAGACGACAAAACGCCAGCCTTCTAGGCCCACTGATGATGGGCTCCGCCATGCCGCATCCAAAATAATATTAAGATCCTCATCGGGAATTTTATTATCGTTGTACACGCGAACAGCTGTTCTAAAATAAAAACTTTCTTTTACTTTTTCACGCATTGTATCCATGATTTTCCTCCTTTTTGTATAGTGTTATGATAGCATAAAGCTTTTCTGATGACAAAAATTCATGATTGTTTGCTACTTTCCTTTTCTATAAGGAAATTTTTCAAATATTAAATCATGTAACCGTTTGCTACAATGATAGTATGAAATAATAGGAGGATTAGAACATGTCGAAATTACCAGATAGCTTTTTATGGGGTGGGGCAGTTGCTGCTCACCAACTCGAAGGAGGGTGGCAAGAAGGTGGTAAAGGACCTAGTGTAGCGGATGTGATGACTTCTGGCCGCCATGGTGTTCCTCGTGAAATTACTGCCGGAGTTTTAGATGGCAAGTATTATCCAAACCATGATGCTATTGATTTTTATCATCGCTATAAAGAGGATGTTAAACTTTTTGCTGAAATGGGCTTTAAATGTTTCCGTACTTCAATTGCTTGGACTCGTATTTTCCCAAATGGAGATGAATTGGAGCCAAATGAAGAAGGACTTCAATTTTATGATGATTTATTTGACGAATGTTTAAAATATGGCATTGAACCTGTTATTACACTTTCCCATTTTGAATTACCTTATCATTTAGTTACTGAGTATGGTGGCTTCACTAACCGTAAAGTGATTGACTTCTTTGTTCGTTTTGCAGAAACAGTATTTACTCGTTACAAAGACAAAGTTAAATATTGGATGACTTTTAATGAAATCAATAATCAAGCCAACTACATGGAGGATTTTGCACCATTTACTAACTCAGGAATTGTGTACAAAGAAGGAGATGACCGTGAAGCAATTATGTATCAGGCAGCTCATTATGAGCTTGTAGCTGCGGCGCGTGCGACAAAAATCGGTCACGAAATCAATCCTGATTTTGAAATTGGTTGTATGATTGCCATGTGTCCAATCTATCCAGCGACTTGTAAACCAGCCGATATCTTAATGGCTCAGAAAGCGATGCAAAAACGCTATTACTTTACTGATGTCCATGTCCATGGCTATTACCCAAATCACATTTTGAATTATTGGGAACGTAAAGGGATTTCGGTTGACTTCACTGAAGAAGACAAAAAGGATCTTATGGCAGGAACTGTTGACTATATTGGATTCTCTTACTACATGTCATTTGCTATTGACTCTCATCGTCCAAATAATCCACATTATGACTATATGGAAACAGAAGATTTAGTTAAAAATGATTATGTAAAAGCTTCGGACTGGGGTTGGCAAATTGACCCAGAAGGGCTCCGCTATTCATTAAACTGGTTTACAGACATGTATCACCTTCCTTTATTTATTGTTGAGAATGGCTTTGGCGCAATAGATCAATTGGAACCTGATGGCATGGTTCATGATGACTATCGGATTGATTACTTAGGTGCCCATATTAAAGAAATGATTAAAGCTGTTGATGAAGATGGCGTTGATTTAATGGGGTACACACCTTGGGGCTGTATTGACCTGGTTTCAGCTAGCACTGGTGAAATGCGTAAACGTTATGGATTTATCTATGTAGATAAAGATGATCAAGGAAACGGTACTAATAATCGCTCACCTAAATTATCATTTAATTGGTATAAAAAAGTGATTGCAAGTAACGGCGAAAGTTTGTAACTTTTAATTTACAGGCAAGGAAGTTAAATTATTTTTAAATTAATGAGATTGAGCTTCTTTTGTTAATAATTTCAATCATCAAACAACTTTAAAAGTTTATGAAATTCTATCTGATTTGCAGTCTCAGATGGAATTTTTTGTTAAAATTTTGACAACGCTTTCAAAAGAAGGTATAATTTTCTTGGAAATAATCTGAATAAGGAGATTCTTATGTTAGAAGTATCATTGATTATTACTTCTTTTATATTATTTATTCTGTTAGTTATCATTATTGTAAAAAACCAAATCCTATTTAGTAGACGAATTGGGTATAATTATTTAATCCGTTTTGAAGAGGTCTCAACTCCAATTGACTTAGGAAAAAATCATAAGATTTTGGAAAAAGTAAAAATTATTAGTGATGATAAAGATAAAGGGATTTATTCAGTACAATCTCAATTAAGTGATATCAAATTAAAAGAGTTTCTTATGTTAGAGTATCATTTGACCTTATCTCAAGTTATCGTTTCATCTATCCAATTATCAGGCTCAATAGGCGCAATCTAACAATAATCTCTGATTATTGTTTTCTTTTTGGAAAATTTTTTTTTTGCCTTATTCTTTTCCGTAGTGATACGGAAATTGTAGCTATGGTCATTGAAAGCGTATACACATATAATTAAGATACAAAATAACAAAACTTTACAGGAGGCAGTCAAATGACTAAAGCGTTAATTATCTGTGCCGGAGGCATGTCATCATCACTAATTGCTAAAAAAACTCAAACTCTACTTGCTGAACAAGGAGTTGAAGTGGAAATGAATGCTGTTGGTGTTCCTGAAGGTGGGAAATTAATTTCATCATCTGCTTATGACTTATACCTAGTAAGTCCACAAACAAAAATGCACTTCAAACAATTTGCTGATGCTGGTGCTAAAGTTAACAAACCAGTTGTTCAAATTCCACCACAAGCTTACATTCCAATTCCAATGGGAATTGAAAAAATGGCAACTCTTGTAAAGGAAAATATCTAATTTCTAATATTCTGAAATTTTAGTATACTAGAGATAGTACATTTTCTAAAGGAGATAACAGATGTTAGGTCAAAAGGAAAAGCTTATCTTACAATACTTATACCAAAATCGAGGAGAGTATGTTACCAGTAAAGTGCTAGCTGAACACTTGAAATGCTCAGATCGAACTGTAAGAACATATATCAAATCTTTATTGTCTTTTGTTACTGAGGAAGAAAATATTAATATTATCTCTAAACAAGGATACGGTTATAAGTTAGACCTGACTGAAGAATCAGCTTATCTAAATTTAGTTTCTGATAATAATATTCAAGTTGGTACGGATAACATTGATATCAACGATCGTCATAATTTCATCATCAATAAATTAATTTTCGAACAAGAGGATGTTTTCTTTGAAGATTTAATGGATCAGTTATACGTTAGTCGATCGACTTTATCATCAGATTTTAAAAAAATAAGAAATGAATTCGCTCGTTATCAATTAACAATTGAAAGTCGAGCAAATAAAGGTGTCTATGTTAGTGGCGCTGAGCATAATAAGCGCCACTTTATTATGGACTATTTTTACAGTGGGCATTTCTTAAAGAATATTCATCAGTATATTGGTGATGACTTCTTTAAACTACCAATTAGTTTTGAAGAATTAACCATTATTGTACTTGACGAATGCCGGAGCCAATATCTAAAATTGTCTGATTTTGTAATTCAGAATCTGATAGTTCATATTGCTTTAGCCATTTCCAGAGTAAAAGATGGATTCCAAATTTCTGAATTAATTATTGACAATGAAAAATTCAAAAAGGAAATTGGTGTTGCTACAAATATTATTAATCGAATAAATCGAGTGACTGGAACTGATTTTCCAGATGAAGAAATAAATTACATTGCTCTTCATTTAATTTCAGAAAGTATTAATTCATCACATTCAGATGATTTAGAAATAATTAGTTTAAGACAAGATTTGATAGACGCAGCAAATGATATTGATTTGCACTATGGTTATCAATTTACTCAAGATTTCACCTTCCTAGAAGGTTTATTGAAACACTTAGAAGTCTTATTAGAACGTGTGAGAAACGGGGTTCGTCTGGATAATCCTTTATTAGAAGATATCCAAAAACAATATAAAGAAGCCTTTCTTGTCTCAAGAAGTTTAATGAGTCATCTAAGATATTTTAAAGATTTTTCCTTATCAGATGATGAAATTGCTTACGTTTCTCTCCATATACTAGCGGGAATTGAACGGTTTCATCAAAATAATAAACTAAATGCTCTAGTTATTTGTGCTACCGGATATGGAAGTGCTCAGATGCTTAGAATGCGTTTGGAAAATGAACTTGGTAGACAATTGAACATTGCTAATTTAGTTGGCTATTATGATATTACTGATGAGAATTTAGAAGGTATTGATGTCATAATTTCAACAATTGACTTAACTAATCTGGTGTTCTCTATCCCAGTCTTTACAGTTAGTGTCTTTCTTAAAGATGAAGAAGTGAAGGAATTAAAAAAACACTTTATCAGTATAGAAAGCAAACAGCATGGTCGTGGAGCTGAAAGTAATCAATTAGAAATAAACGAAATTTTTGATCATCATTTTTCTGAAGATGCTTTTATGATTTTGCATGACTGTGACAAAAAAACAGTACTTGAAAAATTAGTAGGAGCAATGGATAGTAAAGATATCGAGAATTATCAAATCTCGATGAGAGAATTAATTGCAAATCGTGAATCGATGAGTACGGTTATTTTCGATCAAGACATAGCTGTTCCACATCCCTTGAAATCATTAGACAGAGAAGCAAAAATTGGAATTGCGGTGATTCCGGAAGGAATTTACTGGGAGGAAGGATTTGAAAAAATCAAATTTGTTTTCTTAGTTTCACCTTCGATTTATAAAAACGATGGTTTAGCAGAAATGACTAAATTAATTGTTAATTTAACGGAAAATCCACAAACTAAACAAGAATTGCTTGAATGTCATGATTTCGACTGCTTTAAGAAAATATTATTAACATTAAAATAGGAGAAAAAAATGACAAACGAAGAAGTGCAAATGGCTGCATTTGAAATTATTTTAAATAGTGGAAATTCTAGAACTACAGTTCATGAAGCTTTTGCAGCTATGCGTGAAGGTGATTATGATAAAGCCTCAGAATTACTAGAAGCTGCTAATGAAGAATTACTATTAGCTCACAAAGCTCAGACTCACCTCTTACAAGAATACGCAGGTGGTACTGAAATCACAATTGAAATCATTATGGTTCATGCACAAGACCATTTGATGACAACAATGACGCTTCGTGAAGTTGCTATTGAGATGTTAGAATTGTACAAACGCATTAAATAATGCAATGAAGGAGTAAGGCAAATGACAAAAAAAGAAATGGAAAGAGTAGAGTCTCTACGTAAAACAAATGCTATAAAAACCATGTATTATACTCGTTATTTCATGGTGAGATATGTAGTGACATTCTTTTTCTTCGTAAACCTCTATTGGGGTGTAACGCTCTATTTATCAAATGCCACTTCGGCAATGTTGTTACCAATTGGTTTGGGAATTTTTGCTGGTCTTGGCATGTGGGAGCAATTTAGAATGTATACCACTGAGCAAAAAGAAGCAAAGAAATCAAAATTATTGTTTAAAGCAACTATTGCGGCTAATAGTTGTTTGGCACTACTAACCTTAGTTGGCCAATCACAACTATTATATCCATTCTTCAATGAAAATCTTTCAACAAGATTATTCATTCTTGGTATTCTAGTTCTTGGTATACTTATTTCCTTCTGGATGTTAGTCAAAATTAGCCGTATCGATACCAATAAAGATAGACAATTCGTTCGAATAAATCGTTATTTGGCATCACTTAACCTTAGCAAACATTATTAATGTAAATAAATTAGGAGGTAAGATTAATGTTTGAAATTTTAGAGAAGTACCTCATGGGGCCAATGGGGAAAGTATCAACTTGGCGTCCTGTACGTGCGATTGTAGCTGCTGGGATGGCAAGTATCCCACTTACTATCGTCGGTTCAGCATTCTTGGTTTTGGGAGTACTCCCACAAGCCTTTCCGTTTTTAGCAGGTATTTGGGCAGGCTCATTTGATAAATTTGCAGCTTTAACATTACTAGCTTATAAATGTTCAATGGGGATTTTAACCCTTTACTTCGCATTAGTTATTGGTTATGAATATACTAAGATTTATGCTGAAGAAGATGGGGTTAACTTAAACCCACTTAATGGTGGTATTCTTTCTGTATTTGCTTTCTTCATGACTATTCCTGAATTAACTTTCACAAAAGGAAATATGACTTTAGTTGCAACAGAAACAACTATCAATGGTTGGACTGTAGGAGGCGACAGCTTAGCTCGTTTGTCAACATCAGGTCTATTTACTGGTATCTTGATGGCAATCCTTGCTGTTCAATTATACCGTCTCTGTGTTGTTAAAAACTGGGTTGTTAAAATGCCAGAAGCTGTTCCAGAAGGTGTTGCTCGTTCATTTACAGCCTTGATTCCTGCATTTGTAGTTGCAATTACAGTTATCTTCATCAATGGTGCTTTCATCATGATGGGTACAGATATCTATAAAGTTATCGCTATCCCATTTGGTTTCGTTAAAAATATTACCAATTCAATTGGTGGTATCATCGTAATCTACTTCCTAGTTCACGCATTGTGGTTAGTTGGTATCCACGGTGCAAACATCGTTATGGGCCTTGTTAACCCAATTCTTCTTGCTAACATGGCTGAAAACGTAAATGGTGCACACTTTGCCTTTGCTGGTGAGTTCACTAATGCCTATGTTACAATTGGTGGTTCAGGGGCAACTCTTGGTGTGTGTATCTTCATGGCACTACTTGCTAAATCTGAACAATTGAAAATGCTTGGTCGTGCGGCTATCGGTTCATCTATCTTCAACATTAATGAACCACTTATCTTTGGTCTTCCAATCGTTTATAACCCAATCTTAGCTATTCCATTTATCTGTGCTCCAGTAGTTACAGCGGTTCTAGCTTATGTTGTTGTTAACTTAAACATTGTTAAAGAAGCAATCGTTCAAACTCCATGGCCAACACCTGGTGGATTCGGTGCCTTCATCGGTTCTGGTGGTGACATTAAAGCTGCTATTCTTTCTATAGTATGTATTGCTGTTGCTTTCTTAATCTGGTTACCATTCATCAAATATTATGACAATAAGCTTGTTGCTGAAGAACAAGCAGTAGCTGCAGAAGCTGCTACAGTAGCATAATTCACTAAAATACCTCAGCTCACTTAGTGACTTGAGGTATTTTATTTTTTAATAACCAAGGAGTATATTATGGGACAATTAGGAATTTCTGTTTACCCGTCCAAATCAAGTATGGCTGATATGAAGGGTTATATTGACTTGGCGCGCAAATATGGTTACACACGTTTATTTACGTCAATGCTTGAAGTAGCAGATAATGCCCAAGAAACAGTTGAAACCTTTAAAGAAATCATCCATTATGGAAATGAAAATGGGCTTAAAACTTCATTGGATGTAAATCCAAGACTCTTTAAAGCTCTTGATATTGCCTACAACCAATTAGAAGTCTTTAATGAAATGGGGATAGATGCGCTCCGTCTTGACGAAGGATTTACTGGTTATGAAGAAGCTATGCTAACACATAATCCATTTGGCATTAAAATTGAATTGAACATTTCAAGAGGTCAACATTACATCGAAATGGTTAATGACTTCGGACCCAACCGTCAACTCTTAATTGGCTCGCATAACTTTTATCCTCAAGCATATACAGGTCTATCCTTTGATTATTTTGTAGAAACCGCAAAGCAATACAAAAACTACAATCTAGAAACTGCAGCCTTTATTGATAGTCCCGACGGCAAAATTGGTCCATGGCCACTTTCTGATCGGATGGTTTCTGCAGAAATTCAAAGAGACATGTCATTGGCTGCTCAAGTTTCTTTATTGAAGATGACTGGTTACATTGATGATATTTTGATCTCATCATCACTCCTCACGGAAGAGGATTTGAAAACAGTAGCTGAAAGCTTCAAAGCAAGTCTGCCAATTCTACCAGTGCAACTTGTGGAAGAATTAACTGACCTTGAAAAGGAAATCCTCTTAAACAATCAACACCTCTATCGTGGTGATAAATCGGATTATATGATTAGATCAAGTCAACCAAGGGTGACCTATAAAGCACATGCTATTGCCCCTAAAAATACCGTCGATATTAAACGTGGTATGGTGACAATTGGTAATGATTTAGCTGGTCAATATAAGGGTGAGTTGCAAATTGCTTTGCAAGATCGGCCTAATAATGGACGACAAAATGTTGTTGCAAGTCTCCCTCAGGAGAATTTAGCACTTTTAGATTTATTACAGGTTTGGTATAGTTTTAATTTTAAAGAAACTTAGACTCCAAGACTTGTTTAAGCTCTAGTTTAGCTTGACAAGTCTTTTTTTAATGGCTATAATTAAATAACAGTTGTTATATATTATAAGGAGGCAGGATGAGAGGACCAAAACAGAAATATAGTAAGCAGTTACTTCTAGAAAAAGGGTTGGCGTATGTAAATGAATTTGGGATGTCAAATTTGAGTTTCAGGAAATTTGCGACCTATATTGGCTGCTCTACTCAGCCAATTATCTCATCATTTGGAAATCTGGAAACATTGATATTGGAACTAGGAATTGCTATTGAAAGATTCTATGATGACTATACCTCACAATTCGTTAAAGAAGAAAAGGATAGTTTTCTAACTGTAGGGTTGGCATATATCTCTTTTGCCAATGAGTATTCCAATTATTTTCATTCTTTGTTTTTAATGGACTATTTTAAAAAGGAAAGTTTTAGTGCATTTTTTACGGATGAAGAGAGTCAATCATTCGTTAGAGATTTAGCTCATACCTTAAATCTATCAGAAACTGTAGCTCTAAAATTACTACGTAATATGTGGTTAACGACACATGGAATTGCAACATTTGCATATACTAACCAAGTAGATCTTGATCATTCAGAAATTGAAGAAATACTTCAACAAAATTTTCAAGGCTTGCTTTCAGTTCTGAAATAAGAGGATAAATCATGAAACAAATTTTTAAGAGTATTGGCTTCGCCCTATTGATGGTAATATTTCCAACAATTGCAGGTGTTCTAATTCAACTCAAACATATTACTGACCCAACTAAAGTTTATATGGTAGAAGCTTTTTGTTTTTTCATCGCAGTAGTTGTAGGCTATTTAATCTACCGTAAGATAAAAAAGCATTATTTTTTTGCTAGCTCACCGAAAATTAAATTATATTATTTACCTATCATTTTAATTGAAATCTGTACATTAATTGCGATACCCAAGTTTGACCATCCCGCAACTTATTTTTTAGTCCTATTAGCTTTTACTATTTTTGTTGGAATCAGTGAGGAACTCTTTTTTAGAGCAATTATCCTACGGCTACTATCAACTAAAAGTATTACTTTTGGAATAATGGGTTCCAGTCTTTTATTTGGACTACTCCACATGGCTAATTTAGCAGGTGGGAGCAGTATCATTTATGTTTGTTTTCAGATTGTCTTTGCCTTCTTATTTGGACTTGTAGCAGCCTATATTGTTGTTATTGAAAAGAGTCTACTGACGGTAATTATCTGGCATGCTATTCATGATTACTTTGGCATTATCACAGGAAACGAGATTGATACACTAGCAATTATTATTGTTATTACACAGTGTCTAATTTTACTTGCTTATGCCATCTATTTACATCGAATTAGTTATGGGAAATTACCTTCCATTGAAAAGAAATAAAACCCAGTCCGTTAGGACTGGGTTTTATGTTAGATAAAAGCATCTAACCAATCTTTTTATCCTTCAAAATAAAGGAGTTCTTTTGGAGTTTTAGTAAATGGTTGGAAGCCATCTTTTGTGACATAGCCACAATCCTCAATGCGGACACCAACTTTTCCTGGAATGTAAATGCCAGGTTCGACTGAGAAGCACATGCCTTCTTCAACAACCATGTCATTACCTTCCATGATTGATGGGAATTCATGGACATCCATTCCTAAACCATGTCCAAGGCGATGATTAAAGTACTCACCGTAACCTGCTCTTTCGATTACATCACGTGCAGCAGCATCGACTTGAGCAGCAGTGACACCTGGCTTAATAAATTCTTGTGCGGTTAATTGTGCCTCTAAACAAAGATTGTAGATATCGACTTTGAATTGATCAGGTTTTCCGACAGCTACTGTTCTTGTCATATCACTGGTATATCCTAAAGTTTCAACACCCAGGTCAAATAAAAGCAAAGCATTATTTTCAATTTTGTTGGTACCTGGAATACCATGTGGATTAGCTGCGTTATCACCTGTTAAAACCATAGTATCGAAACTCATTTTATTGATACCTTGCTTTTTCATTTCAAATTCAATTTGGGCAATAATATCAGTTTCTGTAACATTTAATGAAATGTTTTCAAAACCAACTTGGACTGCCTTATCGGCAAAGTCACCAGCAACTAGCATCTTTTCAATTTCATCTTTAGATTTAATTAAACGCATTCTTTGGATAATTGGACTCAAATTATCAAATTGACCAGAGAAAACAGTCTGTAAACCTTGGAATTTTGTTACATTTAAATGATCAAATTCCGCATAAATACGTTTTGCATCTTTAATTGGTAAGGCTACTTTAATCTTTTCCCAAGGATTTTCTGCATCTAAATAACCTTGAACAGTAAATGAAACAATTGACTTTGCTCGAGCAACTTCTAATGCAGGTACAAATAGGAGTGGTTCTTTATCATGAAAAACAAATAAGAACATTTGTCTTTCATGAGGGTCACAATCAAAGCCAGAAAGATAATTTACTGTAACAGGGTCTGAAAAGACTGCAACTTCAGCCTCTGATTCTTTGATAAAATGACGTATCTTATCTAATTTAGTCATGGTATACCTTCTTTCTATCTCTATTTTTTCAAAAATAGTGCAAAATTGCAAGCTTTCCTTTGAATATTGAAAAAGTTTTCAAATTGTATCATTTTTACTTGAAAGTGTTTCCAAAACATGCTAGAATTAGTTTTGAAAGCGTAATTTTCAAGTAGAAAGGAAGATAAAACAATGAACACAGATGATACAATTACGATTTATGACGTTGCTCGCGAAGCAGGTGTTTCTATGGCAACAGTAAGTCGTGTTGTCAACGGAAATAAAAACGTTAAAGAAAATACACGCAAAAAAGTGTTGGAAGTTATAGACCGTTTAGATTATCGTCCTAATGCAGTTGCCCGAGGACTAGCAAGTAAAAAAACAACTACAGTAGGTGTGGTAATTCCAAATATTGCCAATAGTTATTTTTCAATTTTAGCAAAAGGGATTGATGATATTGCTGCAATGTACAAGTATAATATTGTCCTTGCATCAAGTGATGAAGATGATGATAAAGAGGTAAGTGTTGTTAACACTCTATTTGCAAAACAAGTAGATGGTATTATCTTTATGGGTCACCATTTAACAGAGAAAATTCGTGCAGAATTTTCTCGTTCACGTACACCAATCGTTCTAGCTGGAACAGTTGACTTGGAACATCAGTTACCAAGTGTTAATATTGATTATAAATTGGCAGTTTCCAATGTAATTGATATTTTAGTAGAAAATCACAAAAAAATTGCTTTTGTGTCTGGACCACTAATCGATGATATCAATGGAAAAGTGAGATTACTAGGCTATAAAGAAGGACTTAGAAAGAATAAGTTGGACTATAAAGAAGGATTAGTTTTTGAAGCTAATTATTCTTATAAAGAAGGTTTTGAATTAGCTCAACGCGTAATCAATTCAGGTGCTACAGCAGCTTATGTTGGAGAAGATGAATTAGCAGCAGGCTTACTTAATGGTTTATTTGCAGCAGGGAAAAATGTTCCTGAGGACTTTGAAATTATTACAAGTAACGATTCACCAGTTGTTGACTATACAAGACCAAATCTTTCTTCAATCAGTCAACCTGTGTATGATTTAGGAGCTGTCAGCATGCGTATGTTGACAAAAATCATGAACAAAGAAGATTTGGAAGAAAAAGAAATTCTCCTAAACCATGGTATCAAACGTCGTGGTACAACAAAATAGTAAATCTACCTGCAAAGGTAGATTTTTTTAGAAAAGGATCTCTATGACAAATGATTTAATTATGCAAGCTTTTGAATGGTATTTACCAGCAGATAGTAAGCATTGGCAAAAACTACAAGCTTCAATTCCTGAATTACAAAAATTAGGAATCAGCAAGATATGGTTACCACCAGCTTTCAAAGGAACTGGTACAAATGATGTTGGATATGGTATATATGACCTTTTTGACTTAGGTGAGTTTGATCAAAATGGGACAGTTCCAACTAAATATGGTAGCAAAGAAGAGTATCTTTCTTTAGTCTCAGAATTAAATAAAGCCGGAATTCAGCCAATTGCCGATGTAGTCTTAAATCATAAGGCAAATGCCGATCAAAAAGAGACATTTTACGTTTTGAAGATGAATCCTGAAAATCGTCAAGAACCAATTTCTGAACCATATGAAATAGAAGGCTGGACAGGATTTAATTTCCCAGGTCGTGAAAATAAGTATAACAACTTCAAATGGCATTGGTATCATTTTTCTGGTTTAGATTATGATGCAAGAAATAATGAAACAGGTATTTACTTAATAGCTGGTGACAATAAAGGTTGGGCAGATCAAGAAACGGTTGACAATGAAAAAGGGAATTTTGATTACCTCATGTTTAATGATATTGATTTTAAACACCCTGAGGTTAGACAACACCTTAAAGACTGGACAAAATGGTACATCAGTGAATCGCAAGTTAAAGGTTTCAGATTGGATGCTATTAAACACATTGATGCTTCCTTCATGAAAGAATTCATTACCTTTATTCAAGCAGAGATTGATGAGAATTTTTATATCTTTGGTGAATATTGGAAAGATGATTTTGATGCGACAGAACATTATCTTGAATTAATTGACTATAAATTTGATCTCTTTGATGTTGCCTTGCATATGAATTTTTACCAAGCATGTCAAGCAGGAAATAATTTCGATATGCGTCAGATTTTTGATGGTTCTTTGGTTCAAACTCATCCCATGCATGCAATCACTTTTGTAGAAAATCATGATACACAAAAAGGGCAATCATTACAAAGTAATATTGAAGACTGGTTTAAACCGATTGCTTATTCCTTAGTTATGCTTCGTCAAGATGGTTTGCCATGTGTCTTTTATGGAGATTACTATGGTATTGAAGGTGATGACTTTGGTCAACCTTCCTTTAAAAATGACCTTGATAAATTAGCCTTCTTAAGGAAAGAATTTGCTTATGGACAAGAAGTTGACTATTTCGACCACGCTAATTGTATTGGTTGGACAAGACTCGGTGATGACGAGCATCAGTCTGCTTTAGCAGTAGTCGTAAGTAATGGCGATAAAGGTTGGAAACATATGGAAGTTGGTCAACTCTATGCCGGCCAAACTTTTGTTGATTATATGGGTAATAGTTCCGAAGAAATGACCATTGATGAAAATGGATGGGCAGATTTTCATGCCCAAGCAGGCTCTGTTTCAGCATGGGTACCTAAGGACAAAATAAAATAAAATAAGTCAGCCTTTTGGCTGATTTTTTTCTTATTAGTGTCAAATCAGCTAAAATAAGCTATAATAGAGGTTATGAGAGTCTTACTATATCTAGAAGCAGAAAAATACTTAAGTAAGTCTGGCATTGGCCGGGCTATTAAACACCAAGCTCGTGCTTTGTCATTAGTCGGACAAGACTATACTACAAATCCAGACGATAATTATGATCTAGTTCATATTAATACCTATGGTATTAACAGTTGGCTATTAATGAAAAAAGCCAAACGTTTAGGCAAAAAGGTGATCATGCATGGTCATTCAACCGAGGAAGATTTTAGAAATTCCTTCATTTTTTCGAATACCATTTCACCACTATTTAAAAAATATTTATGTTTATTTTATAAAAATGCAGATGCTATTATTACACCAACTGAGTATTCCAAATCCTTGATTGAAAGTTATGGCATCAAACAACCGATTTTTCCTATTTCAAATGGGATTGATTTGCGTCATTATGGAGCAAATCCTGATAAGGAAGCAGCTTTTAGGGACTATTTCAAAATTGAAAAAGGTCAAAAAGTTGTTATTGGGGCAGGATTATATTTTCTTCGCAAAGGTATTGATGATTTTGTTCGGGTGGCCCAAAAAATGCCAGATGTTCGCTTTATTTGGTTTGGGGAAACAAATAAGTGGATTATACCAGCAGAGGTTCGTCAGTTAGTTGAGCATAACCACCCTCAGAATCTTCTCTTTCCTGGCTACATTAAAGGTGATGTGTATGAAGGAGCAATGACAGCAGCGGATGCCTTTTTCTTCCCAAGTCGTGAAGAAACGGAAGGCATTGTTGTTCTTGAGGCACTGGCTAGTAAACAAAACATTTTAGTACGTGATATCCCTGTTTATAGTGGTTGGATTGATCAAGAGTGTGCTGAACTGGCTAGTGATGTGGATGGATTTGTTGAAGGCTTAGAAAGAATTTTTTCTGGTCAAGTTGATAAGACTCAAAAAGGATATCAAGTCGCTGAAAGTCGTAGCATCGAAAAAGTTGCGGCTCAATTAGTCGCGGCGTACCAAAAAGTAATGGAGTTGTAAGATGCGTGTAGGTCTATTTACAGACACCTATTTCCCACAAGTATCAGGTGTAGCAACCAGCATTCGAACCTTAAAGGATGAGCTGGAAAAACAAGGGCATGAAGTTTATGTCTTTACAACAACAGATAAGAATGTTAAACGCTTTGAGGATCCGACCGTTATTCGGCTTCCTAGCGTTCCTTTTGTGTCTTTTACAGATCGTCGTGTTGTTTACCGTGGTTTGATTTCTTCTTATAAAATAGCAAAGCAGTATGACCTAGATATTATCCATACGCAAACTGAATTTAGTTTGGGATTATTAGGTAAAATGGTTGGCAAAGCTTTAAGAATTCCCGTTGTTCATACATATCATACGCAGTATGAAGATTATGTTGGCTACATCGCAAATGGTAAATTAATTCGACCAAGTATGATTAAACCCATTTTAAAAGGGTATTTGAAGGATTTAGATGGAGTTGTTTGTCCCAGTCCGATTGTATTAAATTTGCTAGATGGTTACGAGGTAAAAATCCCAAAACGGGTCATTCCTACAGGGATACATTTGGAAAATTATGTCCGTGAAGATATTAGCCAAGATGATGTGAATCAGTTAAAAAGGGATTTAGGAATTGCTTCAGATGAGACATTTTTATTAAGTCTCTCTCGTATCTCTTACGAGAAAAATATCCAAGCTATTATTAGACAGTTACCAAATGTTATCAAGGAAAACAAAAAAGTCAAATTAGTTATTGTTGGAAGTGGTCCATATTTGGAGGACCTTCAATTATTATCTGAAGAGCTGGATTTAATTGACTATATTATTTTTACAGGTATGGTCCCACATGAAAAAGTAGCTCATTACTATAAGGCTTGTGATTTCTTTGTTAGTGCCTCAACAAGTGAGACACAGGGATTAACCTATATTGAAAGTTTAGCAAGTGGCAAGCCAATTATTGCTCATGGCAATCCTTATTTGGATGATTTGATTTCTGATAAGATGTTTGGAACCTTATATTATCATGAAGATGAACTGGCAGATGCTATTATAGATGCGATAATTGAAACTCCAGATATTGATCAGACCTTACTAGCAGAGAAACGCTTTGAGATTTCATCTGAACACTTTGGACAATCTATTTATACTTTCTATTTAGACACGATTATTGGTAAATCATCAAAAGATAGTAAAAAGTTATCACTTTATATGAATCGTGAAAAACGTGAACCCTTGAAATTGGTTTCGGGAGTTGCCTTTTTACCCAAGCGAGGAGTAAAGAACCCAGTTCTGACTCCAGCAAAAGTCGTCAAGGCACCACTAAAATTAGTAAATGCAATACGAGATTTCTTGGACTAATGAACTAAACCAATAAAAATCATATATAGACCTTGTATTATTTGAAAAAATTGATATAATAATTTTGAAGACATGTTATATTAGAGTTTATAATAAGCGAGTGCTGGGTGGTGAAAAGAGCACATATTCTAATTTAATACTCCTTCCATGATTTTATGCAAACATAAAAGGGTGGTTCCCTTATAACCAATCAGAGGTTCAAGATAGTTTTTGTCTTGGATGAATGAAGGTGGAACCACGCAACCGCGTCCTTTTTAGGATGTGGTTTTTTCTATTTTTATATAAAGTAGGGGTGGTCATTAAGATAGCTAATATTAAATTAAAGAATATAAGGAGAAAATGATGATTAAGATTTCGTTTCCAGATGGTGCAGTCCGTGAATTTGAAACTGGCGTAACAACATTTGAGATTGCCCAATCAATTTCAAATTCATTAGCAAAGAAAGCTTTAGCAGGAAAATTTAATGGACAATTAATTGATACAGTTCGTCCTATTACTGAGGATGGATCAATTGAAATTGTAACTCCTGATCACGAAGATGCTTTTAGTGTTCTTCGACACTCGGCAGCTCATTTATTTGCGCAAGCTGCAAAACGTCTCTTCCCAGAAATTCACTTAGGTGTAGGTCCAGCGATCACTGAAGGTTTCTATTATGATACTGACAACCAAGCTGGTCAAATTTCTAATGAAGATCTCCCTCGTATTGAAGAAGAAATGAAAAAAATTGTCAAAGAAAACTTCCCATGTATTCGTGAAGAAGTATCAAAAGATGAAGCACTAGATATCTTTAAAGACGATCCTTATAAAGTTGAATTGATCAGTGAACACGCTGATGACGCAGCAGGCCTCACTATTTACCGTCAAGGAGAGTTTGTAGACTTATGCCGTGGCCCTCATGTGCCATCCACAGGACGTATTCAAGTCTTCCACCTTCTCAATGTTGCGGGTGCTTACTGGCGTGGTAATAGTGATAATGCTATGATGCAACGTGTTTATGGGACTGCTTGGTTTGATAAAAAAGACCTTAAAGCTTACCTGACTCGTTTAGAAGAAGCCAAAGAACGTGACCATAGAAAACTTGGTAAAGAGCTTGATTTATTCATGATTAGCCAAGAGGTCGGTCAAGGTCTACCATTCTGGTTGCCAAATGGTGCAACTATCCGTCGGACCCTTGAACGTTATATCACAGACAAAGAACTAGCTTCAGGTTACCAACACGTTTACACACCACCAATGGCCTCAGTTGAACTTTACAAAACTTCTGGACACTGGGAGCACTACCAAGAAGACATGTTCCCAACAATGGACATGGGCGATGGTGAAGAGTTTGTGCTTCGTCCAATGAACTGCCCTCACCATATTCAGGTTTATAAAAACCATGTACATTCTTACCGTGAGTTGCCAATTCGAATCGCTGAGCTTGGGATGATGCACCGCTACGAGAAGTCAGGTGCACTATCAGGACTTCAACGTGTGCGTGAGATGACTCTTAATGACGGACACCTATTCGTCACACCAGAGCAAATCCAGGAAGAATTCCAACGTGCACTTCAATTAATTATCGATGTTTATGAAGATTTTAATTTAACAGATTACCGTTTCCGTTTGTCATACCGTGACCCTAAAGATACTCATAAATACTATGATAATGATGAGATGTGGGAAAATGCTCAAGCTATGTTAAAGGCAGCTCTTGATGAGATGGGTGTTGACTACTTTGAAGCAGAAGGTGAAGCAGCCTTCTATGGTCCTAAACTTGATATACAAGTTAAAACAGCCCTTGGGAATGAAGAAACCTTATCTACTATTCAGTTAGACTTCTTGTTGCCTGAACGTTTTGATCTTAAGTATATAGGTGCTGATGGAGAAGAACATCGACCAGTGATGATTCACCGTGGTGTTATTTCAACTATGGAACGCTTTACTGCAATCCTAATTGAAACTTATAAAGGAGCTTTCCCAACATGGTTAGCACCTCATCAAGTGACTGTTATTCCAATTTCCAACGAAGCTCATATTGACTATGCTTGGGAAGTTGCTAAAACTCTTCGTGATCGTGGAATTCGTGCTGATGTTGATGATCGTAATGAAAAAATGCAATACAAAATCCGTGCTTCACAAACAAGTAAAATTCCTTACCAATTAATCGTAGGGGATAAAGAGATGGAAGATAAAGCTGTTAATGTCCGTCGCTACGGAAGTAAGGCAACACATACTGAAAGCATCGAAGAATTTGTTGACAATATATTAGCTGATATTGCTCGCAAATCTCGTCCAGTATCAGAATAATATAAAAAAGAGACCCTATTGATGGGTTTCTTTTTTATGTTTTATGAAAGAAATATAATAATTTACATTATTTAAAATAAAAAATAGGAGAAAGTCTATTGAAGAAAAAAGGAAAGTTATGATAATTATTAGCAATTTAGTAATAGGGGGACTTTTGTTTTATAAAAATTAAGGTTACTTTATTAATATTAGGTCTTTTGTGTCTGATTTCTATCCCATTTATGACATAACCAAGGCTGTTCCTGGGGATTTGAATCAGGTGAAATGGTATTTTCATTTGAGGTTAAGGAAGTACATTCTCCATTAAGCGAGCAGACATATCTTCTGTGAGAGATAGAGAGCGCAGTAGTTAAATGCATATGAAGCAGCAGTAGATAAATCTGTAAAGATAAAACGTAAGCAAGTCAAGATATTGACGGTGGTGAAAGAAGGCCAAGCAATATCAGCTCAGGACGAGACTTTGGGTTTAGATAAAACAGCCTAGGATGCTCATCTTAATTAAGTAGCTCAAATCACAGGTATACCTGTTGAGGGTCGGATTATTAAAGAACAAGCTTTATAAATTATTACAACAATAAATGGATCAAAGTAAAATTAAAAGGACTTCGTCCTATGCAGTACAGAACTAAATCCTCAACTTAAAATATAATGTCCAACTTTTTTTGGGTCAGTAGGAATGGCTAGGAGTGGTTTTCAGCCTTACCAAGCGTATGCATTACAAGGTGCTTGTAAGTACTCAAGCCATTTTTGGTCTTTAATCCGGCAAAGAGTCACTGATACTCCAGTCAGATCAAGACTGGTCATATATTTGCCACTCTTAATGAAGGGGAGCTGGAGTCCTTCTACATCTAAAAGTTGAATGATATCATTTAAGAAAATACCTTGTTCTAAATCTGTAGCAGTACCTAGATTATTGACTAAAAGTATAAAGTGCTCATTTTCTTGCCAATGAAATTTGATTTGTAACTTGTTGATAATTTCGACAGCTAATTGTTCAGAAGATGAAAAGTCGACCTTGCGATAACCTTCTTCACCGTGAATGCCAATCCCATAGGAAATTTGATTCTCTTTTAAATCAAAAAGAGGAAGTGTTGCATTAGGCATGAATGCTGATTTTGTAGCAAAGCCAATCGTCGCAATTTCAGTCGCCAATTCAAAAGCAAGGTTCTCAATCTCTTCTAAACTGGCTCCATTTAAAGCAGCTTGCCCAAGTATTTTATGCAAGAGGATTGTTCCGGCAAGACCCCGATGACGCATCCGGAAATTCATTTTTGGATCAACGGAAATATCATCATGAGAAACGATGTATTTTACCAGAATACCTTCTTCTCGCGCAGACTTGATAGCAGCATGAAATTCACGAATATCAGCTTCAAAGTTTTTGATGATAACAAAAACGCCTTTTCCTTTATTTAAGAATCGCAGAGCTTCCAAGATATCTTGAGCTTTAGGCGGAGTGAACAATTGACCGTAGATAGCAGCAGTAAGCATGCCGTTGCCGACAAAGCCAGTATGTGCAGGCTCATGACCTGAGCCGCCTCCAGATAGAATTGGTATAATTGATGGGTCTTGGTGTCTGTTATAAATGACAGGTAGACCTTTTAATTTCGCCAGATGAGGATGTGAGGCAAGGACACCACTCATATACTGGGAAATCATTTCATCATAATGATTAAGTATTGTGACCATAGGTCCTCCTAGTTTCCTTTTAAAGAAAGTGTGATTATTTCTTTGATATACTTAGTTTGTGGATAAAAGTCATTTGTGGTGACATAGGTTTTAATGATATTAGCCAATGCTCGACCATGATAATATTTGAGAAATTCATGATAGTCACTTGCAATGGACAAATTTTCTTTTTGTTCAATTTCAGAAATGATTTTTTCAATTAGAATTAGACAATAGTTGCCGAAATAACTGTAAAAATCATTTTGATCTTTGATTGCAAAGAGTTGTGCGTAAAATAATTTGTTTTGTTCAAAGTAGAATAAAAGTTCATCTAACAACTGAAAACCAGTAATATAATTGAGATTATTGGTGATATGTTCATGCAGTTCAGTCTCAAAAATCCAATCTAAGAGCTCAAATTTATCAATAAAATGATTATAGAAAGTTTGTCTACGAATCCCAGCACGGTCCATGATATCAACGACGGATATCTTATCAAAAGGTTTATATTCTAATTCCTTTTTGAAGGCTTTGGCGATTCGTTTTTTTGTGATCAGTGACGTTGCCATAAGATTCCCTTTCTATCATTATCATCTCTATAATTATAGCTTATCAAAAGCCATTACAAAAGAATATGGACAAATTTATTTAATTGTCCCTTTTAAAAAAATCAAAGAACAGTTAAAATGAAAGCGTAAACAAAATTTTGGAGGTAATCTCGTGAAAAAAATCATGAATGACGCAAGTCAAATTGTTGATGATATGCTTAAAGGTTTATCCTATATGCATGGCGATCTAGTAACACGTTTAGAAGGCTTTGATGTTATTGTACGTAAAGCCGAAAAAAATGGTAAAGTTGCTATTATTTCAGGTGGTGGATCAGGTCATGAACCATCTCATGCTGGTTTTGTTGGAAAAGGGATGCTTTCAGCAGCAATCTGTGGAGCAGTTTTTACTTCACCAACCCCAGACCAAATTTTAGAAGCAATTAAAGCAGCTGATGAAGGTGCCGGTGTTTTCATGGTTATTAAAAACTATTCTGGTGATATCATGAATTTTGAAATGGCTCAAGAAATGGCTGAAATGGAAGATATTAAAGTAGCCAGCGTCATTGTCGATGATGATATTGCCGTAGAAGACAGTCTTTATACGCAAGGACGTCGTGGTGTTGCAGGAACAATTTTAGTCCATAAAATATTAGGATATGCTGCCGAAAATGGAAAATCACTTGAGGAAGTTAAAGCAATTGCTGATAAACTAGTTCCTAATATCAAAACAATTGGTTTAGCACTATCAGGAGCAACTGTACCAGAAGTTGGCAAACCAGGTTTTGTTTTAGAAGATGATGAATTTGAATATGGTGTAGGTATTCATGGTGAACCAGGATACAAAAAAGAAAAATTACAAGCTTCAAATGTATTAGCTAAAGAATTACTTGATAAATTGAGTTCTGATTTTGATATTCAAGAAGGACAATCTTTTGGACTTTTAATCAATGGATTAGGAGCTACACCTTTAATGGAACAATATGTTTTTGCTAATGATGTTGCTCACATCTTATCAGAAAAAGGCCTCGAAATTAACTTCAAGAAGATAGGCAATTACATGACTGCTATTGATATGGCAGGCTTGTCACTAACCTTAATTAAATTTGAAGACGTTGAGTGGATTGACGCATTAGCTGCCCCCGTAGAAACTGTAGCTTGGTAAGGAGTGCCTATGGACTTATTAAAAGTAAAAAAATGGATAAGTAATTTCAACAATAAAATTAATGATAACAAAGACTACCTCAGTCAATTAGACACACCAATTGGTGATGGTGACCATGGTGGTAATATGGCGCGTGGCATGGCGGCTGTTGTGGCTGAACTTGAAAGCAAGGAATTTGAGAGCAGTCAAGACTTATTCAAAATGGTGGCAATGCAACTTTTGAGTAAAGTCGGCGGGGCTTCCGGCCCCTTATATGGCTCTGCCTTTATGGGAATGGCTAAAGCCGACCAAAATCTGCCTTTAGCAGAAATCTTGTCGGAAGGCTTAGCTATGATACAAAAAAGAGGTAAGGCTGAAGTTGGGGAAAAAACCATGGTCGACATGTGGTCGCCAGTAGTCGATGCGCTTAAAGCTGGCAATTTGAGTCAAGAGGTGATTGATCAGGCATTAGAAGCAACTAAGGATATCAAGGCAACTAAGGGGCGTGCCTCTTATGTCGGTGAACGGTCGGTTGGTCATATTGATCCAGGGGCTTGTTCGTCTTCACTACTTTTCAAAGCCATGTTAGAAGCGGAGGTTGAATAATGTCTGAATTAGGAATTATCATTGTATCCCATTCAAAAAATTTGGCGCAAGGGATTGTCGATTTACTTGAGCAAGTTGCTAAGGATGTTTCAATTACCTACGTTGGTGGTAATGAGGACGGTGAAATTGGTACAAGCTTTGAACAAGTACAGGAAATCATTGATGATAACTCAGCTAATGATTTACTAGCTTTCTTCGATTTAGGTTCTGCCAGAATGAATTTGGAAATGGCGATTGATTTTTCTGACAAAAAAATTCAAATTATGTCTGTTCCGGTTGTTGAAGGGGCCTACACTGCAGCTGCTTTAATTCAAGCAGGTGTTGATAAAGCAGGTGTTTTGGAACAATTATGTGAATTAGAAATTAAAAAATAAGAGGAGTTAATAATGAACTTTATAGGTGAATTCCTAGGAACTATGGTCTTAGTTCTCTTAGGTGATGGTGTCGTTTCCGGCGTAGTTTTGAATAAAACAAAAGCACAAAACAGTGGTTGGGTCGTTATTGTTCTTGGCTGGGGACTTGCTGTAACTATTGCTGTTTACATGACTGGCTTCATGAGTGGGGCTCATTTAAATCCTGCTGTAACTTTAGCAATGGCTTCAATTGGTGCACTTCCTTGGGGACAAGTTCCAATTTACTTAATTGCACAAATGCTTGGAGCTATCTGTGGCGCAATTCTTTTGTTCTTACACTATTATCCTCACTGGAAAGAAACACCAGATTCAGCAAGCATTCTAGGTTGTTTTGCTACTGCACCAGCCATTCGTCACACATGGTCAAACTTCTTAGGTGAAGCACTAGGAACTGCTATTCTAGTCATCACTGTAATGGCTTTAGGTCCAAATAAATTATCATCAGGTTTTGGTGCTATGATTGTTGGTTTCGTAGTTATGGTTGTCGGATTTGGTTTGGGTGGCACAACTGGTTATGCAATCAACCCAGCTCGTGACCTAGGTCCACGTATTGCCCATGCTATCTTACCAATCCCAAATAAAGGCGATTCAGATTGGGGTTATTCATGGATTCCTGTTCTTGGCCCAATTGTTGGTGGGGTTTTAGGTGCCTTACTATATAATGTTATTTTAGGAATGATATAATTCAAAAAAAGCTGGGGTCAGAGTCTCAGCTTTTTTTAGAATTTTATATAAGAAGCAGGTGTTAATTGGGACGACAAAATCAAAATTCTCAGAATTACTGATTTCTGTCCACTCTTTTTCTTTTCATGTGTGATTTTTTAGGAAATAAGCTATAATAGAAAAAAACATTTTGGGAGGAGGAGTTCTATGGCAATTAAACCAATTGAAAAACGTTATCAGCAGTTACGCTTTTTGGCATCTATTGGTTGGACAAAAAAGGATTTAGCTTTAGTTAATGATTTTCCCGGAATTGATTACCGAATCGGCTCTCCTCTCTTTCTAACTTATTGGAACATTCATAAAACTGATAAAAATCCCAAATTTGTTTTACAATTTGTTTTGGCTATTGCCAAGCTTCCTAAAGAACTGACTGGTCAAATCGAAGAAACCAAGACTATTCTGCAACATTTCCATCCTGATTTAGAACCCAATCATTATTTTTGGGAAGAGTTTGCTGCGCAAGTTAATCAGGCCTTTCCAGAACGTAGTATTGGTAAGCCAGGAAAATTAGAAAAAGGACTTCACCAGTTTAGATATATCATCTCAAGTCAGCAAGCTCAGTATGTAAGAAATAATTTCAAAAAAGAAGGTATGACTGATGCCCAAGCTCTGGCCTCTTATTTAAGAAAAAAACGAGGGCCTTTTATTTGGCGAAAGCAAGTCGATTATTCTTTTAAAGAATCGTCACGTTTGCATAATAAATTGAAATTTGAAGATGGACAAGTGATTTTCCCGGATGATGAAATTTCCTATAATATTAAGCTTTTAATGAAATTCCATACGGAATTTATTCTGGACAGTTTTGGTAACTTTCTTAACGAAACAGACGCAGAATTAGTTACAGAACGTGGTGTAGTTAATGGTGCTAGTTTTAATTATGGAACAGAAGGTTTACGACACTGGGATTTAGATGTTGACCCAATCAGACGACATGATCCTCAATTTAGACGTGATATTTCAAAAGGATATCGTTCTCCAAAGCTAATTGTTAAACGATGGTATGATCGGGCAGCAGACGAATTTGATCAGTCCTATTTTAATGGCAAAGGATATTATGGTTATAAAGGTAGAAGTCCTTATCGTTATGTGAAAAAACAAAGTCAGTACTATAAGTGGAAAATAAGATTTCTTAAATTAGTGAATTTTAAAGATAAAAAAAGGATCCAATGATCCTTTTTTAGTTTGCCTGTGCCCATTTCTTGGCTAGGCGTCTTGATAGTGTTGAAATGATAAAATTGATTATAAAGTAAATTCCCGTAACCAAAGCATACAATGCGAAGACTTCTTTAGCCTGGAAGAATTTCCCCATTAAAATTTGACTCTTACCAAATAGTTCTTGTATCGCAATTACTGAATACAAGAGCGATGTGTCTTTGATAACAGTGACAAATTGAGAAATGATTGCTGGTAACATTTTGCGAATGGCTTGTGGAAAGACAATCAGAAGGAAAACTTGCGACGGCTTCAAACCTTGTGACAGTCCAGCTTCAGTTTGTCCATTGTCTACACCATTTAAACCGCCACGGACAATCTCTGCTAAAGCAGCTGAGGTGAAAACCGTAAAGGAAGTAATACCGGCAGGTGTTGATTTCATTTGAAAAACTAAGAAGATGATAAAAATCCAAAGTAAGTTAGGAACATTTCTGACAAATTCAATATAGATTCCAGAAATGACTTTAAATAACTTATTCTTTCCATTTCGCATGATTGCGAGAATTGTTCCAAAGATGGTTGATAAGATAATTGAAACGAATGAAATATAGAGTGTTAGGGCAAAACCTTTCAAGATAAAAGTAAGGTTGGCACCTGAAAATAATTCTGACATTTGCTTTCCTCCTATTATACTGAATAAGTTTTCTTGTTTTCTTCTTCTTTATGACGCGCCCAGTGAGCTAAGGGATAACATAAGATGAAGTATAAAATAGCAGCTCCAGCAAATGCTGGGACGTAGTTAGTTGTATCATATGCCCATGCTTTAGCAGTGAACATAATATCTGCACCGGAAATGATGGCAACAATTGAGGTATTTTTAATCAGGTTGACCACTTGGTTGGTCATTGGGGGTAAGATAGTTCTTAAGGCCTGTGGCAAAACGATTAGGCTCATCGTTTGTTCATATGTAAATCCCTGAGACAATGCCGCTTCGATTTGACCCCGAGGCACAGATTCAATTCCTGAACGAATAACTTCTGCGATATATGCGCCATGATAAATCCCGACACAGAGCACAGCGGTCATAAACGTCGAAATCATAAGGTGCCCGTGCGTAATAATGGCAAGTCCGTAAAAGACGAAGACTAATTGAACCAATAAAGGTGTATTTTGATATAGTTCAACGTAGATACGCGCGATAGTTCGAAAGCTTTTTCTTTTTGAGGTAGACATAGCTCCAAAAATGGTTCCTAAAATTAAGGCTAAGAGAAGTGCGCCAATGGACATGCCAAGTGTGTATAAAAAGGCTTTGAAGAAAATATCTAAATTTTGAAAGAAACTTTGCCATCTTGAAAGGGCAAAGGGACTGGTTACTACTGTTAAAATAGCCATAAGTGCTCCTTTCTTATTTGTCAGCCTTAGCTGGTTTTAAATGGTGCTTTTTATAAATAGCTTTAAGATGGCCATCTTTTTGCCAGTTACTAATTAAGTCATTAATGTAATTGGTAAGGTTTTTATTTGCTTTAGTACTTGCAATACCATAGGCCTGTTGGTTAAAACCATCGGATAAAATTTGTGTTTGCTTACTTTGATAACCAGTTAAGATTGATTTATCAACAGAAAAAGCACTAATTCTTGTTGAATATAAAGAGATAGCTAGTTCTGGGTAAGATCCTAATTGAACAAATTTGAAATGAAGATTGTTTGCTTTGCCAAATTCTTCAATAGCTACTTTAGTGGTTGATCCTTGAGCAACACCAATCGTTTTATTATTTAGTGACTTGATTGATTTAAAGCCATCAGACTTGTTGACTAAGAAACCGACTTCATCTAAATAATATGGTTTGGAAAAAGAGTAGTTTGCTTGGCGTTCAGGAGTAATTGTATAGGTTGCAATAATCATATCCAATTGTCCATTATCTAATAAGGCCTCACGAGTTTGTGCTGTAACCGCCGTAAATTCAGCTTTGACACCTAATGATTTAGCAATATCTTTAGCAATCTCGACTTCCATCCCCTCATACTTACCAGTGTCTGGACTGTAGTAGCCAAAGTTTGGAACGTCTTGTTTAACACCAACTCGAATAATTCCTGCTTTTTGGATCTTCTTGATTTCCTTAGAAGACAACCATTTGTTGCTGTCGGCATTCACTTGTTGAAGACTGGAGATACTCAATAGAACAAAAAGGAGTAGAGCCAGTAATTTTTTCAATTTACTCATCTAACTACCTCCTTAAGGTTTTGATATTTTCTTAGCCGGAATACGATCACTAGTATGATTGATAATTTTGCTTAAGAATTGCTGCGCCCGAGGCTCTTTCGGATGATCAAAGAAGCCAGCGACATCAGTAGTGTCTTCTAAAACCTCCCCATCAGCCATAAAAATTATACGGTCCGCAACTTCTCTAGCAAATCCCATTTCATGGGTCACGACAATCATATTCATCCCACCAGAAGCCAAGTTTTGCATAACAGCAAGTACATCCCCAATAGTTTCTGGGTCAAGCGCTGAAGTTGGTTCATCAAACAAGAGTAATTCAGGTTGCATTGCTAATCCTCGAGCAATTGCGATACGTTGTTTTTGACCACCTGATAACATCGAAGGGTAGGAATCTTTACGATCCCACATGTTAACAAAGGTGAGATACTTTTCTGCAAGTTCAAGAGCTTGTTTTTTAGGTAAACCTAAAACCTTTATGGGAGCTAAGGTAACATTCTCCAAAACTGTTTTGTGAGGATATAAATTGAAGTGTTGAAAGACCATTCCGACTTCCTTACGTAACTCGACCAATTCCTTGGCAGTTTTACTTGCAATTTCTTTGTTATTTACAACTAAACTACCAGATTCAATTTTTTCTAAGCCATTGATTGTTCTAATCAATGTAGATTTTCCGGAGCCTGACGGACCAAGAAGAACGACCACCTGGCCACTTTCAATACTCAGGTTAATATTTTTTAACGCATGGTAGTCTCCATAATATTTTTCAACATTTTTGAATTCAATTAGTGCCATAATGTCTCCTTCTGTTTTTGATTATGTCAGATTTTCTGACATAAAAAGTATTGAGGTAATTTTATCATAATTAGCCAACCATGTCAAAATTTTTAGAATATTTAGATTACAGTACTATTTTCTGTAATCTGATAGCTGCAATTGTCTTTTATAGTTGAAATTTGGTATAATCATATAGATATGAATATGAAGAGGCCAATAGTATCAAGCTTTTGGCAATTAAAAAATAAAATGTAGGAGTTATTTAATGAAAAAAGTTCTGATTGTCGATGATGAAAAGCCAATTTCAGATATCATCAAATTCAATTTAACAAAAGAAGGGTATGATACAATTACTGCCTTTGATGGGCGTGAAGCTGTAACTGCTTTTGAAGAAGAAAAACCTGACTTAGTTATTCTCGACTTAATGCTTCCTGAGTTGGATGGTCTTGAAGTAGCTAAGGAAATTCGCAAAACAAGTCATATCCCTATTATTATGCTTTCTGCTAAAGATAGTGAATTTGATAAAGTTATTGGGCTTGAAATCGGTGCAGATGACTATGTGACCAAACCTTTTTCAAATCGTGAATTATTAGCCCGTGTAAAAGCTCATTTACGAAGAACTGAGACGATTGAAACAGCAGTCGCAGAGGAAAATGCTATCTCTGGTACACAAGAATTAACTATCGGAAATTTACAAATTCTTCCGGATGCCTTTGTTGCCAAAAAATATGGTAATGAAGTTGAGCTTACCCATCGTGAATTTGAATTGTTGCATCATTTAGCAAATCACATTGGTCAAGTTATGACTCGTGAGCACCTGCTTGAAACGGTTTGGGGTTATGATTATTTTGGCGATGTTCGAACTGTCGATGTAACTGTTCGTCGTTTGAGAGAAAAAATTGAAGATACGCCTAGCCGTCCTGAATACATTTTGACAAGACGTGGTGTTGGCTATTATATGAAGGCACATGACTAATAATATTATAGGAAATTTATCCTTATTTGAACTATCGATTCTCTTACTTTTGATTTTTGTTGCCATTTACTTTGTACATTTGGCAGTTCGTGATTATCGTAATGCAAAAATCATTAAACAGATGAGTCAAAAAATTAGAGACTTAATCAATGGACGCTATACAGACGATATTAACTTGCGTGCTGATATGGAATTAATGGATTTATCTGAGCAATTAAATGATTTATCAGATGTTTTTCGGTTAACCCATGAGAATTTGGCCCAAGAAAAAAATCGTTTAGCGTCGATTTTGGCTTATATGACCGATGGAGTCTTAGCGACCGACCGTTCTGGTCAGATTTTGATGATCAATGAAACGGCTCAAAATCAGCTTAACATGACCAAAGAGCAAGCACTTAAAAAGAATATTACGGATTTGTTAGATGCTGATGAACCCTATACATATCGGGAGTTAGTTTCTAAAACACCAATTGTTACAATTAGTCGTCGTGATGAAACTGGAGAATTTAATTCGTTAAGGTTACGTTTTGCTTTGAATAGAAGAGAGAGTGGCTTTATTTCTGGTTTAGTTGTTGTAATCCATGATACAACAGAGCAAGAAAAAGAAGAACGTGAACGACGCTTATTTGTTTCTAACGTAAGTCATGAATTGCGGACACCGCTCACGTCTGTAAAATCTTATTTGGAAGCATTGGATGAAGGTGCCATAAAAGAAGATATTGCTCCAAGTTTCATCAAGGTTTCATTAGATGAAACAAACCGGATGATGCGAATGATAACTGATCTCTTGAACTTATCAAGAATTGATAATCAGGCGACTCGTTTGACGGTTGAGATGACCAATTTCACTGCCTTTATGACTTCTATCTTGAATCGTTTTGATTTGGTCAAAAACCAAAATACCATTTCAGGTAAAAGTTATGAGATTATTCGAGATTATCCAATTAACTCAATTTGGGTTGAAATTGATAATGATAAGATGACTCAAGTCGTTGAAAACATTTTGAATAATGCTATTAAATATTCACCTGATGGTGGTAAAATTACAGTTAAAATGAAAACAACTGATAATCAGCTCATTATTTCCATTTCTGATCAAGGATTGGGTATTCCGAAAAAAGATTTACCTCTTATTTTTGACCGCTTTTATCGGGTGGATAAAGCAAGAAGTCGCGCGCAAGGTGGGACTGGTCTGGGCTTATCAATTGCAAAAGAGATAATTAAACAGCATCAAGGCTTTATTTGGGCTAAAAGTGAGTATAGTAAAGGTTCAACTTTTACAATAGTCTTACCATATGATAAAGAAGCTGTTATGTATGATGATGTTGATGAATGGGAGGACGAAATCGACTAAATTTATGGAGAATTTTGGATTTAAATATAGTATATTAGCCTCTGGTTCAACAGGAAACAGTTTTTACTTGGAAACACCAAAGCAAAAGATTTTGGTCGATGCAGGACTCACTGGTAAAAAAATGACAAGTCTCTTAGCTGAGATTGATCGGAAACCTGAAGATTTAGATGCTATCTTGATTACACATGAACATTCTGACCATATTAAAGGTGTCGGGGTATTGGCTAGAAAATATCATTTAGATATCTATGCTAATCAAAATACTTGGAAAATAATTGATGACCGCAATATGATTGGCAAAATTGATTCCGAACACAAACATATCTTTGATCGGGATAAAGTCATGACTTTTGGTGATATTGATATTGAAAGTTTTGGAGTTAGTCATGATGCCCATGATCCGCAGTTTTATCGTTTTATGAAGGATAACAAATCCTTTGTCATGTTGACTGATACTGGTTATGTCTCGGATCGCATGTCGGGAATTATTGAAAATGCTGATGGTTACTTGATTGAATCAAATCATGACATCGAAATTTTAAGATCTGGTGGCTATCCTTGGAGCTTAAAACAACGTATATTATCTGATAGAGGGCATTTATCTAACGAAGATGGTGCACAAGCTATGATACGAAGTATGGGAAATGCTACTAAGAAGATTTATCTTGGACATTTGAGTAAAGAAAATAATATCAAAGAGTTGGCTCATATGACGATGGAAAATCAACTAGCTATGGCAGACTTAGCTGTCGGTTCTGATTTCAAAGTCTACGATACCTCCCCTGATACGGCTAGTCCTTTGACAGATATCTAGAATAGAATAAATTATAAAATCAGTTAGATCAAGCTTCTAGCTGATTTTTTTGGTATAATAGACTAGTCTCTGTGTAGACAAATGAAAAGGAGAAATTATGAAAAAGCTAGAAGTCTTACTAAAAGATTCATTTGATATTACTTTTGCTGATAGAAACTTACTGGAAACTGCCTTTACACACACCTCTTATGCAAATGAGCACCGCCTCCTAAACATTTCACATAATGAACGTTTGGAATTTTTAGGAGACGCTGTTCTTCAATTGATTATTTCAGAATATCTTTTTGAAAAATATCCTAATAAAGCTGAAGGAGATATGTCAAAACAAAGATCAATGATCGTACGCGAAGAAAGTTTAGCTGGCTTCTCGCGATTCTGCACTTTTGATAATTACATCAAACTGGGCAAAGGAGAAGAAAAATCCGGTGGACGAAATCGCGATACTATCTTAGGGGATCTCTTTGAAGCGTTTTTAGGGGCTCTCTTATTAGATAAGGGTGTTGAAAAAGTTCGTAAATTCTTATACCAAGTAATGATTCCACAAGTTGAAAAAGGAACCTTTGAACAGGTTATGGATTATAAAACAAATTTACAAGAACTTTTACAATCTCAAGGTGATATTATCATTGATTATCAGGTTATCAGTGAAGAAGGACCAGCTCATGATAAAGTATTTGAAGTAGCTGTCCTTTCGAATGAAAAAACCTTGAGTCAAGGAAAAGGCAAATCAAAAAAATTAGCTGAACAAGCTGCCGCTAAGAATGCTCTTGAGCAGTTAAAAGAGGAATAAATGTTTTTAAGAAGAATTGAAATGCAAGGGTTTAAATCCTTTGCTGATAAGACAAAAATTGAATTTGATAAAGGTGTTACAGCAGTAGTTGGTCCGAATGGTTCTGGCAAGAGTAATGTTACTGAAAGTCTTAGATGGGCTTTGGGTGAATCAAGTGCCAAGAGTCTTCGTGGTGGTAAGATGCCAGATATTATTTTTGCTGGGACAGAGAGTCGTAATGCCTTGAATTTTGCTGAAGTGGCAGTGATTTTAGATAATTCAGATCAATTTATCAAGGATGCGAATAAGGAAATTCGAGTTGAACGTCACATCTATCGTAACGGGGATAGTGATTATCTAATAGATGGTAAAAAAGTTAGACTCCGTGATATTCATGATTTATTTATGGATACAGGTTTGGGTAAAGATTCCTTTTCAATCATCTCACAAGGACGTGTTGAAGAAATTTTTAATAGTAAAGCTGAAGAAAGACGAGCTATTTTTGAAGAAGCTGCGGGAGTCTTAAAATATAAAACACGTAAAAAAGAAACTGAAAGTAAGTTAAATCAAACGCAAGATAATCTTGACCGCCTTGATGATATTGTCTATGAGTTAGAAACTCAAATTACACCTTTAGAAAAACAAGCAAAAACGGCTAAAGAGTTTATTCTTTTAGATGAAGATAGAAGTCAACTCCAATTGGATATCTTAGTCAGTGATATTGCTCTGGATAAAGTACTATTAACTACCAAAGAAGAAGAATTGTCAGCAATCAAGCAAGATATGACTGCTTATCACCAACATCGAGAAAAGCTTGAAAATGAAAATCAAAGCCTAAAGACAAAAAGACAAACAGTTGCTCAAGAAATGGACTTGAAACAAGGTCAATTACTGGAGTTAACGAAAGCTTTGTCTGATTTGGAACGTCAGATTGAATTAATTAAACTTGAAAAAAGTCAAAAAAGTGAGAAAAAAGAAGAAGCTAGTAGTCGAATCAAACAACTTAAAGAAGAATTGCTTACTTTGCAAAACCAGGAATCTGAAAAAACACTTGGTTTAGAAAATGTCAGTGTTCAACTTAGTCAACTTAGTCAAGAAGTTGTCCGTTTAACTGAAGAGATGGCTCGCTTTTCAACTGATCCTGACCAAGTTATAGAGGACTTAAGAGAAGACTATGTCAAGCTGATGCAAGATGAGGCAGACATATCAAATAAGCTTAGTTTATTAGTGAACAACATTGAGCAAGAAAAATTAACGAAAGCTAATCAGGATAAAGAGTATCAAGAGACTAGTCAGAAAGTTGATCTTTTAATAGTTGAAAAAAAACAAGCATTTGAAGAATTTCAAGCAAGTCAACAAGAAGTTGCAAAACTATTAAAAAACTATCAAGATTTAGATCAGAAAGTTGGTCAAGAACAAGGAAATTATCAGCTTGCTCAAAATAAATTATTTGATATATTAGATCAGAAAAAGGCAAAAGAAGCTCGCCAAACCAGTTTAGAGTCGATTCAAAGAAGTCATAGTCAATTTTATGCAGGCGTGCGAGCAGTTCTCCAGAATGCAAAACAAATAGGTGGCATTTTAGGAGCTGTCAGTGAACATCTCAATTTTGATAAAGATTACCAAACAGCTATGGAAGTGGCTTTAGGTGCAAGTAGTCAGCATATTATTGTTGAAAATGAAGTATCTGCTAAAAATGCCATTGCTTATTTAAAACAAAATCGCCAGGGTAGAGCAACCTTTTTACCTTTAACTACAATTAAGGCACGTTACTTAGCCGATAATTTCCAGAAGCAACTAGAAACTAGTCCAGGATTTATTGGAACAGCACAAAGCCTCGTTTCTTATGATTCGAAACTAGATGCAATTATCAAAAATTTACTTAATGTCACAGCTATTTTTGACACGATTGACCATGCCAATAGCGCAGCTAAAAAGTTAAATTATAAAGTGCGAATTGTTACTTTAGACGGAACGGAATTACGTCCAGGGGGGTCCTTCTCAGGGGGGGCTAACAGACAGAGTAATTCAACTTTCATTCAGCCAGAATTAGATCAGGTCTCAGCAGAGCTATTGGCCATAAATCAGGATCTAAAAAACCAAGAAAAAGTGGTTGCTGGATTGCTCCAACAATTGCAAGCAAAACAAGCTCAACTTGAAGAATTCAAGACAAGAGGTGAGCAAGCTCGACTTGCTGAACAAAAAGCAAATCTCTTTTATCAACAGGTTAAAGAACGTTTTGAAGATGCTAGTGCCTTACTTGAGGTGCTTGATACTAATGATCAAACGTCACAATTGGCAAAAAATCAAGATGAGAAATTGATTCTTGAAGAGAAGTTAGTTGAATTGGCTAAACAAAAAGAAAAATTAAATCTAGATATTGATGATATCAAGTCCAACAAGGATGCTATTGCTGATAAGAAAAATCAGATTATGGAAGATTTATCTCAAAAACGCCTTAAGGAACGTGATTTGCTTAATGAGCAACGTTTTGAAAGAAGTAATTTGGAATCTCTAGTAAATAGGATTCAATCTACACAAGATCATATAAGTCAGCAAGAGGATCTTTTAACACTGCATGTTTCACAAGAACATATTGACCAATTACCAAGTTTCGAAACGAAACTTGTAAAATTGGCAGAAAGCAAACAAGGCGTAGAAGAAAGATTAGTTCAGTTACGTTTTGAAAATGAAGATTATGCTGCATTATTAGAGGAACTAGAAGATTCATTAACCAAATTACAGTTCCAAAATGAGGACTTTATCCGCAAACAAACAAAACTAGAAGCTGAAGTGGAACAGGTATCAGATCGCTTACGGAGTCATGCCAAAGCACTGGTTGAAGATTTCCAAATGACACTGGAGGATGCTCAAAAAGACTGTAGAGCCGTGGAAGATGCTAACTTGGCAAAAGAAAATCTCAAACAACTTCAGAAGAAAATTAAACAGTTAGGTCCAATAAACCTAGATGCTATTGAACAATATGACGAAGTGGCAGAACGTCTAGAATTTTTAAATACTCAAAAAGCTGATTTAAATCGAGCTAAAGATATGTTGTTAGGAACAATTGGCAACATGGATAATGAAGTGAAAGCTCGCTTTAAAGTTACCTTTGAGGCTATTAGAGAAAGCTTCAAAGAGACTTTTAGTCAAATGTTTGGCGGAGGAACGGCTGATTTGGTTCTAACAGATGGAGACTTGTTGACTGCTGGGGTAGAGATTTCCGTGCAACCTCCAGGTAAGAAGATTCAATCCTTGAACCTTATGTCTGGTGGTGAGAAGGCACTTTCAGCCTTAGCACTGCTATTTGCCATTATACGAGTTAAGACAATTCCCTTTGTAATTTTGGATGAAGTTGAGGCAGCCTTAGATGAAGCTAATGTTAAGCGTTTTGGGGACTACCTTAACCGTTTTGACAAGAATAGTCAATTTATTGTCGTGACACACCGTAAGGGAACAATGGCTGCAGCAGACAGTATCTATGGTATTACCATGCAAGAATCAGGAGTCTCAAAAGTTGTTTCTGTTAAATTAAAGGAATCAGAAAATCTAGGATTCTTATCATAAATAGAAGTAGGGGAACATGATAAAATTAGTAGCAACAGATATGGATGGAACTTTTTTAAAAGAAGATGGTACTTATGATAAGGACCGTTTAGCAAATTTGCTTCCAAAACTTGCTGAAAAAGGAATTATTTTTACTGTGGCAAGTGGCCGGTCAGTATTAGCCATTGATGAATTATTTAAAGAACATCTGGATAAGATTGCTGTTATTGCTGAAAATGGTTCAGTTGTTCAATACCAAGGTCAAGTTATCTTCTCCGACTTTTTAACCAAAGAGCAGTATATTGAAATTTCTAAGAAAATATTGATTAATCCTCATTATACTGGGGCAGGTTTGACTTTTTCAGGTCAAAAAGCGGCTTATATTTTAAAAGGTGCGGGCCAAGCATATATTGATAAAATTTATCATTACTATGAAAATGTTAAAATTATCTCAGATTTTGATGAAATGGATGATGATGCCATTTATAAGATTACGACAACTTTTTCAGGTGATACAGTTTTAGATGGTAGTGATTGGTTAGATCGAGAATTACCATATATTACAGCTGTGACGACTGGTTTTGAATCGATTGATGTGATTTTAACAGAAGTTAATAAAGGTTTTGGGATGGAGCATTTGTGTAAAGCATTGGGAATTGAAGCCAATCAAGTCATGGCGTTTGGAGATAATCTCAATGATTTTCAAATGCTCGAGTATGTGGGCACAGCTATTGCCACAGAAAATGCTAGACCAGAAATAAAAGCAATTAGTCAAGAAGTGATTGGTCATTGTAATGATGCTTCTGTTTTGAGCTATTTAGAAGGGTTGGTTAGAGATGTTTGATATTAAAATTTTAGCCTTGGATTTAGATGGAACCTTATTTACCACTGAAAAAACAGTAACAGATGCTAATAAAGAAGCATTGAAAGCTGTGCGTGACAAAGGCGTCAAAGTTGTGATTACAACTGGTCGTCCCCTAAAAGCTATTGGTAATCTACTTGAAGAGCTTGATTTAGTCAATGAAGAAGATTATTCAATTACCTTTAATGGCGGACTGGTTCAAAAAAATACGGGATTGATTTTAGACAAGAGTGCTTTAGCTTTGTCCGATGTCAAAGTGATTCATCAGGAACTAGATAGAATTGGTTTACCGACTGATATTTTAAGTGAAGGAACGGTCTATAGTATTCCAAGCTCGGATGGGTGTCATTCCCAATATTACCTAGCCAACCCTTTATTATCTTTTATTGAAATTGACTCGATTGAAGATTTGTCTAAAAAGATTGTTTATAATAAAATTGTAACAGTTACAGACGCGACTTATTTGGATCAACAATTAGCTAAAGCAAATCAAGACTTGTTTGGAAATTACGAATCCTTTAAATCACGTGATATCATTTTTGAAGTCATGCCCAAAGGAATTAATAAAGCCTTTGGTCTAAACCTTTTGTGCCAACACCTCGGCTTAGAGGCAAAGAATGTGATGGCTATGGGTGATGAAGCCAATGATTTATCCATGCTTAAGTGGGCTGGCCTCGGTATTGCAATGGCTAACGCGACGTCCCAAGCAAAAAAAGTTGCAGATGACGTCACAACTTTAACAAATGATCAGTCTGGTGTTGCACAAGCAATTCACAAGTACATATTAAATGAGGTAGACTAATGGGATTATTTGATCGTCTATTCGGACATAAAAAAGAAGAAAATCAAAACCTTGATACTGAACAAGAAAAGATTGAACAGGTTGACGAGGAGCAGTTAGAAGAAGTTTTTCCGATGGAAATGTCTGATGAGAAACCTTTCGAAGATGAGAGTGAATCGGAAAACCCTTTGGAAACAGATGTTCCTTTCTATGATGGTGACAATGATGACGACTTTGAGGTCTTTGATGATGAACCAGATTTATCAGCAAATCTAGATAATGAGTCTGTGGAGATTATTGAAGACAGCGATGACTATGAAGAAAAATTAGATATTCAAGAAATTGTCGAAACACCTGAACTGGATACTAATCAAGTGAACATGGCTCATGAAGAAGAAATGACAAAGAGTGATGACAGTCCAGCAATGACTGAAAATAATCAAGATGAAGACTTATCTTCTGATGACCAAAATTTAGCTCTTGATGATGAACCAGATATGACAAGAAGTGAATCTGAGTCTGAAAGAGTAGATTCCGAAATGATAGCGTCACAATCAGTTCAGCCTTCAGCTTCTAGCATTCAAATGATGGTAGAATACTACAAACGCAAGGCAGCTTTTGAAGAAGATATCCGTGAAGGAAGAATTCAACCTAAAGCTGATCCCGTCATTACAGAAGTTGAACCAGTTATTGTCGCCGAGCTAAATGAAAGTGACCAAGATAAGTATGACCGGTCACTAGCTAAAACGAGAACTGGTTTTACAGCTCGATTAAATGCTTTCTTTGCAAATTTCAGAAGAGTAGATGAAGAATTTTTTGAAGAATTAGAAGAAATGCTCATTTTATCTGATGTTGGTGTATCAGTGGCAACTAGGCTGACTGATGAGCTTCGTCAGGAAGTGAAATTAGAAAATGCTAAAAAGCCAGAAGATCTTCGTCGTGTCATTGTTCAAAAATTAGTTGATATCTATGAAAAAGATGGCGTCTATAATGAAGCTGTTAACTACCAAAAAGGACTAACAGTTATGCTTCTTGTAGGGGTTAATGGTGTAGGTAAAACAACTTCAATTGGGAAACTCGCATACAAGTATAAAAATGAAGGCAAAAAAGTAATGTTAGTAGCAGCAGATACTTTCCGTGCTGGTGCAGTTGCTCAGTTAGCAGAATGGGGACGACGCGTTGATGTACCAGTAGTTATGGGACCAGAAAAAGCTGATCCTGCTTCCGTCGTTTTTGACGGTGTTGAACGAGCAGTTTCTGAAAATGTTGATATATTATTAATTGATACCGCAGGTCGATTGCAAAACAAAGAAAATCTGATGGCTGAACTGGAAAAAATGGGTCGCATTATCAAACGCGTTATCCCAGATGCTCCTCACGAAACCTTGTTAGCCTTAGATGCCTCAACAGGACAAAATGCGCTTAGCCAAGCAAAAGAGTTTTCAAAAATCATGTCACTTACTGGCCTTATCTTGACAAAAATTGATGGCTCAGCAAAAGGTGGCGTCGTTTTAGCCATCAGACAAGAATTGGATATTCCTGTTAAGTTCATCGGCTTTGGAGAAAAAATCGATGATATAGGTCAATTCGACTCTGAAGAATTCATGAAGGGTTTACTGGGTGATATTATTTAGGCAAAGATAGTCTATAAAAAGAGGAGAAAACATGTCAAGTATGAGTATTGACTTGGAAAAGTATAAAAATTTAGCCCAACAAAAACAGGCAGAACACCGCAAATTCTTAGCGACCTTAAAAAAGAAAGCACCTAAGAACTTGGATAAAATTGTTCAAGAAGTACATCAAGAGGTTTTTCAAGAAATTGATTGTACCAAGTGTGCTAATTGTTGTAAAAGTTTAGGGCCACTCTTTACAGAAGCAGATATTCAACGCATTTCAAAACATTTCAAAATGAAGATGCCAGCTTTTGAGAACATGTTTTTACAAGTGGACGAAGACGGGGATAAAATATTTCAGTCGATGCCCTGTCCCTTCTTAGGGGATGATAATCTCTGTAGTATATATGATGTTCGTCCAAAAGCCTGTCGAGAATTCCCTCATACAGACCGCAAAAAAATCTATCAAATTAATCAATTAACTCTAAAAAATACCTTAATCTGCCCAGCAGCTTATCTATTTGTGGAGAAATTAAAAGATAGAATCTAAAAAAACTTCCAATCCTGGAAGTTTTTTTTATTTTGCTAATGCTTTGAACATACCAAAATAGCTAAATAAACTTATTAAAGCAAATGCTGTAAATAGGAGATAAACATTTTGAACTCCTAAAGTAAAATTAGCATGGCTATTAGCAATGATTGAAGCTAGGGCAGTGCCTAACGCACCTGCAAATTGTTGCATCATTTGAAAAATAGCTGTTGCATCAGCATTTTTTTCATTTGGCAATTTTTTGATAGCTGTAGCTAGTGTATTGTTAAATCCCATATTTCGTCCAATTGTAAAAATGATATAAATGAAAGTGAAAGCCAGGGTTGAAAAAGTTTTTGTTGTCATTGTCATAAAGATTAAAGAAATTATGAGTAAGCTATTTCCTAAGTAAAGAGAAATTTTAGGACCCTTTGTATCATATAGTTTACCAAGGATTGGGGCTAGAAGAGCTCCTAATAAGGTACCTGGCAAAAGAACCATCCCTGCTTGAGAAGAAGAAGCAATCTTATCCAAGACAATAAAATTTGGGGTTATGAAATTAATTCCTAAATTTATTAATTGAAATATAAAGAATGGGATTAATCCAAAAGTTACAGAAGGTAATGTTAATATCCGGATATCTAAAAACGCTTTTGGACTATGTAAACTTCGGTAGATGAAGAAAAGTAAGCTAATCATAAATCCAATTAAGTAGAAAGGATTTAGATGTCCGGACTCTAGGCTAGTGATTACAAGAAGTGCTAAGGTCAGAGCAACAGCTAATGATATAAAAGAAAGGTAGTCAAAGGACAATTTCTCACCCTTAGGAGAATTTTCAAGATATTTGAAGGCTAAAAAGCTAGCAATAATTGGAAAAGGGAGAATACAGATAAAAATCCATTGCCAAGCAAAATGACTTATCATAAAGCCACCATAGGATGGTCCGAAAGCTGGTGCCAAACTAATGATTAAACCTCCAAGCCCCATGTAAGTTCCAAATTTGCGTTCAGGAACCCGTTCTAAAATAATATTAAACATTTGAGGCATAATCATTCCCGTTGCTAGGCCTTGGATGACTCGAGCAATGAGCATAATCACAAATGAATTTGTAGCAGGGGCAAGAATTGTTCCGACAATTAACATACTAGAAGCTGTGAAGAAAATTTGACGTTCGCCAAAATTACGTTTAAGACTGGCTGATACAGTAGTCATAATGGCGACTGATAGTAAATATAAAGTTGTTATCCATTGTAAATTAGTTAAAGGCTGATCATATACAGTCATTAATTTAGAGAAGGTAACATTCATGCTAGTTTCGGACAAAATACCTGAAAAGCCAATCATAGCAATTGCTACTATAGCAAAAAAGGTTTCTCTAGATACAGTTTTTTCTTTGGATGGCATAGATTCTCCATTTCTATTCTTGTTTTGTGATTTTTGACAAAAGAAAAGTCATTTCAAGCAGTAGGTCCGTCGAAATGACTTTTCAAAAGGATTGGTTAAAAAATACGATATACGTATGGGTTATCAGGCTTGTTGACTTGCTGGACTTCTGTAATATGTAAAACAGGTAAGGTCTGTTGTAAATCTTTGTTGTACTCAGTTTGGATATGACCTTTTAAGTTTAACCAAGTATTGTTTGGATAGGAAACCTGATTTCCAGTCGTTAATAAACCATAGACACCCGAGTCAGCTATACAATGTATAATACCAAATCTGAACAGAAATTGGTAGTCTTTATGACCAGGTTCGTTGTAAACAAAACCAGTATAAGAAATATCACGATCACTAAATTCATCTGGATAGAGATAAATTAGTTCCATTATTTCCATATAGTTCTGACTGGTAATCTGTAGAGGTTGATTTCCCTGATACTTTTTCATCTCTTTTTTCATTTCCCGTTGGTAGGCTGATTTGGTAAAGTAGAGACTGGTATCGGGTTTTAAATATTGAACAGTTGTTCCATCATCACTTATTCCATTTTTTGACGTTCCAGCTGCTAGTGGAAAAGTATAGCCTTTAGCTGAAACAGTTGTTGAATCAAGACTGACCGTTGGAATCAAAAGTCCAACCAGAACTGGTAAGACTAGAATCAAAGGACTTGTCAGCTTAGCCATTTTCCCGTGCAGATGACTGTGAACTTTAATATTTTTCATCCAAGTATAGAGTTGAACAGTGGCCAACAGAAAAGATAGGACCATTGATATATAAGCTAAATAAGAATAGCGAATATTGATGTACTGATCCAATTTTCCGGATAATTCTAAGTACATGGTTAGTTCAAAATAAGCTGCTAAGACTAAAAATCTGATCATGACATCACTCCCACTAATAAACAATATAGGATAATAACCGAAGCAGAGACGGAGATAAATTGGATAATGAATTTTTTCTTAAAGGCTTTTACCATCATCATCAAATTTTTGATATCAACCATAGGTCCAATTAGCAAAAAGGCTAATACGGGGGAAAAACCAAAGGTGGTTAACAAGGAAGCACCGATGAAGGCATCTGCCTCACTGCAAAGAGAAAGGATGAATGCAAGAAGCATCATCGTTAGAATGGCAGTGAGCGGATTGTGCCCAATGCTTGTTAAAATCCGAGTAGGAACAAAGATTTGCATGCCAGAGGCAATTAATGTACCGAAAACAAGATAACGTCCCGTGTCGAAGAATTCATCTATGGCGTGAGCTAAGGCAAAATATAGTTTTTTAGACCATTTTTCCTGGCTGTAATCATGTAAGTGAGCTGGCTCAGCCGATTCCTTTAGAATATCATCATCCACGAAATAAGCTAACAAGACTCCTAAACAAATAGCGACAATGATTGCTCCTAGTAAACGCAGTAATAAAAAGCGTAAGGAATTTCCAAAAGCTGAATAGGTTGCGAAGAGCACTATCGGATTGATAATTGGTGCAGTTGCTAAGAAGGGTATTGCAGTATAGGAAGGGACCTTTTTTTCGAGGAAACGATTGATGATTGGGATTATGCCGCATTCACAAGATGGGAAAACAAAACCAATCAAGGTCCCAAAAAGGATTCTCAGAAATTTCTGCCTTGGCAAGTAGCGTTGGACAATATCTGGGGTAATGTAAACCTCAATAAAACCAGAAAGAATAGTTCCTAGCAAAACAAAAGGTAAGGCCTCAATGATAATCGACAAAAAGATAGCCGACCATTGAAGAATATCTGGTGGAAGAGATGAAAAGATTTGCATTATCTCTCCCCCTTTCTAAAAACATCATGATTTAAGTAAGATATCAGCAAAAAAAGAGAAGTCAGTGGACTTCCTGACTGATAACTCATAGTTTGTCAACCTCTTTTTTATTATTTTCTTCTTTGGTTGCAGGAATGATTTTGCCTTCAGCATCGACATCTATTGGTTTGTCAAAACTTGGAATACTTGCAAAACCTGACATCATTTTTTCTAATTCGTCATTTTTTTTATGTGTAATTGCCATTTTTCTACCAACTTTCTTTATAGATATACCACTATTATACTATCATTTAAAGGGAAATGAAAAGATAAATCATAATTCTTAATTGAAGAGAGAATTATAATAAGATAATAGTATCAGTATTAGCTTCTTTTATACAAGTTATTTTACCACGAAAGTCTTATACTTAACTTAAGAAGAAAAGGAGAAAAAATATGCAAGTTAAAATTGAACACATCGGACTATGGGTTAAAGATATGGAAGCAATGAAAGAATTTTATTGCCGTTATTTTGAAGCAAGTTCTACAAGTCTTTATCATAACCCTAAAACTGGATTTTATTCATACTTTTTAACATTTGCGTCAGGTGCTCGCTTAGAAATAATGAATAAAACTAATCTTGCTGACCAAAACCATGAACAATTTGGCTTTGCACATTTAGCATTGGCTTTAGGTTCGAAAGAAGCAGTTGATGAGTTTGCTTACTACATGCAAGACCAAGGTTTTCCTATTCAAAATGGTCCGCGTACAACAGGTGACGGTTATTATGAGGCGGTTATTAATGATCCAGAAGGAAACATTATTGAATTAACAATCTGAACATAACTTATATTAATAGGGAAGAATACTTGTCAAAGTTCATTATGCTTTGGAAAGTATTTTTTATATAAATTTGGAAGTTGAATACAGATTTTTTACTTTTGATCTCAATTCTAGATTTAATTATGTTTTCTGAGAAATGTGATATAATTAATTTCATAGGAGAAAGTAATGAAAAAACATGTTTTACTAGTGGATGACGAGGAACATATTCTTCGTTTATTAGATTATCATTTGGCCAAAGAAGGCTATCAGACAGAATTAGTCGGTGATGGTCGGTCAGCTTTAAAATTAGCAGAGACTGAACACTTTGACTTTATCTTACTAGACATCATGCTTCCTCAATTAGATGGGATAGAAGTTTGTAAAAGAATTCGAGCAAAAGGAATCACAACCCCTATTATGATGGTTTCAGCTAAAGGGGATGAATTTGACAAAGTATTAGCCCTAGAATTGGGTGCTGATGACTACCTAACCAAACCATTTAGCCCAAGAGAGTTAATTGCAAGAGTAAAAGCTATACTTCGTAGAACAGAAAAAGATCAAACTGATGATAATGATTTGAGTGATGAGCAATGGGTCGTTAATGGGCTACGGGTTTTTCCTGATCGTCATGAAGTCTATAAAGATAATGACATGTTAAACCTGACACCAAAAGAATATGAATTATTACTTTATTTAATAAAGCATCCTAATATGACCTTAACAAGAGAACGATTGCTTGAACGAATTTGGGGTTATGATTTTGGTCAGGAAACACGATTAGTCGATGTCCACATTGGTAAACTGAGAGAAAAAGTTGAAGATGATCCGAAAAATCCTAAGTTTATCAAAACCATTCGTGGTTACGGTTATAAATTTAAGGAGTTAAAGGATGAGAAAAAGTCTTAGTATCCTAGCAATCACGAATATATTATTATGGCTCTTTTGTTTTTTTATCTATTTCGACTATGGAAATAAGCAAGTTTGGATTAGTTTTATTATCCTCTTGATTTTGATATCAGTATTCGCAATAAGAAATATGCACGACACTCAAAATGACTTAGATGAATTAGTAGAGAATGCCTATACTTTAAGGTATTACAATTATTCTTCAGATGAGACAATTCAGGAACTAAACCATATTTTACGAAATTTTCGAAATCAAACAGAGCAACAAAAAGCAAGCATCAAAGGTATGTCTGAAAACCTTCAAGCTTTGCTATCCCACCTAACAATGGGCATGTTTTTGGTTGATCGAAAAAAAAATATCGTTATACATAGTAAATCCTTGCCTAACTATTTTCCAGATACAAAAATCGATTTTAAGGTTTTAGATGATATTAGCCGAACGGATATCAAGTCTTTAGTTAAACAGACATTTTTAAGCACCAAAACCATAAAAAAAGAACTTCGTGGATTTCATGAAGGTGATTTGATTTTAGAAGTGACAGTCGTTCCAATTCTAAATGATGTTCAAGAGACTGAGCAAGTTTTAGTTTTACTCTATGATTTAACAATGATTCGGAATTACGAAAAATTGAACATGGATTTTATCTCAAATGCTTCTCATGAATTAAGAACACCGGTAACTTCTATTAAAGGTTTTGCGGAGACCATCAAGTCAATGCCGCAAGATGAAGAAGTTTTAAAAAAAGAATTCTTGGATATTATTTATAATGAAAGCTTGCGCTTAGAACACATTGTTGAGCATATGCTGACGCTCTCGAAGGTTAAAAAGACTCAATTACAGAAAACTGATATCGACTTGAATGAATTTCTCCAGTATATTGGCAATAGCTTAAAACATCAATTGCAGCAAAAACATTTACATTTGAAATATGATTTAGAAGCTAATGTTATCATTGAATCGGATAAATACCTTTTGTCTCAGATTATTTTAAATCTTCTATCAAATGCCATTCGTTATACTGAGGATGGCGGGGATATAATGGTTATTACTAGAGAAACAAAAGACAATATCACAATATGTGTCAAGGACACGGGAATTGGTATTAGTCAGTTAGAAATCGAACGGATATTTGAACGTTTTTACAGAGTTAATAAAGGACGCAGTCGCCAAAGTGGTGGAACTGGTCTAGGTCTTTCAATAGTGAAAGAACTTAGTCAAATCTTATCTGGTAAAATTAGTGTTTCTAGTCAGCTTGGTCAGGGAAGTATCTTTACCCTAACCTTACCATCAAGTATTATTTCAGAGAAAAAAGAAGCCTAAAAGACTTCTTTTTTTAATGTTTAGGAAATATATTTTAGAAATATAAACTTTTACAAAATCTTTACAAAAATAGGGGATAAACCTTTACAAAGCATTGGTATACTAAACATGTAGCAAATCTACAAGAAGTAAAAAAATATATTTTAAAAGGTGAAACTTATGAAAATTCAAAAAATGATTACTCTCGCAGTTCTCGGTTTGTCTAGTCTTGGCTTAGTTGCTTGTGGCAACAACGATTCAAAATCTTCTGATACATCAGCATCAGGTGGAAAAATTGAAGTCATCACTCGTGAAGATGGTTCAGGAACACGTGGAGCATTTACTGAAATTACTGGTATTTTGAAAAAAGATGGTGATAAAGAAACTGATAACACTTCTAAATCAGCAGTTGTTCAAAACAGTACAGAAGGTGTTATCTCAGCAGTATCTGGTAATAAAGATGCTGTAGGATATATCTCACTTGGTTCACTTAATGATAATGTAAAAGCACTTAAAGTTGACGGAGTGGAAGCAAGCTCTAAAACAGTTAAAGATGGCGACTACCCACTTCAACGTCCATTCAACATTGTTTACAACGACAGCTTATCAGCTTTAGGAAAAGACTTCGTAGCATTCATTCATTCTAAACAAGGTCAAGCAGTTGTAACAGATAATAAATTTGTTGAAGCTAAAGATGATATGAAAGAATACACTTCACAAAAAATGTCAGGTAAACTTTCAGTAGTTGGTTCAACTTCAGTTACACCACTTATGGAAAAACTAGTTGAAGCATACAAAGAAGAAAATCCAGATGTAACAATCGATATCACTGCTAATGGATCTTCAGCAGGTATCACAGCTGCTAAAGAAAAAACAGCTGACATTGGTATGGTGTCTCGTGAACTTACTCCTGAAGAAGGCAAAGACTTAAAACATGATGCTATCGCACTTGATGGAATTGCAGTTGTTGTTAACAAAGACAACAAAGCAGAAGAAATCAGCATGAAATCTATCACAGACGTATTTACTGGTAAAGTAACTAGCTGGGATAAAGCAAAATAAGTCTAAGAAAGTGTAAGGGGGACACCTTTGTCCCCCTTGCTTTCATTCATTTAGAAAGGATAGCGCGTGAAAAAACAAGCGTTCAAAGAAGAATTCTTCAGAATTCTATTCTTCCTTAGTGCAGCGATGTCAATTGTTGCTATATCATTAATCTGTATCTTCATATTTATGAATGGACTACCATTTATCGGAAAATACGGTGTTGCTAAATTCTTATTTGGCTCAAATTGGTCTCCTTCAAATACACCTTCTAGCTTTGGTATTTTACCAATGATTGTTGGTTCATTATTAATCACCATAGGAGCTATTATTGTCGGTGTGCCTACTGGAATTTTTACGTCTGTCTTTATGGTTTATTACTGCCCAAAACCAATCTATGGTTTCCTAAAAGGTGCAGTCAATATGATGGCTGCAATTCCATCAATTGTTTATGGTTTCTTTGGTTTACAATTAATGGTTCCTTGGATTAGAACATTTGCTGGAAACGGGATGTCCGTTATCACAGCATCATTGTTGTTAGGTATTATGATTTTACCAACTATCATTAGTTTGACTGAATCAGCTATTCGAACAGTACCTGCAACTTTTTATTCTGGAAGTGTTGCTTTAGGAGCAAGTCATGAACGCACTATTTTTAGTGTTATTGTTCCAGCTGCTAAATCAGGTATTTTTTCAGCAATAATTTTAGGTATTGGTCGTGCAATTGGGGAAACAATGGCTGTTATTCTTGTCGCTGGGAATCAACCAGTTATTCCAACAGGATTATTTGAAGGCACTCGAACAATGACAACAAATATCGTGTTAGAAATGGCTTATGCTTCTGGTCAACATAGAGAAGCATTGATTGCGACTTCTGCTGTATTATTTATCTTTATCCTTCTAATTAATGCGTGGTTCTCTTATATGAAAGGAAAATCAGTAAATGAGTAAATATATTTTAAAAACTTTAGTTTACCTTTTTACCTTACTTACATTTGGATCACTTTTTCTAATCGTAGGATTTATCTTGGTTAATGGTTTACCAAATATTACTCCTTCACTATTTGAATGGAAATACACTAGTGATAATGTCTCACTGATGCCAGCAATTGTTTCTACTTTAATTTTAGTATTTGGCTCACTTTTGATTGCATTGCCAATTGGTGTATTTGCAGGATTCTACTTAGTCGAGTATGCTAAAAAAGGCTCAATATGGGTTAAACTGATTCGTATTGCTGCCGATACATTAGCTGGGATTCCATCAATTGTATTTGGTCTATTCGGGATGCTTTTCTTTGTTGTCTTTATGAAGTTCCAATATTCATTATTGTCAGGGATTTTGACATCAGTTATTATGGTTCTTCCAGTTATTATCAGAGCTACAGAAGAAGCTTTGATGTCTGTAAGTGATAGCATGCGTCAAGCCAGTTTTGGGCTTGGAGCTGGGAAATTGAGAACTGTTTTCAAAATTGTCTTACCAGTTGCCATGCCAGGTATTTTAGCAGGTGTTATTTTGGCAGTTGGTCGTATCGTTGGTGAAACGGCAGCTCTTATGTATACATTAGGGACTTCAACTAATGCACCAACATCTATTATGTCTTCTGGACGTTCACTCGCTTTACATATGTATATGTTATCTAGTGAAGGTCTTCATGTTAAAGAAGCATATGCCACTGGTGTTATTTTAATTATTACAGTATTGATTATAAATGCTATCTCTACAATTTTATCTCGTCGCCTTGTGAAAGGAGCATCTAAATAATGGGAACTTTTTCCGTAAAAAACCTTGAATTATATTATGGGGATTTTCATGCCCTTAAAAATGTTAATATTGAATTACCAGAAGGGAAAATTACAGCCTTGATTGGCCCTTCAGGGTGTGGTAAATCAACATTTTTGAAAACTTTGAACCGTATGAATGATTTGATTCCTAGTTGTCGTATCGAAGGAGACATTCTTTTAGATGACAAAAATATCTATGGAAAAGATATGAATTTGAATAGCTTACGTAAACGTGTCGGAATGGTTTTCCAACAACCAAATCCATTCGCGATGTCTATTTATGATAACGTAGCCTACGGCCCTAGAACACATGGTGTTAAAGATAAAGCTCAACTTGATGCAATTGTCGAAAAAAGTCTTAAGGGCGCAGCGATTTGGGAAGAAGTTAAAGATGATCTTAAAAAGAATGCAATGTCACTTTCTGGTGGTCAACAACAACGTATCTGTATCGCACGTGCCTTGGCAGTAGAACCTGATGTTCTTTTAATGGATGAACCTACATCAGCATTAGACCCAATTTCAACTTTGAAAATTGAAGATCTTGTGCAAAACTTGAAAAAGGATTATACCATCATTATTGTAACTCATAACATGCAACAAGCTTCACGTATCTCAGATAAAACAGCTTTCTTCCTAACTGGCGAAATCTGTGAATTCGGTGATACATTAGAAATTTTCACAAATCCTAAAGATAAACGTACAGAAGACTACATTTCTGGACGCTTCGGTTAGAGAAAGGACTTTTACATGAGAGAGCAATTTGAATTAGAACTTCAACTTTTAGAGCAACAATTTTTAGGATTGGGTCAAGCAGTTATTGAATCAGCTTCTAAAGCATTATTAGCATTAGCAGCAAAAGATAAAGAAATGGCTGAAAAAATCATTGAAGATGATAAATTGATTAACCAAGCACAAATTGATGTTGAGATGTCTTGTGCACGTATTTTAGCCTTACAACAACCACAAGTAACAGATCTTCGTTTTGTAATTACAATCATGTCAGCTTGTTCTGATTTAGAACGTATGGGTGACCATATGGCTGGGATTTCAAAATCAATTATTCGTTTGAAAGAAGTCGATACCTTAGATACAATCGAAGAACAAATTCACGATGCCGGTCAAAAAGCACTGAAAATGTTATCAGACTTATTAGCTGCTTTTCCTAAACGTAAAATTGAAAAAGCAATTGAAATTGCTAAACAAGATGAAGCTATTGATGAATTATATTATAAAACGTCTAAGGAAATCATGACTGAAATGAAAGGGCAAGAAACTTCAATTCGTAACGGAGCAGAATACCTTTACATGATGGGTCATATTGAACGTTTTGCTGATTATATTTCAAATATTTGCGAACGTTTGGTTTATTTAGAAACAGGCGAAATTGTCGAATTAAACTAATAAAATAAGGTGCCCTAGGCATCTTATTTTATTGTTAATGACTAACTAAAATAACATGCCAAAAGCCCATTAAATAGCCATTTTATGGTATAATATACTTATTATGGAAAATAAAATTATCGAAACAATTGCTGAGCAATTAGCAATCTCAATAAAACAAATTCAAGACGTTTTAGATTTAACAGCTGAAGGAAATACCATTCCATTTATTGCACGTTATCGAAAAGAAGTGACGGGTAATTTGGATGAAGTTGCCATTAAAGCTATTATTGATACTGAAAAATCTTTAACAGCCTTAAAAAATCGAAAAGAAACTGTTTTGGCAAAAATTGCTGAGCAGGGCAAACTATCTGATCAACTTAGAGCAGCTATTGAATCAGCAGATAAACTAGCTGATGTTGAAGAACTCTACTTGCCTTACAAAGAGAAAAGAAGGACCAAAGCAACAATTGCTCGTGAAGCTGGATTGTTCCCACTGGCTCGTCTCATCTTACAAGATGCTGACCAGTTAGAAGTAGAGGCTGAAAAATATACAAATGAAGCCTTTCCTACTGCAGAAAAAGCTTTGTCAGGAGCTATTGATATTTTAGTTGAGGCAATGTCAGAAGATGCTAAGCTGCGCTCATGGACTTATAACGAAATTTGGAATTATAGTCAGCTTGTTTCGCAATTAAAAGACCAATCACTTGATGATAAAAATGTCTTTCAAATTTATTATGATTTTTCTGATAAAGTTTCCAAAATGCAAGGCTATCGGACACTTGCATTAAACCGTGGTGAAAAACTTGGTGTGCTCAAAGTTTCCTTTGAACATAACATTGATAAAATGTTGCGTTTTTTCAGTGTCCGTTTCAAGCAGAAAAATCCTTATATTGAAGATCTCATCTCACAAGCCTTAAAGAAAAAAATTATTCCTACCATGGAACGTCGGATTCGCAGTGAATTAACAGAGGCTGCTGAAGACGGTGCTATTCAATTATTTTCAGAGAATTTAAGAAACCTTTTGTTAGTTTCTCCATTAAAAGGGAAAATGGTTTTAGGTTTTGACCCAGCCTTTAGAACTGGTGCTAAATTAGCAGTTGTCGATCAAACTGGTAAATTAATTACAACTCACGTCATTTACCCAGTACCACCTGCTGGACAAGCAAAAATTCAACTTGCAAAAAAAGAATTAGCTGAATTAATTCAAACCTACCAAATTGAAATTATTGCGATTGGAAATGGCACGGCTAGCCGTGAAAGCGAAGCTTTTGTAGCTGAAATTCTTAAGGACTTTCCAAGTACTTCATATGTCATCGTGAATGAAAGCGGTGCTTCTGTTTATTCAGCGTCTGAACTAGCAAGACATGAATTTCCAGAATTAACGGTCGAAAAACGCTCTGCCATTTCAATCGCAAGGCGATTGCAAGACCCATTAGCAGAATTAGTAAAAATTGATCCTAAGTCAATTGGTGTCGGTCAATATCAGCATGATGTTAGCCAGAAAAAATTAACGGATAATTTGGATTTCGTCGTTGATACCGTGGTTAACCAAGTTGGAGTTAATATCAATACAGCCAGTTCAGTGCTTTTGTCTCATGTTTCTGGACTTAATAAAACAATCTCTGAAAATATCGTTAAGTACCGTGAGGAAAATGGACGTATACTTTCCCGTGAGGCTATTAAGAAAGTTCCACGTCTAGGGGCAAAGGCATTTGAGCAAGCTGCTGGTTTTTTGCGGATTCCAAATGGTGAAAATGTCCTCGACAATACAGGGGTTCACCCAGAATCCTATGCAGCTGTTAAGCAATTATTTAAAGAATTAGATATTAAGGGATTAGACGACCAAGCAAAAGACAAATTAAAAGCAGTGAATAAGAAGGAGATGGCTGAGAAGTTGTCAATTGGTTTTGAGACATTGAAAGATATTATCAGTGATTTACTCAAACCAGGAAGAGACCTTCGGGATGAATTCCAAACGCCAGTATTACGTCAAGATGTTTTAGATTTAAAAGATTTAAGAATTGGTCAAAAACTGGAAGGGACTGTTCGCAATGTTGTCGATTTTGGTGCTTTTGTAGATGTTGGTGTCCATGAAGATGGCTTAATTCATATTTCCGAAATGAGTAAGACATTTGTAAATCACCCAAGTCAGGTAGTTTCCGTAGGTGATTTGGTGACTGTATGGGTTTCTAAAATTGATCTTGACCGTCACAAAGTTAACCTTAGTTTATTAGCGCCAAATGAATCTAACTGATTATGTAAAGCAGGTTTCCAAAGAGGATTTTGGACAAAGCTTCGAACACGAGGCCCATTGGAATAATCGTTTAAAAACAACAGGTGGAAGATTTTTCCCCAATGATGGTCACTTAGATTTTAATCTTAATCTTTATGAAGAATTTGGTCCTGAGATTTTTCGGAAAATTGTTAGGCATGAGCTCTGTCACTACCATCTCTATATGGCCAAAAAAGGTTTCCGACATCGAGACCAAGATTTTAAAGATCTATTAGCCCAGGTCGATGGTTTGCGCTATGCCCCAATTAGTCAAAAACTCAATAAAATTCATTATATATGTAAGTCTTGTGGGCATCATTTTACAAGAAGACGACAGATTAACACGCGAAAATATGTTTGCGGCTTTTGTCAAGGAAAAATAGTCAAAATAAATCAGTCAAAAGACTGATTTATTTATCATCAATAGGTATTATAATATAGAAGAAAATCAGCAAAGGAGGAGTGCGCAATGGATACAGTTTTTTACAAACAGCGCAAAAACAGGTTGGTTGCAGGTGTTGTTGCTGGCTTAGCTGATAAATATGGTTGGGATTTAGCAATTGCACGCGTTTTTGCAGCCCTGCTAATTTATTCAACTGGCTTTGGATTTGTTATTTACATTTTATTAGCTATCTTTTTGCCTTATAAAGAGGATCTAATTGCTAAAAAACGTAATAATGGGCCAAGACGTCGTAAGGATGCCGAAGTGGTTGACGATGAAGATGATGGTTGGTTCTGGTAAGAATTTTCTTTAACTTATTATTTTTGAACAGGGGAATAATGAATTAAAGAGACAACCTATTGATTTGAAGAAGGACTTTATGACTGACATGAAGTCTTTTTCTCTAAAATTTTATATTTATGATACTTTAAAGTGACTCTATTAAAGGGTTTACAATTCAAGTATGATATAATATAAAAAAGGAGAAATTATGTCAGTTACAGTTAAGATGCTCATTAATAAGGTTCGTTTTGAAATTATTTATGGCACCGATGAATTATTTGAAAAAGAAATCACAACATCCGACATATCAAGACCAGGGCTTGAAATGACCGGTTATTTTGATTATTATGCACCTGAACGCATTCAGATTTTTGGGATGAAGGAATGGTCATATTTGACAAAAATGACTTCTCATAACCGTTATTCAGTTTTAAGAGAGATGTTTAAAAAAGAAACACCAGCTGTGATCGTTTCTAGAGATTTACCAATACCTGATGAAATGATTCAAGCAGCTAAAGAGGAAAATATTGTTCTTTTAAAAAGTAAAACATCTACTAGTCGATTATTAGGTGAAATCTCTTATTTCTTAGGGGAATCATTAGCAGAACGAACAAGTGTTCACGGTGTTTTGATGGACATTTATGGTATGGGTGTTCTGATACAAGGGGACTCTGGTATAGGTAAAAGCGAAACTGGTTTGGAATTGGTAAAGCGGGGTCATCGTTTAGTTGCTGATGACCGAGTAGATGTCTATGCGAAAGACGAAGAGACACTTTGGGGGGAGCCTGCTGAGATTTTACGACATCTTCTCGAAATTCGAGGTGTTGGCATTATTGACATTATGTCACTTTATGGAGCTAGTGCTGTTAAAGATTCTTCACAAGTTCAGTTGGCTATTTATTTAGAAAATTTTGAAGCAGGGAAAATATTTGATCGTCTTGGCAATGGTAATGAAGATGTTGATTTTGCCGGCGTTAAAATTCCACGAATTAGAATTCCAGTTAAAACTGGGCGAAATGTCTCTGTTGTTATTGAAGCAGCTGCGATGAACTATCGTGCTAAACAAATGGGATTTGATGCGACTAAAACTTTTGAAGAAAGATTAACGAATTTGATTAGTCAGAATGAGGAAAACCAATGATTGACCCAATAGCATTTAAAATTGGTCCATTTGCCGTTCATTGGTACGCGATTTGTATCATGATGGGTTTGCTGTTAGGAGTCTACTTAGCTTCAAAAGAAGCTCCACACAAAAAATTGCCTAGTGACGATATTATTGACTTTATTTTGATTGCCTTTCCACTATCTATTCTTGGTGCACGAATTTATTATGTTGCCTTTGAATGGTCATATTATTCTCAGCACCTGAATGAAATTTTTGCCATTTGGAATGGCGGGATTGCTATCTACGGTGGTTTAATCACAGGTGCCATCGTCTTGTATTTTTACACCTATAATAAAGCTATTGATCCCATAAGATTTTTGGATGTTACAGTTCCTGGTGTAATGATTGCGCAGGCTATTGGTCGCTGGGGTAATTTTGTAAATCAAGAAGCTTATGGCAAAGCAGTAAAAAGTTTAAATTATTTACCAAACTTCATAAAACAACAAATGTTTATAGACGGAAGTTACCGAATTCCAACCTTTTTATTTGAGTCATTATGGAATTTATTTGGATTTATCTTTATCATTGTTTTGAGAAGAAAACCTAAGTTTCTCTTAGAAGGTGAAATCTTTGCTTTTTATCTCATCTGGTATGGTTGTGGTCGACTTGTTATAGAAGGCATGAGAACGGATAGTCTAATGTTCTTAGGTATCCGAGTTTCACAAATTGTTTCAATTATTATTATTGTAATTGGTCTTGCTTTTGTTATCAAAAGAAGAGCACAAAAAAATATTCCTTTCTATCAGGAATAAGCTAAAGGAGAAAATATGGATTTAGTAGGTATTGCATTAATTATCATCGCACTTGCATTTGTTGCACTCGTAATCTTTTTAATTATTGTTCTTAAAAAGGTATCAGAAACAATTGACGAAACGAAGAAGACAATTTCTGTTTTAACCAGTGATGTCAATGTAACTCTTTATCAAACTAATGAAATCTTAGCTAAAGCAAATGTTTTAGTTGAAGATGTCAATGGTAAAGTATCAACAATTGATCCCTTATTTGTTGCCATTGCAGATTTATCAGAAAGTGTTTCTGATTTAAATGTTCATGCAAGAACTTTGGGACAACATGCTAGCTCAGCAACAAGTGGTGTTTCTAAAGTTAGTAAAACTGCCATGGTAGGTAAAATGGCCTCAAAAGTATTTGGTAAAAAGGAGAAAAGTTATGAGTAATCTACTTAAATCATTAGTTATTGGTACTGCAACTGGACTTGCAACTGCCTATTTCTTATCAACAGAAAAAGGAAAAGAAATTAAAAGCCGTGCTGAACAGGCATACGATGCTTATAAAGAAAACCCAGAAGAGTATCATCAAATGGCAAAAGAAAAAGGTACTGAATATACTAACCTTGCAAAAGAAACATTTAATGATTATAAACATAAATTTGAAACTGGTGAGATTACTCCTGAACAAGTAATGGAAGCAGTTAAACAAAAAACAAATCAATTTGTTAATAAGACAAGCCAACAATTTACAGAAGAAAAAGATATGACAGATGATCAAACAATGACTACTGAAGATGTTGTTCTTAATGAAGAAGATGTAATCATTGATTATTCTGATATCAATGAGGAAGCTCCAGTGATGAACACTTCAGAAGATTTGATTTCAGATACAGATGTTTTTTCAGAAGAAATTATAGATGCATCAGCTAAGTCTGAACGTGAAGAAGAAGAGTTACATTCAGAAATATAAAAAAGTTTTGGGTTTTCCCAAAACTTTTTTTATTTGATAAGATTTTTAACAGATTTTTTGAGAACATTTGTGATACTAAAGCTAATTAAACCTGAGAACAAAAATGCCCATATCGGAGAAAAGTTTAATGCGAGTAGGACAAATGCAAATAAGACAGTGACTAAACTAAAAATTGCAATCGCAGCAAAAAAGAATAATTCTTCTAATTTAGCACTAGGTGCATTAAGTTCTTGAAATTCTTGAAATTTCGGAGTTTCATTCTGATAATCCTGTAATTGTTCAAAATGCTCTTCTTTTCTTAATGGTGATGGCATAGTCCTCTCCTTTCCTTCGAGATACTAAGTCATTTTATCACAAATTCTCCAATTTGTCATCTCTTTTTTGAAAATTAAAAAATGAAAGCACAGTTTTCAAGAATTGACAAGAAATATGCTTCCAAGGCCTCCAAAATTTGATATAATAATCTTTATATGAAAAAAATAATTATTACAGCAACAGCTGAAAGTATTGAACACGTTAAAGCATTGTTATCACTTGGGGTAGACCGTATTTATGTTGGAGAAAAAGATTACGGATTAAGACTTCCTCATAACTTCACTTATGATGAATTACGAGAAATTGCAACAATCGTGCATGCGGCAGGAAAAGAATTGACTGTGGCCTGTAACGCACTGATACACCAAGGAATGATGGATGCCATTAAACCTTTCCTAGATTTAATGAAAGAAATTCAAGTTGATTACTTGGTGGTTGGTGATGCTGGACTCATTTATGTTAATAAGCGTGATGGCTATAACTTTAAGTTAATTTATGACACGTCTGTCTTCGTGACATCAAGTCGTCAGGTCAATTTTTGGGGGCAACATGGAGCAGTAGAAACTGTATTAGCTCGTGAAATCCCTTCAGCAGAATTATTTACCTTAGCTGAAAATGTTGAATTTCCAGCTGAAGTATTAGTTTATGGAGCCTCGGTTATACACCATTCAAAACGTCCACTGATCGAAAATTACTATAATTTCACTCATATTGATGATGAAACAACCAGAGAACGCGGATTATTCCTTGCTGAACCCGGTGATCCCGAGAGCCATTATTCCATTTATCAGGACAACCATGGGACGCACATCTTTATCAACAATGACATTGATATGATGACCAAATTGGAAGAACTGCACAGCCATAACTTAAATAATTGGAAATTGGATGGGATATACTGTCCGGGTGATAACTTCTTAGCTATTACTAAACTCTTTATTGAGGCGCGCGAGCTAATTTTGGCTGGAGGATTTAGCCAAGAAAAAGCAGAAGAACTTGATCAAGAACTTAAAAGACTTCATCCAAAAGGTCGTGACTTAGATACCGGATTTTATGAGTTTGATCCGAAAACGGTTAAGTAATTTTTGAAGAATTGCTGATGCTCAACAGTCGAGAGAAAAAAGGATAAAAAATGTCAAATACAGAAAAAAAACGTCCAGAGGTCCTTTCACCAGCTGGAACTTTAGAAAAATTAAAAGTTGCTATTGATTATGGTGCAGATGCAGTTTTTGTCGGTGGACAAGCTTACGGTTTACGTAGTCGTGCCGGTAATTTTTCTATGGAAGAATTGCAAGAAGGAATTGATTATGCTCACGCTCATGATGCTAAAGTCTATGTTGCAGCCAATATGGTTACACATGAAGGTAATGAAGCAGGAGCAGGTGAATGGTTCCGTCAATTAAGAGATATGGGCTTAGATGCCGTTATTGTATCAGACCCTGCTTTAATAGTTATCTGTTCAACGGAAGCACCAGGTTTAGAAATTCATTTGTCAACTCAAGCTTCATCAACAAACTATGAAACATTTGAGTTTTGGAAAGAAATGGGCTTAACACGTGTTGTTTTAGCTCGTGAAGTAAATATGGCTGAGTTAGCTGAGATTAGAAAACGTACAGAGGTAGAGATTGAAGCCTTTGTTCACGGAGCAATGTGTATTTCTTATTCAGGACGTTGTGTCCTTTCTAACCACATGAGTCACCGCGATGCGAACCGTGGTGGTTGCTCACAATCTTGCCGTTGGAAATATGATCTTTATGAATTGCCTTTTGGTTCTGAAAGACGTTCTTTAAAAGGTGAAATTCCTGAAGATTATTCAATGTCATCAGTTGATATGTGTATGATTGACCATATTCCTGATTTAATTGAGAATGGGGTTGATAGCCTTAAAATTGAAGGTCGCATGAAATCAATTCACTATGTATCAACTGTTACCAATTGTTATAAGGCAGCAGTCGATGCTTATATGGAAAGTCCAGAAAAATTCTTTGCCATTAAAGATGAATTGATTGATGAACTATGGAAAGTAGCTCAGCGCGAATTGGCAACAGGTTTTTATTATGGAACGCCAACTGAGAATGAACAGTTATTTGGAGCTCGCCGTAAAATTCCACAATATAAATTTGTTGGAGAAGTAGTCTCATTTGATTCATCAACCATGCTAGCAACAATCCGTCAACGTAATGTTATTCATGAAGGGGACAAAATTGAGTTTTATGGTCCAGGATTCAGACATTTTGAAACAGAAGTAGTTGATTTACATGATGATCAAGGTAACAAAATTAATCGTGCACCAAATCCAATGGCATTACTAACAATTAAATTGCCACAGGCTGTTCAAGCAGGTGATATGATTCGTGCCTGTAAAGAAGGATTAGTCAATCTTTATAAAAAAGATGGCACTAGCCAAACAGTAAGAGCATAACAAAACTCCTCTATGAAGAGGAGTTTTCATGCTTTGTTTTTTGGTAGTATGGATATTTTTTTAATTTCAGAAATGGTGACTATTTGTGTCACATTATTGTTTTTTAAGATGAGCTGTCCTATTTCTTTATTGTATTTGGTAATCAGACCTGTTAGGTCCTTTTCTGAGCAAATAAGATGAACGGGAGTATTGCTTTCCATAGCCTCGTTAATAGTAGCTATATTTTTATTTGACTGAAGTGAAATAGGTTTTTGTTTGTCCTGTTGGTGGGGGTAATGGGAGTGTCCGTCAATAAAATCATAAAGGGATGACTTTATTATATTTGCAAGAGATTTCATAGCCATTTTCCTTATAAATTGTTAGAATAGTTTTATAGTATTTTATCGCAAAATTGTTATTTTTTAAAGAAAAGAGATAGAAATTTTTCTCTTTTTTTCGAATTATTTATTAGGAGGAAAAATGGCTGAATTTACTTTTGAAATTGAAGAACATTTAATTACTTTATCTGAGAATGATAAAGGCTGGACTAAAGAACTAAATCGTGTATCATTTAATGGTGCACCAGCAAAATGGGATATTCGAACTTGGAGCCCAGATCATACCAAAATGGGTAAAGGGGTTACCCTGACCAATGAAGAATTTAATCTTTTGGTCAAAGAATTTACAAAATAAGATAGGACACCTCCATAAGGTGTCTTATTTTTATTCACTCTATGCTAATAAGTGATTAAAAATTACACGAATAATGAGTAAATATGTAATTCAATCTAATTTTTAGAAAATATTTGAAATTGTTTGTCAATTCAGAATATTTGTGATATCATGTAAATCATAACTTAAAGATTAAGTTGAGTATTCAATTAGGAGAATAGGGATATGAAAGCATGGAAAACATTAACAACGGCTGGACTCGTTTTAGTAACGGTCTCAACTTTAGCAGCGTGTGGTAACTCAAACTCTGCATCAAAATCTGGAGATAAAAATACCATCAATTGGTATACACCTACTGAAATTATTACACTAGATATTTCCAAAAATACTGACCGCTACTCAGCGATGGCGATTGGGAATTCTGGTAGTAGCTTACTTCGCGTCGGTAAAGATGGTAAACTTGTTCCAGATTTAGCTACTAAAGTCGATATCTCAAAAGATGGTAAGACTTATACAGCTACTTTGCGTGACGACTTAAAATGGTCGGACGGTAGCAAAATGACTGCCGATGACTTTGTCTATACATGGCAACGTATGGTTGATCCTAAGACTGCGTCAGAATATGCTTATTTAACAACGGATGCTCACTTACAAAATGCTGATAAAATCATCGCAGGTGAGGAAAAAGATCTCACTAAATTGGGTGTTAAGGCTGATGGTAATAAAATTATCTTTACTTTGGACACTCCCGCACCACAGTTTGAAAGTCTCTTATCATTCTCAAACTTTATGCCACAACAAAAGAAATTTGTTGAAAAAGCAGGCAAAGAATATGGTACAAGTTCTGAAAAACAATTATATTCTGGGCCATATGTTGTCAAAGATTGGAATGGGACTAGTGGTAGCTTTAAACTAATAAAAAACAAATATTACTGGGATGCCAAAAATGTTAAAACCAAAACTGTAAAAGTACAAGCTATTAAAAAACCAGATACTGCGGTTCAAATGTACAAACAAGGTCAATTAGACTTTGCAAATATTTCTGGAACATCAGCAATCTACAATGCTAATAAAAATAATAAAGACAACATCAAAATTCCAGAAGCCCGTGCAGATTACTTAGCTTATAATGAAACTGGTTCTGTGAAAGCATTAACTAATCAAAAAATCCGTCAAGCACTTAACCTCGCTACTGACCGTGAAGGATTAGTTAAAGCTGCTGCAGATACAGGTTCTAAAGCGGCAAGCTCTCTAGCACCGACTGGTTTAGAAAAATTAACCAATGGTAAAGATTTAGGTGAATACACTGCACAACCTTACACATATGATAAAGAAAAAGCAGCAAAACTTTTTAAAGAAGGATTAGCAGAACTTGGAACTGAAAAATTAACCTTGACCATGTTAGCTGATTCAGATAATCCTATGAAGAAGGCTGCTGTGGATTACATCAAAGAATCTTGGGAGAAAAATCTACCTGGATTGACACTTGAAGAAAAATTTGTAACCTTCAAACAACGTCTTAAAGATACTTCAGAACAAAACTTTGAGATAGCTTTTGTTAGTTGGGGTGGTGATTATCCTGAAGGATCAACCTTCTATGGATTATTCACATCAAATTCTGACTACAACTATGGTAAAATTAAGAGCCCTGAGTATGATGCTGCTTATGAGAGTGCATTAACTACGAATGCTTTGGATAAAGATGCAGCAGCAGATGATTACAAAGCGGCAGAAAAAGCTTTATATGAGGGTGCTCACTATAGCCCGCTATATTATCTTGCCAATGAAGGTCTTCAAAACCCTAATATTAAAGGATTAGTTCGTAACTCAACTGGACTTGATGTTGACTTCACACATGCTTATAAAACAAAATAAAAAAAATAACTCTTCGGAGTTATTTTTTTGTTTTGAGATGATCAGCATAACCAATAATAAGTAAGGCTATTGCTAAGACTGTAAAAATCAGTTTATGGCTGACTAGTCCGTAGATTAAAAAAATTGTGCCAGATAAATAACTAATATATTCTTTTTTCATTATTTCCTCCTTTACTATTATAACATTAGTTAAGATAGCTTATAGATTTGAGCTGTTTTTTCATTTGACGACAATAGGTCTTAAAGACAGATTCAATTTGCTTTTTATCTTTTTTAAGTAACTTACCCTGAACTTCCACAGTAAAACTAATGTCACTTTTTTTATTTGAAAAGGTCCAAGTTGCAACTAATTTACCTTTCTTCAATATAATAGCTGAAATTTGTCCGGCTTTTTTCCAAACTTTTGCTTGCATATCCTGGTCAATGAGCAAATCTTTATTGGCGTAAGCAATCAACAAAGGATCGAATTTTCCCAGGACGACAATTTCTGGCAGACTGACTTGCTCATGATAGCTATCAAAGTAGTAGTTCTTCCCTTGATAGGTGGTTGCTTGTAAATTGCTTAGTGGTATATTAGCTAAATGGCTTTGCTTAATACCAAAAAAATGAGCGGCATCAGCTAAAGTCGCTGGTCCATAAAAGATAAAATAGCGGTGCAGTAGCAATTCCATTTGAAAAGGAGCAGGAGTTGTCTGGTTTAATTGGTGCCAGTGGACAAAGCGGTCATTTTGGGTGGTCCAGGTATGATAGAGTTGGCCTTGTCGGGAATGAAGAAGAAAAAGGGCACTCCATTGAAAGAGGACTTTGTGATCTGGTCCAAAAAAATCGAGAACCTCTTGCCGAGTTCTTTTATCAATCAGATAATCTTCAAGAATTTGGCTGACAAGTTCCAGGTTAATGCCAGCTTCTGTCAGTAATTTTTTTGGCCAAAGTTCTTGTTCTGCTAGGGAAATTACAATGTCTTGCCAAGTTTCCTTTTGATAAAAATGATAGGTTTGCCGTTGTCCCCATGCTAAGATACTCTTTTTTTCTAATTCTGAAAAGGAATGAAAACTATCAGGGTCAAGGCGAGTTGAAATATTGAATAGGGCATGATTGATATACTGAGCTTGGATGCCTAGGGATTTGCTTAAGAGATGATCAATAGATTTAAGTTTTTCCACTAATCCATTATTATATAATCGTTGACTAATTATCTCTTGGCGACTTAATTCAAGCATTTTTTCTCCTTAACTGTTTTTCCTTTCATTGTACCATAATTGCCTGGGGGCACTTTTATATCATGTTAAAATTAAGTAATTTATTAGAAATTATTTTATAATATGAAAAAAGGAGGTTTTACTATGAAAAAAGAAGCAAATAGAATAAAGTCACTTTTTGTTGCTTATATTCTGACACTCGTCTTTAATTTTCTGTCAGCCATCGGCTTTTTAACAGGGATGAGTCAGAAAGATTTATCTGATAAATATCATAATTTTTTGACCCCTAGTAGCCAAGCTTTTTCTATTTGGTCAGTGATTTATGGTTTATTATTTCTCTTATTGATCATTTATTATTTCAAATGGAGCTATAAAATCAAGGAAGAAATAGATCTTATTTATCCATTTTTGATGGGAACATTTATTTTTAATATCTTATGGACAATTTTATTTACCAACGATTTGATAGGTCTTTCTACAATTGCCATTATTATCTATGCTTTACTTTTACTGGTTATCAGTCATTATTTAGGAAAACTTGATGATGGTTTATCACTGTCTAAGTTTACCTTTGGGATTTATACTGGTTGGTTAATTATTGCTAGCTTAGTTAATATAGCTGCTTTCTTCAAAAAAACGCAATTTGGGGTACAGGCACCAAATGCCTTGGTTTCGGGATTGGTATTAATTGTTATTAGTGCTCTAGCTATCTTCCTAGTGAGAAAAGATAAAAATCCATTTATCCTATTAGCCATATCTTGGGCAGCCTATTTCATTTACACTGCTAACCATAATAATAGTGCCTCACCCGAACAGATGATTATGGCTGTCATTGCTATTGCAGTTAGTGTTATATTAGCTTTGGTCTTCATTTATCAATCTTATCAAATCATCAAAAAACCATAAAAAAAGCCTTTACGGAAAACCGTAAAAGCTTTTTTTATTTTGTAATATGACCTTCTTTAACAACAAGTTTACCATTTTTATAAACATGATGGATGAGATTTGTGGCAAAGAAGTAGAATGGATAATCAATATTATTGGCACTAAAGATCGCAATATCAGCTATTTTGCCTTCGTCAAAACTTCCGATTGTTTCTTGTCTATTTACAGAATAAGCAGCATTAATAGTAACTGAATTTAGAACTTCAATTGGCGTGAGTCGCATCATAAAGCAGCCTAATTGCATAACGAATTGTAAATTGGCAGTTGGACAAGAACCAGGATTACTATCTGTTGATAAAGTGATAGCCATTCCTGCATCAATCATTTTTTTAGCAGGTGCATAAGTATCTTCCATTAAGCTAAAGGTAGTAGCTGGTAAAAGATTTCCAATGACTTTTGCTTTTGCCATCTTTTCGATTCCTTGATCAGTCGCCATCATTAAGTGTTCTGCTGAAACTGCTTCAAGCTCAGCAGCAACATCAACACCGCCAATTGATTCAATTTCATCAGCATGGATACGCAATTTAAAGCCAAGTTCTTTTGCTTTGGACAGTAAATAACGAGATTCATCAGCCGTAAATACACCTTTTTCACAAAAGATATCACAGAATTCAGCTAAGTTTTCATCTTTAACTTTAGGAAGCATCTCATTAATAATATGATCTAAATAATCTTTTGAATGCCCTTTGTACTCAGTTGGAATCGCATGGGCTGCCATAAAGGTTGAAACCAAGTCTATTTGATGGTCAGCATTTAATTGTTTAACAACTTGTAATTGACGTTCTTCAGTTTCCCAGTTTAAACCATAGCCACTTTTTGCTTCGACAGTAGTAGTTCCATGTAATAACATGTAGTCTAATAATTGAGCCGATTTTTGATAGAGATTATCAAAGTCAGCTTCACGGGTTGCTTTAACCGTACTTAGGATCCCTCCGCCTTGGGCAAGAATTTCTAAGTAAGAGACGCCATTCAATTTTTTGGAAAATTCATGTTCACGACTTCCACCATAAACTAAATGAGTATGGCAATCAATTAAACCTGGTGTGGCAATTTTCCCTTCATATGATTTAACTTTAGTCGCTGGACCAATTAAATCTGAATCTGGCTGTCCTGAGCCAACAGCTAATATTTTCCCATCTTTGATAGCAATATAGCCATCGTCTAATATTTGAGCATTTTTCATTTGATCACCATATAATGGATGCCCCATATCTTGAGGGCAAAAGACTTGATCAAAATGAACTAACAGTAAATCAGCAGACATATTTTATTCTCCTTTTACTCTATTATTTATCTATCATCTAAATAGTAGTTGGAAACCGTCTAATTTTTGTCAAAAAAATAAAAAAATAAAAAAATTAAGTTATTTGTTAAAATATCTCAAAAAGTGACATTTCGTCGACGATAGTATTTTACACTACAAGTGAAAATAAAACATCAAAGAGATGAAAAAACTAAGGAGGTTTTTCTATGACAACTTATAGTGAAGCTGAAATTGCTGCTGCTATGACTGTAAAACTGGATGATGTATTGCCAGAAAAAACAGTATTTGAAGAAGGTATCCGTCGTGCTCCTGACAGAGGGTTCCGTTTAACTCAGGAACAAACTGAAACAGCACTGAAAAATGCCTTACGTTATGTCCCTAAAAAATTCCATGAAGAAGTTATTCCAGAATTTCTTGAAGAATTAAAAACTCGAGGTCGTATCTATGCATACAGATGGCGTCCAAATGAAAGAATCCATGGCAAACCAATTGATGAGTATAAAGGAAATTGCACAGCTGCCAAAGCGATGCAAGTAATGATTGATAATAACCTTTCTTTTGAAATTGCATTATACCCATATGAATTAGTAACTTATGGTGAAACTGGTTCAGTTTGTGCCAACTGGTTACAATACAATTTGATAAAAAAATATCTTGAAGTAATGACTGATCAACAAACACTTGTTGTCGAATCAGGTCACCCATTAGGATTATTCAAATCTAAACCAGAAGCTCCTCGTGTTATTATTACTAATGGTTTACTTGTTGGTGAATATGATAATATGAAAGATTGGGAAATTGCAGAAGAAATGGGTGTTACCAATTACGGTCAAATGACAGCAGGTGGATGGATGTACATTGGCCCTCAAGGGATTGTCCATGGCACATTTAATACATTACTAAATGCTGGTCGCCTAAAATTAGGGGTTCCAGATGATGGTGATTTGACTGGTAAATTGTTTATTTCTTCAGGTCTAGGTGGTATGAGTGGTGCACAAGGTAAAGCTGCTGAAATTGCTAAAGCAGTCGCAATTATTGCGGAAGTAGACGCTTCACGTATCGAAACTCGTCATTCACAGGGTTGGGTCAGCCAAATCGCAGAAAGTCCTGAGGAAGCTATGCAATTGGCCCAAAAAGCCCAAGAAGCAAAAGAAACAACTTCAATTGCTTTTCACGGTAACATTGTTGACTTGCTAGAATATATCAATAAAGAGCATATCCACGTTGACTTGTTATCAGATCAAACTTCTTGTCATAATGTCTATGATGGTGGTTACTGCCCTGCAGGTATTACATTTGATGAAAGGACGAAACTTTTAGCTGAAGATAAAGATAAATTCATTGAAAAGGTTAATGAAACATTGGGTCGTCATTTCAATGCTATCAAAGAATTAACAAGTAATGGTACTTACTTCTTTGACTATGGTAATGCCTTCATGAAATCTGTTTTTGATTCTGGTGTTATGGAGATTTCTAAGAATGGCCGTGATGATAAAGACGGCTTCATTTGGCCATCATATGTTGAAGATATCATGGGCCCAATGTTATTTGACTATGGTTATGGTCCATTCCGTTGGTGCTGCTTGAGTGGTAAACATGAAGACTTAGTTGCCACTGACCATGCTGCTATGGAAGCAATTAATCCTGACCGTCGTTACCAAGACCGTGATAATTACAACTGGATTCGCGATGCTGAAAAGAACCAATTAGTTGTTGGAACACAAGCACGTATTCTTTATCAAGATTGTATGGGTCGTGTTAATATTGCTCTCAAATTTAATGAAATGGTACGTGAAGGTAAAATTGGTCCTGTTATGATTGGTCGTGACCACCATGACGTATCTGGTACTGATTCGCCATTCCGTGAAACATCAAATATTAAAGATGGTTCAAATGTATGTGCTGACATGGCTGTTCAATGTTATGCTGGTAATGCTGCGCGCGGTATGAGTCTAGTTGCTCTCCACAATGGTGGTGGTACTGGTATTGGTAAAGCTATTAATGGTGGATTTGGGCTTGTCTTGGATGGTAGTGAACGGATTGATGAAATTATTAAATCTGCTATCGCTTGGGACACTATGGGTGGTGTTGCAAGACGTAATTGGGCAAGAAATGATCATGCTATTGAAACAGCAATTGAATACAATCGTCTTCACGAAGGTACTGACCATATCACAATCCCTTTCTTAACTGACGAAGACTTAATTAAAGACACAGTCGCAAAATTATTTAAACAATAATCTATAGGGGAACCTAGTAAAATAGTTGATTAATTGCTAGGTTTTCAAATAGATATTAATTTACCAATAAATGTAAACGGTAACAAAAATCCGTTTTATAAAAAGAAATAACTTTGACTAGAGGAGGAAAAAATGTCAAAAATCGTTGAGTGTATTCCTAACTTTTCAGAGGGCCGTAACCAGGAAGTCATAGATGGTCTTGTGAAAACTGCAAAAAGTGTGGCTGGGGTTACTTTGTTAGATTATTCTTCAGATGCCAGTCACAACCGTAGTGTATTTACCTTGGTTGGTGATGAAGAATCAATACAAGAAGTAGCATTCCAGTTGATTAAATTTGCAAGTGAAAATATTGATATGACAAAACATCATGGTGAACATCCACGTATGGGCGCAACAGATGTTTGTCCATTTGTTCCAATTAAAGAAATTACAACTGAAGAATGTGTTGATATTTCGAAAAAAGTTGCGGAGCGTGTTAATACTGAACTTAACATTCCAATTTTCCTTTATGAAGATTCTGCAAGCCGACCAGAACGTCAAAATTTGGCAAAAGTTCGCAAAGGACAATTTGAAGGTATGCCTGAAAAATTGTTAGAAGAAGATTGGAGACCAGATTTTGGTGACCGTAAAATCCACCCAACAGCTGGAGTAACAGCTATTGGAGCTCGCATGCCATTGGTAGCATTTAACGTTAACCTTGATACAGATAATGTAGACGTTGCAAAAAGTATAGCTAAGATTATTCGTGGATCTTCAGGTGGTTATAAATATTGTAAAGGTATTGGTCTTATGCTTGAAGACCGAAACATTGCACAAGTATCTATGAATATGGTTAACTTTGAAAAATGTTCACTCTATCGAACATTCGAAACTATTAAATTTGAAGCTCGTCGCTACGGTGTTAATATTATTGGATCTGAAATCATTGGGTTGGCACCAGCTAAAGCACTAGTTGATGTTGCGGAATATTATCTTCAAGTCGAAGACTTTGACTACCATAAACAAATATTAGAAAACCATTTATTAGGTTAATGAGGTAAGAATCATGAAATTAGTCGATTTATCTCTCTTTGAATTTGCCCAGGTCTTGGGATCTGATGCCCCAGCTCCTGGAGGAGGCTCTGCGGCAGCTCTTTCAGCTGCAAATGGTATTTCTTTAACCAAAATGGTTTGTGAACTAACACTTGGAAAGAAAAAATATGCTGATGAGGAAGCGTTAATCAAAACAATTCATGAAGCATCTAGTCAATTACAAATGGACCTCTTAGTTGCTATTGATAAAGATACAGAAGCATTTAATCTTGTATCAGCCGTCTTTGATATGCCTAAAGAAACAGATGATGACAAATTAGCTCGCAGACAGGCTATGCAAAATGCTTTAAAAGAAGCTACTAAATCACCATTTACAATGATGGAACAAATGTTAGAAGCTATTAAAGTAACTGAAAAAGCTGTTGGGCACTCAAATACTAATGCAGCAAGTGACTTGGGTGTTGCGGCCTTGAATCTAAAAGCAGGCCTACAAGGAGCATGGTTAAATGTTCTCATAAACCTTACAGGGATAAAAGATACAGAGTTTGTTGAAAACTATAAAGCAAAGGGACAAAGTATCTTAGATGAAGGCTCTCAATTATCCGACAAGATTTATACAGAGGTATTAAATAGTTTATAAAAGGAGAAAAAATGGTGCAATCAGATATTGAAATTGCAAATTCAGTTGAAATGTGTCCGATTACTGATGTGGCCCAATCAATTGGTATTAAAGAGGATGCCTTAACCCTCTATGGTAAATATAAGGCAAAAATTGATGCCAGACAATTAGCTACATTGAATGATAAAAAAGATGGTAAGTTAATTTTAGTGACTGCCATCTCACCAACACCTGCAGGTGAAGGTAAAACAACAACCTCAGTTGGTTTAGTAGATGCCTTGTCACACATTGGTAAAAAGGCTGTGATTGCTCTTAGAGAACCATCTTTAGGGCCTGTATTTGGTGTTAAAGGTGGTGCAGCTGGAGGAGGTCATGCTCAGGTCGTTCCAATGGAAGACATTAACTTACACTTTACAGGTGATTTTCATGCTATTGGAATAGCCAATAACCTGTTAGCTGCCTTAATTGATAACCATATTCATCATGGCAATACATTAGGTATTGATTCACGTCGTATCACATGGAAACGTGTTGTAGATATGAATGATCGTCAATTGCGTCATATTGTAAATGGACTTCAAGGTAAAGTAAATGGTGTTCCTCGTGAAGATGGTTACGACATTACTGTAGCTTCTGAAATTATGGCCATTCTTTGTTTGTCAGAAACAATTTCAGATTTGAAAGAACGCTTAGGTAAAATAATTATTGGTTACAACTTCCAAGGGGAACCGGTTACTGCACATGACTTAAAAGCAGAAGGTGCAATGGCAGCTTTACTTAAAGAAGCAATTCATCCAAATATCGTGCAAACTCTCGAACATACACCAGCATTAATCCATGGTGGCCCATTTGCCAATATTGCACATGGCTGTAACAGTGTTTTAGCAACTAAATTAGCTCTCAAATATGCAGACTACGCAGTTACTGAAGCAGGATTTGGGGCTGACTTAGGTGCTGAAAAATTCATTGATATAAAATGTCGTCTCTCAGGAATTAGACCTGCAGCAGTTGTTTTAGTTGCGACAATTCGTGCTCTAAAAATGCATGGAGGAGTTGCAAAAACAGATTTAGGAACAGAAAATGTTCAAGCTGTTCTAGGTGGTCTACCAAACTTAGATAAACATTTGGAAAATATTCAAGAAGTATATGGATTACCAGTTGTTGTAGCTATCAATAAATTCCCACTTGATACTGAAGCAGAATTACAAGCAGTTTATGATGCATGTGAAAAACGTAATGTTGATGTTGTTATTTCAGATGTATGGGCAAATGGCGGTTCAGGTGGTGCTGAGCTAGCTGAAAAAGTAGTTGCCTTAGCAGAAAAAGAAAATACCTTCTCATTTGTTTACGACGAAACAGATAGCATTGAAACAAAATTAACTAAAATTGTTACCAAAATTTATGGTGGTAACGGAATTTCATTAACACCAGCTGCCAAACGAGAAATGAATGATTTAGAACGATTAGGGTTTGGAAATTATCCAATCTGTATGGCTAAAACTCAATATTCATTCTCAGATGACGCAAAAAAACTAGGTGCCCCTAAAGATTTTACAGTTAAAATCTCTAATTTAAAAGTATCTGCAGGAGCTGGCTTTATCGTTGCTCTTACTGGTGCAGTTATGACTATGCCAGGTCTTCCGAAAGTACCTGCAAGTGAAAAAATTGATATTGATGATGAGGGCAATATCACTGGATTATTCTAGAGAATAATAATATGATACAAATTAAAATTCTAAGTGAAGTTGATTTCCATAACTCAATCTGGTCAGGGGGGAAAACGAAACAATTGTTTATCTTTCCTGAAACTGGTGATTATCAAAGTCGACAATTTGATTACCGCTTATCAACTGCAACAGTTGAATTAGCACAATCTGAGTTTTCCGATTTATCTGGATATCATCGTTTAATAATGAGCTTAGATAAGCCAATTAAACTTTCACTAAAAGATCAACAAGCGGAAAAACTATTACGAGTTTTTGAAAGTTATTATTTTGAAGGAAACGAAAAAATAATTAGCAGAGGAGAATGCACAGACTATAATTTAATATATAATAATAATTATGTCGGCCAAATGATGGCTATCGCTCGCAATAATGATCCAATTTGTGAAAATAATCCTATTCAATTCATTTATGCATTAAATGATCTTCATTTTCAAATTGAAAATATGTGTGAAGGAATATTACAAGCAAATCATTTATTAATTGTAGAAAAAAATTCCACAAATAACTCAATAAAGATAAATTTATCTCCCTATCAAGAAGTTGGCCAGATGATAGCGGTTTGGGCGGGGTTATCAGACAGAGATGGATTTAGTTTGCATGATTAAAGGCTCTTTAAGGAGGAGCAATATTATGGATTCAAATAAACTTAGCGTGCAAGAACGGGAAGACGCAAAATTCTCACTTAGTGGAGCAACCTTATATGGTATCAATGCTGTAATTGGTTCAGGAATTTTCTTACTTCCACAAAGTATCTATAAAGGCTTAGGTCCAGCTTCAATTCTAGTAATGGCTGGGACAGCCGTATTAACAATTATGCTTGCAGTATGTTTTGCAGAAGTTTCCGGTTATTTTGGAAAAAATGGTGGGGCTTTCCAATATTCAAAACGTGCCTTTGGTGATTTCATCGGCTTTAATGTTGGTATTCTAGGCTGGGCAGTAACCATCTTTGCTTGGGCTGCTATGGCAGCTGGTTTTGCAAAAATGTTTATTATCACTTTCCCTGCATGTGAAGGCATGAACGTACCCCTTAGTATTGGTTTAGTTATTCTTCTTTCTTTAATGAATATTGCAGGTTTGAAAACATCAAAAATTTTAACCATTACAGCAACTATTGCAAAATTAATTCCAATTGTTGCCTTTGCAGTTTGCACTCTCTTCTTCTTTAAAAATGGAGTTGGTCATTTTACCCCATTTGTTCAATTAGAAGATGGACAAAGTTTGATGAGTGCCGTGTCAGGAACAGCAGTCTATATTTTCTATGGCTTCATTGGATTTGAAACACTTTCAATTGTTGCTGGTGAAATGCGCAACCCAGAAAAAAATGTGCCCCGTGCTATCTTAAGCTCAATCTCAATTGTATCTATTCTTTATATGCTTATCATTGGTGGAACTATCGCTATGTTAGGTGGTGGTATCATGGGTACAAATGCACCAGTACAAGATGCTTTTGTTAAAATGATTGGCCCTGCCGGAGCATGGATGGTTTCAATTGGTGCCCTTATTTCAATTACTGGTTTGAATATGGGAGAATCCATCATGGTTCCACGTTATGGTGCAGCTATTGCAAATGAAGGCCTATTACCAGCAGGTATTGCTAAAGAAAATAAAAATGCGGCTCCAGTTGTTGCCATTGCAATTTCCAGTGGTATTGCAATTGCTCTCTTGTTGTCAGGATCATTTGAAACATTAGCTACACTTTCTGTAGTATTCCGTTTCTTCCAATATATTCCAACTGCACTAGCTGTAAATAAAATGCGTAAACTTGAACCAAATGCTGATCTAACATTCCGTGTTCCTTTTGGTCCAGTTATTCCAATTGTTGCAGTTGTAATTAGTTTATTAATGATTATTGGTGATAACCCAATGAATGTTGTTTATGGTATTATTGGTGTCATTATTTCAAGTACTATTTACTACTTTATGCATGGACGTAAACAGGCAACAAATACTCCAAAAACAACAGATTAATTAGAAAGATAGAGGATTTTATCAAATGACAAAAATTTTGAATTTAGATGGTGAAAGTTTAACACTAGAAGATGTGGTAACTGTTGCGCGTGAAGGTCAACAATGTCAAATTGACGAAAATGCCAAAAAAGAAGTGACTGAATCACGTAAAATTGTCGATGATATTGTAAGAGAAAAAAGAGTTGTTTACGGTGTAACAACAGGTTTTGGTTCTCTATGTAACGTTTCTATCTCACCAGAAGATGCAACTCAATTACAAGAAAACTTAATTAGAACTCACTCATCAGGTTTTGGCGATCCATTACCAGAAGATACTGTTCGTGCCATCATGTTAATCCGTATTAACTCATTAGTTAAAGGATTCTCTGGAATTCGTCTTTCAACAATTGAAAAATTACTTGAACTTTTAAATAAAGGCGTTCATCCTTATATTCCTGAAAAAGGTTCACTTGGAGCTTCCGGTGACTTGGCTCCACTTGCTCACATGGTATTACCAATCCTAGGTTTAGGTAAAGCATACTATAAAGGTGAATTATTGCCAGGTAAAGAAGCTTTGAAAAAAGCAGGTATCGAACCTATTCAACTGGCTGCCAAAGAAGGACTTGCCCTAATCAATGGTACAACAGTATTGACAGCAATTGGTGCTCTTGCAACTTATGATGCCATTCAATTGTTAAAACTTTCAGATATCGCTGGCGCACTTTCTCTAGAAGTACACAATGGTATTAACAGTCCATTCGAAGAAAGATTGCATACAATTCGCCCTCAAAGCGGACAACTTGCTACAGCTCGTAATATCCGTAATCTAATTGAAGGCAGTAAGAATATATCTGAAGCTACGCAAAATCACGTACAAGACCCTTACACATTACGTTGTATCCCACAAATTCATGGCGCAAGCAAAGATTCAATTGCTTATGTAAAAGAAAAAGTGGAAATTGAAATTAACTCAGTTACTGATAACCCAATCATCTGTAAAGATGGACACGTTATTTCAGGTGGTAACTTCCATGGTGAACCAATGGCTCAACCATTTGATTTCCTTGGAATTGCTATTTCAGAAATTGGTAATGTTTCAGAACGTCGTGTTGAACGTCTTGTAAATACAAGTTTGAGTAAATTACCATCATTCTTAGTTAAACACCCAGGACTAAATTCAGGATTTATGATTACCCAATATGCTTGTGCTGCACTTGCATCAGAAAACAAGGTTCTAGCTCATCCAGCTAGTGTGGATTCAATTCCATCTTGTGAAAACCAAGAAGACTTTGTAAGTATGGGTACAATAGCTGCGCGCAAAGCAGGAGAAATTCTTAAGAATTCACGTCGCATTGTTGCTACAGAAATTATGGCTGCTTGCCAAGCCTTGGATCTTAAACCAGAAAATGGAAAACTTGGCAAAGGTACACAACCAGCGTATGATGTATTCCGTAAAACTCTTAAATTTATTGAATTTGATAAAGATATCGAAATCTATGATGAATTGAATAAAGCATCTGAAGTTATCGAAAGTAAAGAATTCTTAGCTGCAGTTGAAAAAGAAGCAGACCTTACAATTCAATTCTAGTTCTAATTCCATTAGTTAAAGTCTTTTTAAGTTGCCATTAAATAGCTTATCCTTAAGTAAGGAAGAGTTTTTGCCAAACTCTTCCTTTTCTTATAATTATCAATAATAAACTCACTGATTAACAAATAACTATTGATATTGATTAATATGACCCTTATAATAGATGGTAGAATTAATAGTCTAAGGAGGAAGAAATGTTAAGCAATTATTTCCCAACAAGTTACTCATATTATAGACCTGGGATTGAAGATACAGATTTATATAACGCTAAGTGGGGAATGCTCATGTCATTCCTTGATTTAAATAATCTGGACTTGGTCCCTGCACAAGGAATTGCCTTTGGAATCATTGGATTTAAAAGTGATAAAGGTGTCTATATCAATAATGGACGGGTTGGGGCCGGGGAAGGTCCAATTGCCATTCGGTCACAGTTAGCTAAGTTACCTTGGCACTTTGGTAATTCGGTTCGTTTATATGATTGTGGTGATATTGATGCACCGAACCATTCATTAGAGGATATGCAAATGGCGCTTGCGGCAGCTGTGAAACGAATGAGGGAATTACAGATTGTCCCCATCGTTTTAGGCGGAGGTCATGGAACTGCCTTTGGCCATTATTTAGGACTAAAAGAGTCAATGGACCCTCTGGAGGAGTTGGCTGTCATTAATATGGATGCTCATTTTGATCTTCGACCTTATGAGCATACTGGCCCAAATTCTGGTACAGGATTTAGACAAATGTTTGATTATACTTTGAGTAATCATCAGATTTTCCCCTATATGGTGCTTGGTATTCAAGAGCATAATAATAATCTTTTTCTTTTTGATTTTGTTGCCAAATCAAAAGCTATCCAATTTTTAACAGGCCAAGATATGTACATGATGGGTTACCAAGATGTTTGTCTGGCAGTTGATGATTTTTTGAAAGATAAAGAACATATCTATTTAACCATAGACATGGACTGCATTAATGCTGGTCATGCCCCTGGGGTTAGTGCGATTCAATCCTTAGGTGTAGACCCTCAATTAGCTCTGATTGTCTTGCAACACATAGCGGCAAGTGGTAAATTGATTGGTTTTGACCTAGTCGAAGTTTCTCCTCCGCATGATATCGATAACCATACAGCTAATTTAGCAGCAACTTTTATTTTTTACATTACCCAGATTCTTGCACAGAATCATCAAATCATTAAAAGTATAAGATAATAACCTAATAAGTAGAAGGAGTTTAAGTACTCTAATTCTACTTATCAGGTTTTTTACTTAGTTATGATGATTTTTTGGTTAAGGGAATCTAGTTCTTTGATTAATTGACAGTCTCGATATGGATTGAGATGTGTCTTTGCAGTCGAATAATAATATTGGAAATCATGTGGCAAAAGAGACTGAAGGGTGTCATCACAAATGATTTTCAGTTGTAGTTTGTAAGCAATAATTGCAAATAAATAATTAATATAGCCCTTATCTCGAGGATTTGAATAGCGTGAAATCAAACAATCTTGTTTATTAATGACATTAATTAAAGACTGATAATCACCTTTAGCACAATTAATTAGAGTGGAATAAACTTCTAATTGCGTTTCTTTCCAAGGAAAACTCAATGATTTTAGTGCTTCCTTGGATTGAATAAAGATTCGGTCAGCATTTTCAAAATCCTGTTTGTAATAATAGGAAATTCCTAAACCAATATAGAATGAGATAATAGATGGCTCATTTAAATTATTTTGTGACAATGTGATTGCTTTTTGTTGATAGGCCATGGCTTGATCGGGATTACCTTGCATTTGCTTAATTTCTGCCAAATAGTCTAGCGCAGCAGCAATTTGAATGGCATATTTACTTTGGAGACTAGCTGTCAAACTGAAGCAATTAATTGATTCTTTTATCTGGTGAATAGCGTCGTCAATTCTTCCAACCATCAGATAGTAGAGGCCATGCAATCTAAGATTGATCGCGATAGCTTCATGGTTATTTGCCTCTACCGATGCATCAAGTGCTAAATCAGTATAATACTTCATTTCGGGGATATTTTCTACTTGGATACAGTAGTAAATCAATTGGCGATATCCTTCAAGTAAGTAGTCTGTGTGGTGCCACTCATTAGCGAAAGCAATTACTCTTTGGATATTGGCAATTCCTTGTTGATACTGACCGACTCGAATCATGTAGCAACCTTCTAAATAGAGGAACTTAATCATCGACTCTTGGAAATCTTTGATTTTCTCATAACGTAATCTTAGTTCTTCTATTTGTTTACGAATCAGATTAAATTGATTTTGGATGAGCTGATGTTTCTCATTCCAAGAAGGACTGATTTGCTCATTGGTTTGGGTGTAAATTGGAAACAGTTCATGGTGGAATTGTAAGGTAGATTCTAGATAATTCAATTGAAAAGCTAAGGCTTTAATTGGTTGTTTGGCACATTTATAATGATAAGAAATCTCATTAAAGAGGTGACTGGGATCATGATGTTGGTGGATACTATTTTCTAAACTTTGAGCAATTTGCGCGTGCATCATTCTGCGTTTAGCAATTGTTAAGTGATCATAGCAGTAAATGGCAAATAGTGACTGATGGAAACGACAATTGACTTCTTGTTCACTATAGGTTTCCTCAAGAATTTGTTGATGGCATAAGTCTTCAACTATATCTAAACAATCTTGGTAAGGTAGAGTAAGTAACTCTGACAAAAGTGTCAATGGAGCAGACATTTGGAAACAAGCGAGGTAATTTAATAGCTCCGCTCCCTGGCTATTGACCTGTTCTAATTTAATAGAAAATTTTGCTTCCATTGCAGGGGTTAAGGCTTGGAATTTATAGCCTTGCAATTGCTGCGCACAGTATTCTGAAAGGAAAAATGGGTTACCTTGACTAAGGGTGAGAATTTTTTGAAAATCTTGGTCCCCTAAATTCAAATGGTCTAGGTTTTGGTGAAGATAAGCTAAACTTTCCTTCTCTGATAAGGGATTTAATTTAAGTTGATCCAATTGTTTTCTATAGACCAATTGATTGATAAACACGTCCAATTCTCTTGAAGAATCAATATGTTTCGTCAAGACGAAAGCAACAGGTAAATTCTTGATATGATTGATAATGTTTTGGAGTAAGTTGATTCCGTCAGCGTCCATAAAATGGATATCTTCAATTAGGATAACAGTTGCTTTTCGTTCAGCGATTCCTTTAATCAAATCAATTATAAAAGTAACTAATTCTGATTGATTTATTAAGACACTTTTATTAGAAAGTAGGGATGGAAAGAAATCCTGGATACGATTTTTCCATTCACTTATCGTCATTAGTTGGTGTTGGATAACTAAATCTCCTAAACCATCAGTTATTTCTTGCCAGAGACGTAGTGAATTTTGACGATCCTCCCGGAAACATTCAGAGGTAACAATTTGAAATTCTTTAGTTTGATTTGAAAGGACTTGTCGAGTAACCGTTCTTTTTCCAATGCCGGTGCCACCAACTAAGAGCATTGTTCGAGGTTGAGAACTTTCAAGGATCTTATCGAAATAATTTTCGAGCGCCTTGATTTCATTTATTCGTCCATAAAATTGATTAGTTGTTTTGAGAAACTGGGTAACTTTTCTTTTGTTTCGGTTTTTAGCAACAACTTCTTCATAGATTTGTTGACTAGTTTCACTGGGTGCTATTCCTAGTTCCTTATCTAATAAATTGACCATTTTATAATAGATCTCAATCACTTTTCCGAAACGATGGTGGTGTTGATAAAGACGCATTAATAATTGGTAATTTTTCTCTTCATATTCATCAATTGCTATTAAATGAAAGATTGTCTCTTCAACCTCTTCAAAAGGAGCAGTCGTTAACATCTGTTCAATTTTTTGATAAGAATATTTGATAAACATCTGTTCACAATGAGAACGCATTTTGGTTAACCAAAGGTCGAAGGTTTCATTCGATTTTAAGTAGAAACCTTGTAAGAAATCCCCCTTATATAAATCAAGATGATGTTTTGGGTTTGTTAAAAACTCAGTAACATCAGATTCAACAGTTAAGTCGGGGTTGAAAGCTAGGATTGAACGACTAGGACAGATAATAAAATCGTCTCCCAAAATTTTATTAACTTGATAAATTGTATTACGCAGATTTTTTTTAGCAGTTTGATTATCTTTATCTTCCCAAAGGATTCCTGCAATTTGGTCACGATTAACATTGCCGTTAATCACCATATAATAGAGCAAGGCATTAATTTTAGAGAAGGAAAAAAATATTTCTTTTTGATCAAGAAGAATAGAAGGGTTGCCTAATAAATTAAGTGTTAGTACTGACATAGTGTAAACGCCTCCATTCAAAATATACTACCAATATATACTAAATAGTTAGATAAATCAAGGTTCCATTAAAATTGGATTAACAAAAAAAGCTAGTCTTATTTAGACTAGCTCCATTGTTATTTCATTGTTGGGAATAGTAGAACATCGCGGATAGTAGTAGTGTTTGTTAACAACATACATAATCTGTCAATCCCAATTCCAAGACCACCAGTCGGTGGCATACCATATTCAAGTGCTTCAACGAAGTCATAGTCAATACCAGTTGCTTCATCGTCACCAAGCTCTTTAGCTTGAGCTTGGGCTTCGAAACGAGAAAGTTGATCAATTGGATCATTCAACTCCGTGAATGCATTAGCATACTCTTTAGTCATAATAAATAACTCAAAGCGGTCTGTGAAACGACCATCTTCAGGGTTTTTCTTAGCTAAAGGAGAAACTTCAACTGGATGTCCAAAGACAAAGGTAGGTTGAATTAATGTTTCTTCAACAAATTCCTCAAAGAAAGCATTGATAATATGACCAACACTTGTAAAGTGTTTTTCAAGTGGGACATGTTTTTCTTTGGCAAGAGCTAATGCATCTTCAATAGACATTTCTGGCCAAAAATCAATTCCAGTAACTTCTTTAATGGCATCAACCATATGAACACGTTTGAAAGGTTGATTAATTAAGATTTCATTTCCTTGATAGTCAATTGGTCCATCACCTTTAACAGCATTTGCTGCATGTTGGATGATTCCTTCAGTCAAGTTCATGATGTCTTGGTAATCAGCATAGGCTTGATAAACTTCAATTGAAGTGAATTCAGGGTTATGTGTAGCATCCATACCTTCATTACGGAAGATACGACCTATTTCATAAACGCGTTCCATACCACCAACAATTAAGCGTTTCAAGTGAAGCTCTGTTGCAATACGAAGAACCATATCAATGTTTTGTGCATTGTGATGAGTGACAAATGGACGAGCGGCAGCACCACCAGCTTCATTGTGAAGTACAGGTGTTTCAACTTCTAAGAAATCCATACCATCCAAGTAACGACGGATTTCTGAAATCATTTTTGAACGTGTAACAAAACGATCAAAACTTTCGCGATTCGAAATTAAATCCAAGTGACGTTTACGATAGATTGTTTCAATATCTGTTAAACCGTGGAATTTCTCAGGTAAAGGACGAAGTGATTTAGACAAATGAGTTAATTTTGTTGCTTTGATAGACAACTCACCCATATCAGTTCGCATAACTTCACCTTCAACACCAATAAAATCACCTAAATCGGCTTTTTTAAAGATATCATAGTTTTCTTCACCAACAGCATCTTTACGGACGTAAAGTTGGATTTGACCTTCACGGTCTTGTAAGTGGGCAAAGCCTACTTTTCCTTTGCCACGTTTTGTCATAAGACGACCTGCAACGATGGCAGTTTCATTTAAATCATGTAATTCTTCTTTAGATTTGTCAGCGTATTTTTCTTTTAATTGTGCTGAATTGGCAGTGCGTTCGAAACGCTTACCGAATGGATCAATTCCTTGTTCAGCTAAAGCCGTCATTTTTTCACGACGGACAATCTGTTGATCATTTAATTCTTCGATGTGTTCGTTAGACATGGTTTCCTCCAATAAGTTTTCCCTCCTATTGTAACACAAATGCATTCAGAATACACTCACTTTCACCATAAAAATAGTCGTGAAAAGCTACCATTATAATGGAAAGCTATTTGATTATAGGTCATGAAAATAGTATAATGAGACCTATATTACAAAATACAGAAAAGAGACCCATGATTACAGCAATTGTTTTTGATGTTGACGACACTATCTATGACCAACAAGCGCCATATTGCCAGGCTATGGAAAAGTGTTTCCCAAATTTTGATATGTCAGTTATTAATCAAGCTTATATTCGTTTTAGACATTACTCAGATATTGGTTTTCCTCGTGTAATGGCTGGTGAATGGACAACTGAGTACTTTAGGTTTTGGCGTTGTAAAGAAACTCTCCTTGAATTTGGTTACAAGGAAATCAGTCAAACTGAAGGAGAACATTTTCAAGCTGTTTATGAAGATGAACTGGAAAATATTACAATGCTTGAAGAAATGCGAATGACTTTAGATTTCTTAAAATCTAAAGGTGTTCCGATGGGAATTATCACTAATGGTCCAACTGAGCATCAATTGAAAAAAGTGAAAAAGTTAGGTTTGTATGACTATGTTGATCAAAAACGGGTCATTGTTAGTCAAGCTACTGGTTTTCAAAAACCCGAAAAGGAAATTTTTAATTTAGCAGCAGAACAATTTGATATGAATCCATCGACTACTTTATATGTCGGAGATTCTTATGATAATGACATTATGGGCGCCTTTAATGGTGGTTGGCATTCTATGTGGTTCAACCATCGTGGCAGAAAATTAAAGACAGGAACAAAACCTGTCTTTGACGTTGCTATCGACAACTTTGAACAACTCTTTGGCGCAGTTAAAGTCCTATTTGACTTACCTGATAACAAATTCATTTTTGACGTCAATGATAAGAAAAATCCAATTCTCGAATTAGGTTTAAACAATGGATTAATGATGGCAGCAGAGCGATTACTTGAAAGTAATATGAGTATTGATAAAGTTGTTATTTTATTAAGACTAGACAAACAGCAAGAAAAAATCTTGCGCATGAAATATGTTAAATAAAAAAAGATTGAAGAAAAGTCTTCAATCTTTTTTAATGAATTTTATCATCTAAGTAAGGTTTATCATTCCATAATAAACAATTAAAGTTTTTATTATCATCAGTTTCTAGAATAGTCAGGCTAGCATTATCTAGTCCACCTTGAGCTCTTAATAAAGCCGGTTCAAATCCAAGCAGTGAACGTATTGAAGCTGTCAAATTTGCTCCATGTCCAACTAATAAGACATGCTGGTAATCTTTTTCTTCAAAGCTTTGAATCAGTTTTTTAACTCTGAATGTCGTTTGATAAATTGATTCAGCTTCAAATTGACTAGCATTAAATTTGGCTAAATTATTACTGAAAGCTTCCATCTGACGAGGATAAATAGCAGTCATCGTAGCAATTTTTGTCCCTTCTAATTTACCTAGTTTCCATTCACGTAGAGATTTGGTATAGATAATAGGACATTCTTGATTAGCATTTTCTAATAATAACTCTGTTGTCTGCTTTGCTCGATTTAAGTCACTAGAATAAATAGCATCAAAATCGACACTTGCAAGGACTTGACCTAGAGCTTTAATTTCTTCATATGACTCTTCCAATAATGGCGAATCACCAGATGCACCTTGAAATCGTCCTTCTAGATTCCACTCAGTTTTTCCATGTCTCACAAAATATAACTTCATAAACTTCAACTAACTCCTAATTCAAAATAAACTTAGCCCCAAAAGGAAATAGGCTTAATTTTGCTAATTTCAAAGATTGAACGGCAAATGGGATACCAATTATACTAATACATAATAAAATGGCAGAGGTTAAGTGAACAGCAGCTAATTGCCAGCCGAAACAAATAATCCAAATCAGATTTAATAATAAACTAGTTCCAGATTGGCCAATTTCAATATCTTTCCCAAAGGGAAACAAGCCAAAATTAGCAATTTTAAAGCATTGTATTCCGACAGGTAAGCCAACAATGGTGATTGAAAATAGTAGACCGATGAAAGTCCATGACAACCAAGCCCATAGACCAGAACAAAGAAACCAGATAATATTTCCTAGAAATTTCATTTTTACTCCTTAATATCAGCGAAGTGACCGTCAACAAAATCAGCCAATTGTTGACTATCCACTTGAATAGACCGGCCCAGCTCTCCAGCAGAAACGATTAAGCTTCCTTTATCAAGTGCGGACTGGTCGAAAAAAATTGGGTAAGGATGTTTTTGATGGATACCAACAGGATTGTTAGCTCCATGAATGTAACCAGTTGTCTTTTGAAGATCTTTTTGTGGAATCATTGAAACCTTTTTGTTTCCAGAAATCTTGGCTAATTTTTTCTCAGACAAATGATTTGTAATAGACAAAATGCCAATAATTGGCCCAGTTTTATCACCAACTAAGGCTAAGGTTTTGAAAACATCAGCTTTCTCAATCCCATCAGGTAACTCCCCTTTTAGGGCATTAATTGCTAAGCTTTGGTAGCTGATTTTCGCTTTATCTAAAATTTGTTCAACTAAGGTTTTTTTGAGTTTTGCCTTTTTTGCCATAGGACCTTCCTTTAAGACCAATAAAAAAACGGTATAATATATTATTATACCATTTTTTATGATTGGCGTTAAGACCTAATCCCTTGGTGCAAAGAATTGACTTTGGGTTGGGATTAAAATAACAATCGCAATAACGACTACGATTAATGTTAGTAAACTAGCAGTGCCATTTACTGTGAAAGAATACCAAACAGCGGAAGTTCTTGGTGGTGCATATGAACCCCAGAAGATAACGCCTGCTAGGAAGTGCCAGAAATAGCGAAGAACTACAGCAGTAGTTGCTGCAAGACAAGCAACGGTCATAGAACCCATCTTGTTTTTGGCAATAATCAAATCTTTTAATTGATTTGAGAAGAAACCAGCCACACCCATTGACATGAAGGCCAAAATGTATTCAATAAATACTTGGCTTAAACTGAGATAATAAACTTTTCCAAGGACGAAGTGAAGGAGTCCCCATATTAGACCTGCAAGGACACCATATTTTAGGCCACGACGAAGTGAAAACAAGACTACAGGAATAGCACCATAAGAAGGACTAAACCAACTGAAAAAATCTGGAATAAAAGATAAAGCCATAGCTAATGCTGCGAAAATTGCTGCTTCCACTAAATAGCGGAGATTTGTGTTCTTAGACATAAAAAAGCTCCTTTTATTCACAAAAAGAGCCTTGATAATTACATTATCACGGTCACAATCCCTACGCTTGTATTAACAAGATCAGGTCTTTAGGATTTCGTCTTAACGATCTCAGCCAAAGCACTCCTTTGTGAAAATTTATTATTTTTAATCATTATAATATGTTCGAGTTAGACTTGTCAAGTTTGTGACTTTAGATATAGAAAAAGACCGAAAGGTCTTTATTTTTTACCAAATAATTTTTCATAAGTAGATTTTGTATCTTTATTAACAGCTATTTGATTTAAGTCTAATGGATTATCAAATCCCGGAAGATATCCTTGTGATGTATATTGGTGGAGATCGTAATCCAGCTTTGTATCAGGAGCTGCTTCATAATAACCAGAGTCACTCCCATAGGTAGGAATCCAAACTGCATCAAATCCTTCAGTAGATATTTCTTGTTCCGCCATAAAATATGTACCAATGTAAAGACCAACATTCTCAGCACCAAGTCTTTCCAATTCCTGACGGAAAGCTTTCACACCTTTGTTCATATCCTTCATTGTTACTTCCTCTACATCAATCCAGTAGAAAGTAGGATTATATGGGGAGGCATTTTTATAAAATGCTTTAGCTTCAGCTCGCATTTCTTTTGTGCTTGACCCTAAGGCGTAACTGTATACGGCAACAGGGATTTTTCGTTTCTTGAATTCTTTAATGTGTGTTTTAAAAGATTTATCAATACCAGTGGTATAAGCTGCATTGTTTTTTGAGGTTATTTGAGATCCCCCAAAAACACGCACAATAGCACCTGAAATATTTTCGGATAAGGTATCATAATCGATTTCACTTGGCAATTGCCAGCCCGACACATCAACAATGGGATTCAAGATTAATTCTTCATTGTCTATTGTGCTTTCTGTCTTTTTATCTGTTTTGCTAGTAACTATTGGAATATTTGATTGTGCAATACTTAATTCCTTTTCTTTCGTCTTGTCTGAATGATTTTTTCCAATAATTAAAAGAAATGCAATAAAGATAAAGAAGACTAGCACAACGATAGGCTTTATTCTTCTTCTCATTAGTCATATTGTACCCTAAAGCAAAAAAAAAATCAAAATTTCCTAACTAATTTCTTATATTATCTTACTTTATAATCAATTATGTTCAAAACTAAACGCAATTACTGTCATGAAAGCCTTATTTAAAAATTTAAATCGATAATCAAATAGTTTGAAACTATAATAAATTATTCGTAATATACAGTATGAAACTATGTTAATGAGAAAATTTGAGGAATTTTATAACCTGCCATTAATTTAATTCTTACATCTTATCATTCTATTTTGAATTGGACTAGTCAAGTTCCTTAAAATCTGTCATAATAGAGTAAAACTGATAGAAAGAAAAATGATGACCAGTAAACAAATCACTAGAATTGCCCTATTTTCAGCCCTTGCTTTTGTATTGCGAATGGCTTTTAGCCAACTGCCTAATATTCAACCAGTGACTGCTTTATTTTTAGTCTTTGCCATATTCTTTGGTTTTTATGAGTCACTTTTAATCATGGTTATTACAATCTTTTTAACGTCATTCTTACTGGGGTTTGGTCCCTGGGTTTTTTGGCAAATGACAATATACATGATATTGATTAGCCTGTGGCATTTTATTATCTACCCACTTGCTAGAAAATGGCATAAAAAAGGATTACTGATTCAAGCTACCTTAGCCGCCTTTTTAGCTTTGGCATATGGTGTCATGATTGATTCATGTTTTGCTTATCTTTATAGCATGCCATATTGGTCTTATGTTTTAATTGGTATGCCTTTTGATATTGCGCATGCTGTTTCAACTTTTTTATTCTATCTGATTATTATTACTATTTTTAGGAGATTACTTCATGACAAGAAAATATAAGAGCCTCTTCCTTATTCTTTTTTCCTTATTTTTAGTTGCTTGTAGTCAGCAGAGCGATTCACCAAAGCAAGTTAAAAAAGAATATTATCTAACATTAATTGTAAAAGAAGATACTGATACAATTAGTGAAAAAGTTACCTTCAAAAAAGGTGATACTATTATGGATGTTTTGAAAGCTAATTATAAAGTAAAAGAAAAATCTGGTTTCATCACTGCCATTGATGGATTTGAACAAGATCCCAAAACTAAAACTTATTGGTTCTTTAAAGTTAATAAAAAGTTAGCAACCAAAGCAGCAGATAAAATCAAGGCTCATGATGGCGATCGAGTGGAGTTTTATCAAGAAAAAATGAAATAAAAAATGTCTGAGACAAATGTCCCAGACTCTTTTTTATAATTGATTGCTATAGGCAATGACTTGATCAACCGTATCACTTAAGAATTGAATAGTATCACGAAGTGGTTTATCAGTTGAGATATCTGCATGAATTAGCAGTGCGGTTTCAAGTGGTGTTAAGCTACCACCAGATTTCAAGAACCTTAGCCATTCTTGAGCGCCGTTTTCATTATTTTTTAGATTAAGATAGCCAGCAGTTGAGATTACCATCCCTGCAGAATAAGTGTAGCTATATAAGCCCATGTAATAGTGAGCTTGACGCATCCAAGTTAATGCGGCATAGTCGTCAATTTCAATGGCATCTCCCCAGAATTCACTAAGAACTTCCTTCATCATCGCATTTAATTGTTCCGCACCAAAGGTGCCACCATTTTCAATTAAAGTATAAACTTTTCTTTGGAAAGCTGCTTCAAGTAAATGCGTAATGAAGTTATGGAAATAAGTATCAGTTAAACGGTGAGCTAAAGCAAAACGTTTTTGACGCGGATCTTCAAAAGCATGTTCTAAATAGTCACTCAATAAAAGCTCGTTGAAAGTTGAAGGAGCTTCAACATAATAAGTTGACATATGTGTATTGAAGAAGCTTTGATTGTTATCTGAGAAAATAAATTGACCAGAATGACCAATTTCATGGATTAGAGTATAAACATCGGACATACGACCAGTCCAACTCATTAAAACGTAAGGATGTACCTTATATGGATCTGCAGCGTAGCCACCTGAATCTTTGTTTGCATTAGCAGCAAAGTCAACCCAACGTTCAGCTTGATAACGTTCAACCTCTTTTTGGTACTCAGTTCCTAATGGGGCAACTGATTTCATCACTAAATCATAGGCATCATCAATGGAAACTTGAGGGTTAAGTTCATTATCAATATCTAATTTCCAATCAGCAAAGGTCATCTTGTCAAGACCATTAACTTGGGCAACGTGTTTCAAGAATTTTTGAGCAACAGGACCAAAGTCAGACATGATTAAATCAATCTGACGATCAAACATTGAACGTTCAACTTCTTGCTCAGCTAATAAATAGTCAAAAACAGAAGGATAGCCTTTCATATCTGCGATCAATTTTTCAGATTTAACTTTAGCTAAGTATGCAGCGGCTGCGGCATTTTGATGTTTTGCTAAACCTTTAGAAAAAGATTCGTAAGATTTGGCACGGATGTCGTGATTTTCATGATTTTGATAGAAGTTTTCATAAGTGACAAATGAATTTTTGTAAATTTTGCCATCTACTTCAAAATCATCCATTTCAAAGTCACCAGCACGCATCTTGGTATAGATATCATAAGGCGCATTAAGAACCTCACGTAAATTAGTTAATGCCTTTTCAACATCTGGACTGAGTAGAAATTGCTTTTGAACTTTTGCTTGACGAATAGTTGCACTGTAGTATGTGTTCGCTTCTAATTGGTCAAGCACTTGTTCATCAGCATTTGCAAGGGCAGTCTCAAAGAAAGAAAGTTCCACACTTGCTTTGGTCATAAAATCATCACCCGATTGCGCAATTTGAGCAAATTCTTCACTTGAAAAATCAGTTGTCTGTGGCATGAAGGCATAAGTAGAGATATGACTCATTTGGATATAAATTTGCTCAATCTCCATTAAAGCTCTGTTAAAATCCTCATAAGTTTCGAGGTGCCCATCAAAATCAAGCTTAAATTGTTTAACGTCTTCTAAAGCTTTTTCGATAGCTAAAAGAAAGTCTTGTCTGTCTTTATAAAGAGCAGTAAGATCCCAGAGTTCATTTTCTGGAAATAGGCTACGGTTTTTTAATTCCATTTTGGTCTCCTTTGTTTACTATTACTATAAGTATAGCAAAATTAAGATTTATATGATATAGGTACTAGAACAAACGATGATTGAAAATTATTGGATTTTTTTTGTAAAAAACAAACATTATTTTAATTAAATCATACTTTTTTACTAAAAAGTGGTATGATAAAGGAGTAGTAGCAGAAAAGGAGTGATGCAAATTGACTGTTAAAAAATTGGAAAGTAGCAATAACCATGAATTTATTGCAGAAGAAGTAACTATACTAAAAGAGACCTTGGAATCAATCACACGACACATGATTGGTGATGAAGCTTTTTCAAAGATTGAAAAGATCCTAAGTATTTCTGAAAAACAGGATTATATTCATTTAGAAAAAATTATTGGACAATTAAGCAATGATGAAATGGTTATTATTTCACGCTATTTCACCATTTTACCTCTACTGATAAATATTTCAGAAGATGTCGATCTTGCCTATGAAATCAATTACCAAAATAACACCAATAGTGATTACCTTGGTAAATTATCACAAACGATTACGGATGTGGCAGAGCATCAAAAAGCCCAAGAAATCTTAGAACATGTCAATGTTGTCCCTGTTTTAACAGCTCACCCAACACAAGTACAACGTAAAACCGTTTTAGAACTAACCAATAAAATTCATGACCTCTTACGTACCTATCGTGATGTAAAAGCTGGCGTTGTTAATAAGGATAAATGGTTAAGTGACTTACGTCGTTATATTGAAATCATCATGGAAACAGATATTATCCGTGAGAAAAAATTAAAAGTAAAAAACGAAATTACAAATGTTATGGCTTATTACAATTCATCATTGATTGAAGCTATCACCACCTTAACTAGTAATTATAAAGCACTGGCTAAGGAAAAAGGACTTGATTTAAGCAATCCAAAACCAATCACAATGGGTATGTGGATTGGTGGTGACCGCGATGGCAATCCTTTTGTAACAGCCGATACTTTAAGGTTATCAGCTACGCTGCAAAGTGAAGTTATTTTAAACTATTACATTGAAAAATTAACATGTTTGTATCGAAGCTTCTCGTTATCATCAACTTTGACTAAAACCAGTCCAGAAGTGGAAGAATTAGCTCGTTTGTCTAGTGATAAGTCTATTTATCGAGAAAATGAACCGTATCGTAAAGCATTCCATTATATTCAATCACGTGTCATTCAAACCATGTTAAGTTTGAGTCACAATACTGATCAACAGCCTCTAGGTCAATTCAGAAACCTAGCAGATGGGGTAACTGAATCAAATACTTCAGTAATTGCTGATTATGTTCAATCGCGCATCGATATCTTATCTGATGACATTAAAGAAAATCGTGTTCCAGTATACTCAACCGCGGAAGAATTCAAAGTAGATTTGCTTCTTATTGAATCTTCTTTGATTGAAAATGGTGACGGGTCACTCATTGGTGGTGACTTGAATGAGTTAATCCAAGCTGTTGACATCTTTGGTTTCTTCTTAGCTAGTATAGATATGCGTCAGGATTCTAGTGTACAAGAAGCTTGTGTTGCTGAACTATTAGAATCTGCAAATATTTGTCAAAACTACAGTGACTTGTCTGAAACTGACAAATGTCAATTGTTGCTTAAACAATTAACTGAAGATCCGAGAACACTATCTTCAACTAATAGTGCCAAATCAGAGTTATTAGAAAAAGAATTGGCGATCTATCAAACAGCCCGTTATTTAAAAGATAAATTGGGTGAAGAAGTTATCAAACAACATATCATTTCACATACAGAAAGTGTTTCAGATATGTTTGAATTGGCGATTATGTTGAAAGAAGTTGGGTTAGTTGATAAAGATAGTGCCCGGGTTCAAATTGTTCCTCTTTTCGAGACAATTGAAGACTTAGATAATTCTAACGCCATTATGCAAGAATTTTTAAGTTATCCGATTGTTAAAAACTGGATAGCTTCTAAAGATAACTATCAAGAAATTATGCTTGGGTATTCCGACAGTAATAAAGATGGGGGCTACCTATCGTCCGGATGGACCCTTTATAAAGCACAAAATGAATTAACCCAAATTGGGCAAGACCATGGCATTAAGATAACCTTCTTCCATGGTCGTGGTGGAACGGTTGGTCGTGGTGGTGGTCCTTCATATGATGCCATAACATCACAGCCTTTTGGTTCTATCAAGGATCGGATTCGTTTGACTGAGCAAGGTGAAATTATTGAAAACAAATATGGCAATAAAGACGTTGCCTATTATAATTTAGAAATGTTAATTTCAGCATCAATCAACCGGATGGTCACAAAAATGATTACCAATTCTTCTGATATAGATGAATATCGTTCTCGCATGGATGGCATTGTTGATTATAGTAATCAGGTTTATCGTGAGTTGGTTTTTGATAATCCTCATTTTTATGACTATTTCTTTGAAGCAAGTCCAATTAAAGAAGTATCAAGTTTAAATATTGGATCACGTCCAGCTGCTCGTAAAACAATTACTGAAATCACTGGGCTTCGCGCGATTCCTTGGGTCTTCTCTTGGTCTCAAAACCGAATCATGTTTCCTGGCTGGTACGGTGTAGGTTCAGCCTTTAAACACTATATTGATCAAGAAGATGGTAATTTAGCTAAGTTACAAGACATGTATGAAAATTGGCCATTTTTCCATTCACTTTTATCAAATGTAGACATGGTCTTATCAAAATCAAACATGAACATTGCTTTCCAATATGCCCAACTAGCAGAAAAAGAGGAAGTAAGGGATGTTTACCATGCAATTCTTGATGAGTGGCAATTAACCAAAAATGTTATTTTATCAATTGAACAGCATGAAGATTTATTAGAAGACAATCCTTCTCTTAAACACAGTTTAGATTTCCGCTTACCATACTTCAATGTTTTGAATTATATCCAAATTGAATTAATTAAACGTCTTCGTCAAAACCAGTTAGACAAAGATTATGAGAAATTGATTCATACAACAATTAATGGAATTGCTACTGGACTCCGTAATTCAGGCTGATAACTTTAAGTATTTTTAGGAGAACTAGTTATTGTATCGACATTTCAAAACTGTCTGCTAACTAGTTCTTTTTCTCTTTTTTTTGCTTGGGAAAGATGATATAATGCTTAAAGATTATCTGATATAAACAGGGGAAACTATGAAAATTGATAAAAGGCATCTGTTAAATTACTCAATTTTACTGCCTTACTTAATCCTTTCAGTTCTAGGACTGATTATGGTATACTCGACTACGAGTGCGACTTTAATTCAATATAATTTGAGCCCATTTCGCTCAGTTTTAAACCAAGGAGCTTTTTGGCTTTTGTCATTAACGGCGATATCCTTTATATATAAACTCAAACTAAACTTTTTGAATAATTCTAAAGTACTAACTTTAGTTATGATGATTGAAGTATTCTTATTAATTGTGGCTCGTTTCTTTACTAAAGAGGTAAATGGAGCCCATGGTTGGATTGTCTTAGGACCAATTAGTTTTCAGCCAGCGGAATATTTAAAAATTATTATCGTTTGGTATTTAGCCTCAACATTTTCTAGAAGACAAAAAGAAATAGCCACTTATGACTATCAGGCATTAACGAGAAATCGATGGTGGCCAAACCAATTTAGTGACTTAAAGGATTGGCGTGTCTATTCGATGGTGCTAATACTATTGGTAGCTGCTCAGCCCGACTTAGGAAATGCTGCGATTATTGTTTTGACAACAATTATGATGATTTCAGTGAGTGGTATTGGTTATAAGTGGTTCTCAGCTTTGTTAACGCTGATTACAATAACTTCAGCTATCTTCTTAGGTAGTATTTCAGTGATTGGTGTTGAAAGAGTTGCCAAGATTCCAGTATTTGGTTATGTTGCTAAGCGTTTCAGTGCCTTCTTTAACCCCTTCCATGATTTGACGGGTTCAGGACACCAACTTGCTCATTCTTATTATGCCATGAGTAATGGTGGATGGTTTGGCGTTGGTCTTGGTAATTCAATTGAAAAACGTGGCTATCTACCAGAAGCTCAAACTGACTTTGTTTTCTCAATCGTTATTGAGGAACTAGGCTTAATAGGTGCTACCTTAATTCTTGCACTTGTCTTTTTCTTAATATTAAGAATTTTAAATGTTGGTATTAAGGCAAAAAATCCTTTTAACTCAATGATGGCTTTGGGTGTTGGTGGAATGATTTTGATGCAAGTTTTTGTTAACATCGGTGGTATTTCAGGACTAATTCCTTCTACAGGGGTTACATTCCCATTTCTCTCTCAGGGAGGGAATAGTTTGTTAGTCCTCTCGGTAGCCATTGGCTTTGTACTAAATATTGATGCCAGTGAGAAGCGAGATGAGATTATGAAAGAAGCGGAGCTATCATACAGAAGAACCATTCGCAAAGAACAGGCTGACACAAATGTGATTAACTTAAATCAATTTAAATAAAATCTTCCTTAGGGGGGGATTTTTTTGCAGCTAGTTTTGATATTACAACTAAATTAAAGTTGTAGAAAACTTTGAGTAATTCACTTTAAATATTGGTGTGTCAGATAAAATTCAACCTTATCATCATCAAACTAAATAAAGAAAAGGCTATAAACATAAAATACTTGCTTTTTCCTTAGAATTTGCTACAATAGTAAGGTAAAGTTAGACTGTATTGCCTACCGTCTATCTATAAAATATATTTTATTGGAGGCTTTTCCCAAAATGGCAAAAGAAAAATACGATCGTAGTAAACCCCACGTTAACATTGGTACAATCGGACACGTTGACCATGGTAAAACTACTTTAACTGCTGCAATTACAACAGTACTTGCACGTCGCTTACCAAGCTCAGTTAACCAACCTAAAGACTATGCTTCTATCGATGCTGCTCCAGAAGAACGCGAACGCGGAATCACAATCAACACTGCACACGTTGAGTATGAAACTGAATCACGTCACTATGCGCATATCGATGCCCCAGGACACGCGGACTATGTTAAAAACATGATCACTGGTGCTGCCCAAATGGACGGAGCTATCCTTGTAGTTGCTTCAACTGACGGACCAATGCCACAAACTCGTGAGCACATCCTTCTTTCACGTCAGGTTGGTGTTAAACACCTTATCGTCTTCATGAACAAAGTTGACTTAGTTGATGATGAAGAATTGCTTGAATTAGTTGAAATGGAAATTCGTGATCTTCTTACAGAATACGACTTCCCAGGTGATGACCTACCAGTTATCCAAGGTTCAGCTCTTAAAGCTCTTGAAGGCGATACAGCACATGAAGATATCATCATGGAATTGATGAAAACTGTTGATGAATATATTCCAGAACCAGAACGCGACACTGACAAACCATTACTTCTTCCAGTCGAAGATGTTTTCTCAATCACTGGTCGTGGTACAGTAGCTTCAGGACGTATCGACCGTGGTACAGTTCGTGTCAACGATGAAATCGAAATCGTTGGTCTTAAAGAAGATACTAAAAAAGCTGTTGTTACTGGTGTTGAAATGTTCCGTAAACAACTTGACGAAGGTCTTGCAGGAGACAACGTAGGTATCCTTCTTCGTGGTGTTCAACGTGACGAAATCGAACGTGGTCAAGTTATTGCTAAACCAGGTTCAATCAACCCACATACTAAATTTAAAGGTGAAGTATATATCCTTTCTAAAGAAGAAGGTGGACGTCATACTCCATTCTTCAACAACTACCGTCCACAATTCTACTTCCGTACTACTGACGTAACAGGTTCTATCGAACTTCCAGCAGGTACAGAAATGGTTATGCCTGGTGATAACGTGGCAATTCAAGTTGAATTGATTCACCCAATCGCCGTAGAACAAGGTACTACATTCTCAATTCGTGAGGGTGGACGTACTGTTGGTTCAGGTATCGTTTCAGAAATCGAAGCTTAATTAAAATTAAGTTCCCAGATTAACAATTATTTGTCAGACAACAATTTAATTGTAAAGAGTCTCTTAGGAGGCTCTTTTTTGTTAATAATATGTTTTCAGAAAATTTCTGAAAAAAACTTGTGAATATATTCCTAAATTCCACTCAAATTCTTTTATTAGATAGTGAAATGTGATAAAATATAATTGTAAATAAAAAAAGAAGAGGTATGTGAAATGTCACGTAAACCATTTATTGCTGGTAACTGGAAAATGAACAAAAATCCTGAAGAAGCTAAAGCTTTTATTGAAGCAGTAGCGTCTAAATTGCCTTCATCAGAATTAGTTGAAGCTGGGATTGCAGCTCCTGCACTTGATTTAGCAACAGTTCTTGAAGCTGCTAAAGGTTCAGAACTTAAGATTGCAGCTCAAAATTCTTATTTTGAAAATACTGGTGCCTTCACTGGTGAAAATAGCCCTAAAGTATTAGCTGAAATGGGTACTGATTATGTTGTTATTGGACATTCAGAACGTCGTGAATATTTCCACGAAACTGACGAAGATATCAATAAAAAAGCAAAAGCAATTTTTGCTAACGGTTTGACTCCGATCATTTGTTGCGGTGAAACACTCGAAACTTATGAAGAAGGTAAAGCAGTTGAATTTGTAGGTGCTCAAGTTTCTAAAGCACTTGCTGGCTTATCTGAAGACCAAGTTTCTTCACTTGTTATTGCTTATGAACCAATCTGGGCTATTGGAACTGGTAAATCTGCAACTCAAGATGATGCTCAAAATATGTGTAAAGCAGTGCGTGATGTCGTTGCGGCTGACTTTGGTCAAGCAGTAGCAGATAAAGTTCGTGTTCAATATGGTGGTTCTGTTAAACCTGAAAACGTTGCATCATATATGGCTTGTCCTGATGTTGATGGCGCTTTAGTAGGTGGAGCATCGCTTGAAGCAGAAAGCTTCTTAGCCTTACTTGATTTCGTAAAATAATAAAAAAACTTCAGTCATCTGACTGGAGCTTTTTTTATTTTCTTCCTAAAATAGTTTTCACAAAGGAAATTGATTTGTGCTTTATTGGATTAGGGTAGTAAGTAAATTTTCCGGGAGCCCGTTCCACAAAACCATTGAAGTTCTGTTTAAACCCAAGCACACCATCGCTACCATCAAAGTTTCCTTCAACACCAAGTAAATTATATCGTGGAATTCCTCGATCAATTGCTTCCAACATAGCATATTCTTGTAAGACAGTGGGGGCATAGAATTTATTGAATTCAGTGTAAGAACCACTAAAGAAATAGACTAGCTCTTGTTTGGTAAAAATGAACACAGACCCAGCTAGGATGACATCTTGATTTTGGTATTTTTCTATAAAGTCCTTAGCTTCTTTTTTTCGGACTTCAAAGGTTTGAAATTGACTTGAAATTTCTTTATGTTGGTTTTGTTTTTTCTCGGAATTAGGATTGATTTCTAAATCATGTTCTAATTTATCTAATTTTACACGTAATTTTGCTTGATCTTTTTCTAAATTAGTATGGTATTCTTGAAAATTTAAAGTTGCTACTAAAAATTCTGCATGTTCTCCAAAACTATCAAATAAATATTCATAGTATTCAAGTGATTTGTCATTATAATCACGACGATCTGAAGTAGAAGAAGTGATATCTTTAAAGAGATGTAATTCATCACGTTTCAAAGGACGGATTTTTATTCCAAATGTTTTGGCTTTTTTAACTAATGGTTTACCTTTTTTACTAAAAGACTTTATTAAATCTTTTTCAGTAAGTTGAGATAAATCCTTGATGTAATGCCAGTCAATTGACTCATAACCTTTTGTTAAACCTTCGTGTTTAAAACCAGCTTTTTTAAAAATGTCAGTTATTGAAAAGTTCTCTTCACTGATAGCATTACCATGATCATCAAATTTTTGGAAGACCTCGTATGGTTTTATTTCAAGTTCCATAACCTTCTTTTGTTTAGCAAAAGCACGAAGTTCAACAAGAAAATCGTGTAAGTATTTTTTATCTTCGAAAATTGGGCCATAATGAACTTCCATATGGTTGCCACCAAACATTGGTATTGAATAAATAAGTGCGGCTATTTGTAATTTTCCAGAACTGTCATTTAAACCAAGCAGATCAGTATGATGACCTCGTTTTTCAAGTAGAGATTTCATACTAATAGATTGTTCAAAAAATCGACGATCAACTGAATCAGCGAATTTTTCGAAAATTTCTTCAGTTAAAGTAATTAATGCCATTAGTGTTTGCTCCTTATTTGTTTTCGTAGGTTATAAGCTAACATTGCTGGACCATGGAGTGGACTGACTGGAATATTAAATTCGCCAGCAAATTCTTCTAAGGTCGGATTTAATTTTGACTTAAATTGATATAAACCACCATCCAAGTTGTTTTCGACACCACCCAGATTGTGCCAAGCACAGCCGCGTTTAAATGCTTCCTGGCCAGTTTCATACCAAGTTAAAAGTGCAGCTTGATAATTTCTGAATGTCTCATCCATACCAGCATATAAATTTTCTGAAGTCTTTCCGTAAACAATTGTCAAGGTACCTGCTAAAGGAGCCGTAGTGACACCAGTTTGAATATGCTCATTTAAGAAATTAATCTCACCAGTAAAACGGTCAATAGCATTTTCAGTTTCTTTTATCTTTCCTGGTTTTGTTTTATCAGTAAATTTACTTTTTGCTAACTTAGCTTGTTCCAGTTGATTTGTTAATTCTCGCTGACGTTTCACTAAATCTAAGCTAGTCATTGTGATATAAGAGTCATCTGGGTATGTGTCCATTAGTTTGCGGTAGTAATCAATTCCTCTTAGATTAATTCCTTTGCGGTCTTCGGTTTTCTTCATTAAAGTAGCAAAGTCTTCCAAAAGTTCTGGGCCACCAATGGTTAAATCAATCCCTTTATTTTGAGCAGTACGAATGGCCTGTTTTGTTTTCTTTGGAAGTAATTGAAAATCTGCATTTTTGGCATGAATGTTGGCTTGAATACGAGGTTGGATAGTTTGACCGATATCTCTGGTACGGCCTGTCCACTCGACGCCTAATCTTGTTAAAAACTTAATGAGGGTAATTGTTACTTCATCCTCTTCTTCATTAGTTTCAGGGTCTGTTGTAACCAGGTAACGAGTGAGGAAAAGCGAAGGGTCAAATTTAACAAAAATAGCTCGTTTACTTTTTCCGAATTCTTTTAATGAGGAGATGACAAAATCGACTAATTCATAATCAGTGTAATCCATGATTGGACCACGGGGAATATAAATTAAAGTGAAATTCATCGGCAAGTTCTTGATTAAGAGTGAGGCAGTAGCAACTAATTGGTCATCTTCATAAAAACCGATTCTTTCTGTCGACCAATTTGATTTGATGCCAGCCCAATTAGAACTTTGTAAGAGATTACATTGTTTGTTGTTTAGCAAAAATTCATCATGTTCTTTTTCAGAAATCCCAATTTTATAAGTATACATTAATTTAAAACCCACTCGCGTATAGCATGTGCTACGCCGCTTTCATTATTTGATTTGGTAATATGTTTGGCTATTTTCTTCAATTCTGGGACACCATTTTCCATGACAACAGGATTTGCAACAACTTCCAACATAGCACGGTCATTTTCGGCATCACCAATAGCCATTGTTTGGCTCATATCCAGTCCTAGTTTATTAGCTAGATGAATAATAGCATTTCCCTTACTAACAGACTTTGTCATAAATTCTAAATAAAAGGGAGTTGATTTGACGATATTATATTTCTCATAAAAACTATCAGGAATATTTTTTATTGCCTCATCTAAGATTTCTGGTTCATCAATCATCATCATTTTGACAATTTCTCGATTTTGCATTTCTTCAGGAGTTCTGTAGAATATTGGCATGTTAACAAGGGTTGCTTCGTGAACAGTATATTTTCCAATGTTTCTGTTTGCAGTGTATATCCCCTCTTTTGTGATAGCATGCATATGAACCCCAAGTTTTCTACTTAGGAATTCAATATCCAAATAATCTTCGTAAGACATAGTTTCTTTTACGATTTCTGCACCAGTAGCAGCATCTTGAACTAATCCACCATTAAAAGTAATTACATAATCACCTTGATGATTCAAATTTAATTCTTCCAATAGTTGGGTTACCCCAGCAATTGGTCTGCCAGTCGCAATAACGACGTGGACACCTTCTTTCTTAGCATCCTGTACAGCTTGATAGACTTCACTTGTTATTTTGCGATCATCAGTAATGAGTGTGCCATCGATATCAACAGCAACTAGTTTTACAGACATGGAATTCTCCTTGTAATTGTTAAATAATTATATTGTTAAAAAAACATCTACCTTCTATCATACTAAAAATGAATGAATTTGTCATCGAATTGCAAGGTTAAATTGACAAAGAAAACGTTTTAAATTAAAGATTTTTGTCAACATAAAAAAGGACAGACTTGTCCTTTAATTTGGAAATTGGAAATGCTCATTTGCCATGTATGATTTGAATTCTTGTTTAATCGGTGCAAATAAATCATCAGTAAATAACATTTCTTTTGGGAAATAGAAGCGGCGATCACCGTAAATGGTACCAGTTAAAGTCTTTACAATAGGTGAAAGCTGTGATAATTCCGAACGAGTGCCATCCTTATGTATCATCTCGATTTGAGTTCTTGGATTTTTTGTTCTTGGTCGATAGATATCATATGGAAGATCAAAATTGACATGAACACCAGTGTAATATTCAGGGTCAAAGCCAACAGCTTCGACTAATTCAGTTAGTTTTTTTAAGTCTTTTTCTGAGTCTTTATCAAATGTTACTGATTTAAATATTTTACGATTTATAAAGCGACTAGCTAAATCGGCTAAAATATCATCAGTACTTGCCATCCAGTTTTGGAAATAAGTATTCATGACACCATCATCAAGTTTCAAATAGTCACTTAGGATGAAATCACCGCTTAAAAAAGGAATTAAACCAGGAGCGGTCTTTTCAAAATAGACTTGATCAGTCAAAAATAATTTTTTAGCTCTTTTTAATAAATTTTGTAAGTTGAGTTCAACACCTCGACTTGCAGGGTGGAAATAGACTTGCATATACATTTGGAAACGACTAACAATATAGTCTTCCACGGCATGCATACCATTTTTTTCAAAGACGATACCATCTGAAACTGGTCTAATCACTCGTAAAATGCGCATTAAATCAAATTGGCCGTAGTTTGCTGCAGAGAAATACGAGTCCCTCAGGAGATAATCCATCCGATCACAGTCGATTTGACTTGAAATTAATTGAACGACCTGTTTATTTGGGTAAGTATGATTAATGACACTTGCTACTTTTTCAGGAAACTCCGGAGAAACCCGGATTAATATCTGATTAATTTCTGTATCTGGATTACAAATTATTTCTTGTGTGATTGCCTCATGATCAGTATCAAATAATTTCTCGAAGGTGTGAGAATAAGCACCATGACCAATATCATGGAGTAGCGCAGCTGTCATCGTCAATAGCGATTCTTCGGATTTCCAAACGTCGCTATATCGCTCATCAAAGATTTCTGTAACGCGTCGAGCAATTTCATAAACACCAAGGCAATGTGAAAAACGACTATGTTCTGCACCGTGGAAGGTAAAGGCCGTAGTCGGAACTTGTTTTATACGACGGAGTCTTTGAAATTCTCTAGAATTGACGAGATCATAGATGACTCTTTGATTGATGTGAATATAGTTATGGACAGGATCTCTGAATACTTTTTCGTTCATAAGTTTATTATAACAAAAATTGCTAAAATACACAGAAATTGGTAAAATAGACTGATTAAAAATTGTTTTAAGAGTAGAAAGATAAGAATGACAATCATAATAAAAAACACAATCAGATACGATAATCAAGTTGAGAAAATAAGAGAAGAGTATCCATGCCAATTTTTAGAAAAAGGGAATCATAATTATCTTATCTATCAGAATGCTGAGGATGAGAAAGTTGTGATTAAATTTAATTCAGAGGAGATGACGATTAGTCGCTTTTCAAAACCACAATCGATCATGAAATTTAAAAATGGTAAACAAGCATTAATTGCTGTGCCAACGCCTGTAGGGATTCAACAATTTCTGACTGATACAAGTTCCTTTACTCTAGATAGCTTACAACAAAAAGTACATATATCTTATAAACTTCTGCAAGAAAGTAGTCAATTAGAATTTGCGGATTACCATTTAGAAATAGAATGGACTTAAAAAAAAAAGAAAAATAATGGCATGGGCAGTGTTACTGCTGCATTATTAGCTAATCTAGTAGTTGCAATTTCAAAGTTTGTTGCTTTTCTTTTTTCGGGTTCAACAGCGATGATGAATGAATCGATTCATAGTTTAGTTGACTGTGGAAATCAGGTTCTACTTTTAATTGGTGATAAAAAGTCAAAAAATTTAGCCTCTTCAACCCACCCTTTTGGGGAAACAAGAGCCAAATATTTTTATAGTACAGTTGTGGCAATGATGCTCTTTTTTGGTGGGGGAGCTCTTGGTATTATGGAAGCTATAAAAAAAATTGCTGAAGGCAATCACTCCATTGAAAATCCTTATTTAGTTTTAATAGTCCTTGTTTTTGGGGTTATTGTTGAAGGAAGTAGCTTGAGAGTTGCTTTTAAAGAAATCAAAGAATTAAATAATGATAATTTACCAATACTAAAATTTCTTCGGGAAAGTCGTCAGAGTGAAATAATAATTGTTTTTGCGGAAGATTTTTGTGCAGTTGTCGGACTTGCAATGGCTTTTATAGGAACAATTTTATCAATGGTAACTCATAATAGCTTCTATGATACCTTCTCGGGATTACTTATTGGAATTATGCTTTGTCTAGTAGCTGTATTGCTAGCTAAAGAGTTTTATGGTTTATTAATTGGTGAAAGTGTAACAGATACCGATTTGAAAATAATTGAGTCTGCCTTTGAATATCCGGATGTCCAGCGAGTAATTGATATAAAGACTATACATTTAAGTGCTATTGATATTTTGATTACAGCCAAGATTGAATTGACTGAAAATCACATTACTAAGTCATCACACCTTATTAATCAAATTGAGGCAACTATTCGGCAAGGATTAACTGATAAAAAAGCCTATATTTATATAGAATTAGACCAATTCGATGAAAACTACAGTCGTCCCTTTATTTAAAATCATCAGACGATTAGCCCTGCATTTTTGAAAATTACAGGGTTTTCACTTGTTTTTTTCAAAGATTTTTAATATAATAGACGTAATTCAAGGGAGTAGCAGACGGTTTACCGTGGCTTGTGTCGTCAGTACGGAATTTCGATTTCCGGCACAGTCTGAAACAGCGAGACTTGTTTAAGAAATAAACAGGTCTTTTTAGATACTTTTGAGAGACCAAGGAGGAGACTAATTTGTCGAAGGAACAAAAGAAACAAGCCTTTTACGTAGAGTCAGAGGAATCTGTCTTAAACTTGCTAGAATCCAGCAGAGAAGGTTTAAGTACAGAGCAAGTGGAAACACGTTTAGTAGAATATGGTCGTAATGAATTAGACGAGGGTGAAAAACGAAGTCTATTTATGAAATTCATTGATCAATTCAAGGATTTAATGATTATTATTTTAATCGTTGCCGCAATACTTTCAGTAGTAACTGAAGGTGCAGAAGGTTTAACAGATGCTATTATCATTTTAGCTGTTGTTATCCTAAATGCCGCATTTGGTGTCTACCAAGAAGGTCAAGCTGAAGCCGCTATTGAAGCCCTGAAATCAATGTCAAGCCCAATCGCTCGTGTTCGTCGTAATGGGCATGTCGTAGAAGTTGATTCTAAAGAATTGGTGCCCGGTGATATTGTTCTCTTAGAAGCTGGTGACGTTGTCCCTGCGGATATGAGATTCTTAGAAGCTAATTCGCTTAAGATTGAAGAAGCAGCCCTAACTGGTGAATCTGTACCCGTAGAAAAAGATTTGAATGCTACTGTAGTAGCTGACGCGGGTATTGGTGACCGCGTCAATATGGGTTACCAAAACTCAAACGTGACTTATGGTCGTGGGACAGGTGTTGTTACAAACACTGGTATGTTTACTGAAGTTGGTCATATTGCAGGTATGCTTGCAAATGCTGATGAAACAGATACACCATTAAAACAAAACTTAGATAGTTTATCTAAAATCTTGACATATGCTATCTTGGTTATTGCGGCAGTGACATTTGCCGTTGGTGTATTCATGCGTGGTGAAGGAATGCTTGAAGGTTTAATGACCTCAGTCGCACTTGCGGTTGCAGCTATTCCAGAAGGATTACCTGCAATTGTTACTGTTGTACTTTCCCTTGGTACACAAGTATTAGCCAAACGTAATGCCATTATTCGTAAATTACCAGCAGTTGAAACATTAGGTTCAACCGAAATCATTGCTTCAGATAAAACTGGTACATTGACAATGAACCAAATGACTGTTGAGCAAATTTATACAAATGGTAGTTTACAACATTCAGCTCAAGAAATTCCTGCTGAAAATAATACTCTTCGTGTTATGAATTATGCAAATGACACAAAGATTGACCAAACTGGTAAATTAATTGGTGACCCAACAGAAACAGCTTTAGTACAATATGGATTAGATCATAGTTTTGATGTTCGTGACTATATGATGAATGAACCACGTGTTGCTGAGTTACCATTTGATTCAGATAGAAAATTAATGTCAACAATTCATAAAGAAGCTGATGGCAAATATTTCGTAGCAGTTAAAGGTGCACCTGATCAATTATTAAAACGTGTTACTCAAATTGAGGAAAATGGTCAAGTTCGCCCAATTACTGATCAAGATAAACAAACTATCCTTGATACAAACAAGAGCCTAGCTAAACAAGCTCTTCGTGTCTTGATGATGGCTTACAAGTACACTGAAGCTGTACCAACATTAGAATCAGCTGTCGTTGAATCTGAGTTAGTCTTCTCAGGACTTGTAGGGATGATTGACCCTGAACGTCCAGAAGCTGCAGAAGCTGTTAAGGTTGCTAAAGATGCGGGTATTCGTCCAATTATGATTACTGGTGACCACCAAGACACTGCAGAAGCAATTGCTAAACGTCTAGGAATAATAAATGAAACAGACAATGAAGATCACGTCTTTACTGGAGCTGAACTGAATGAAATTTCTGATGAAGAATTCCAAAAAGTCTTTAAGCAATATTCTGTTTATGCGCGTGTTTCACCGGAACATAAAGTACGTATTGTAAAAGCTTGGCAAAACGAAGGTAAAGTTGTTGCCATGACTGGTGATGGGGTTAATGATGCACCTTCACTTAAAACAGCTGATATTGGTATTGGTATGGGTATTACTGGTACAGAAGTTTCTAAAGGAGCTTCTGACATGGTCCTTGCTGATGATAACTTTGCTACAATTATTGTTGCTGTTGAAGAAGGAAGAAAAGTCTTCTCAAACATTCAAAAAACAATTCAGTACTTGCTCTCAGCAAATATGGCCGAAGTATTTACAATCTTCTTGGCAACATTATTTGGTTGGGATGTATTACAACCAGTACATTTACTTTGGATTAACTTAGTTACAGATACATTACCTGCCATTGCCTTAGGTGTTGAACCAGCAGAACCAGGTGTTATGAAACACAAACCTCGTGGACGTAAATCAAGTTTCTTCGACGGTGGTGTTAAGGAAGCTATCCTTTACCAAGGTGCTTTCCAGACAATGCTTGTTTTAGGAGTTTATGCATTTGCCTTGTTCTTCCCAGAGCATGCTACAAATAAAGAAATTCATGCTGATGCCCTAACAATGGCTTACGTTACTCTTGGACTAATCCAATTGGTACACGCTTATAATGTTAAGTCTGTTTACCAATCAATGTTCAAAGTTGGATTATTTAGGAATAAATTATTTAATTACTCTATTCCAGCTGCCTTCATTATGCTAATGGTGACAGTTGTTGTACCTGGTTTTAATAAATTTTTCCATGTTTCACACCTTAGTATGACTCAATGGTTAGTTGTCATTACAGGTTCATTATTAATGGTTGTTCTTGTTGAAATTGTAAAAGCTGTTCAACGCGCTATGGGACAAGACGAAAAAGCAATTTAATATATAAAAAAACAGATTTTTTAAAAATCTGTTTTTTCTTTTAATATAAATTTGTACCTAGGAATAAGTAGCCACAAAACAATAAGAAGTAATGAGCAGTTTGATAAATCATTCGTAGATGTATTTGATTATAAAAATATTGTACCTGTTGAAAATTTACCTGAATTGCAATTGACATATAAAGAACCTATTATTTATCAAATCACCTTATTCAGTATTTGCGAGCTTTTGCAATACTAAATAAGGTATCATATGGTAAACTAAAACTAGAATATACATTAGGAGTCATCATGACAGTAATTTTTGCCCATCGTGGGAGTAAATCAAATAGACCTGAAAATACACTTGCTTCTTTTTATGAAGCATTAAGAGTAGGGGCAGACGGGATTGAGTTAGATGTCCACCGTAGTCTGGATAATCATTTAGTTGTCATACATGATGAAACTGTTGACAGAACAACTAATGGAATTGGTTTAGTTAGAAATTTAACATTGGCACAATTAAAAGAACTGGATGCTGGTTCTTGGTTTGCTTCAGAGTATTTTCGTGAAAGAATTTCAACCTTAAAAGAGGTCCTGCATTTTTTAGTCGAACAAGATTTCCGCGGAACACTAAATATTGAAATAAAAACAGATAAATACCACTATCCGGGGATTGAACACGATGTGGCTCAAGTGATGCACTCTCAAAAATGGCCATTTGACTATCTATACTGTAGTTTTAATTTCAAAAGCTTAGAAATAATGGCCCAGGAAGATCCTGGAATAGAATTAGCCTTTTTGATGAAACAAAACCCATTTCACATTTGGTTAGGGCGAAAAACACCATTTGTGGGTGCAATTCATCCAAATAAGTTATGGTTTTTAAATGATTTAACAGTTGCAAAAAGTTTTTCCAAATCGGTTCGACCTTGGACTTTAAATAAAGAAAAACAAATGAACCTGGCCTATAAGTACGAACTGGCTGGATTTATGACGGATTTTCCTGAGCTAGCAGTGGCTCTAAGACAAACTTGGCAAAACAAAAACCAATAGATTGAAAAGAACCTCTTATAATGGATAGTATAAAAAAGCAATGTATACTGTTTATATAAGGAGGTTCTTTTTAGATCATCTACTGGTTTTTTTGATGGTTAATTTTACTTGAGGTAATAAATAACTAACAAATATTAGCAAAATGGAAACTAGACTGATGTAGTATAGAACCGATGAATTATATGACAGAAATAAATGGCTTATTAAGATAGTAGCTACCCCAAGCCAGAAGAGAAGAAGGTTAAGAGGATTGTCTTGAATGATAACTAGATCCTGATTGTCGACAACTTTTGCTTTCTGCAGACTAGCTTTCACTTTCAGCTTTTCTTGTTTATCAATTTTGCACTTAATTTCTTGATTATTTTTAAGCTTTGCAGTGTAAGTATTGCCAATGTAAATTGTAATTTTTGTGCCAATTTTAGCAAAATGGGTTTCCCGTTTAATAATCATTATCTTTTTCATCCTCAATCTCAAAAATGGACATAGCTGACTGGAATTCCTTTGCTAATTCTTGTTTGCGGAAATTCTCAAATTCAGGTAGACGTCGAATAGCAGCGAAGCGTTTATTTAAATTCGAAAAATCTTCAGGAATTAAGTCAGGGTGCTTAACTAAAAAATCATTACTGATCTTCCATTCCTTTTGATAGCCGAGCGGCCGAGAGTGGTAAGTCACATCATCAATTTGCTGTGGAACCATGCGATGGTGATTGTGACCAAAATAGACCGTTTTAACCTGGTATTTTTGAAAGATGTCGTGAAATTTTTGACTCCCTAAGAATGCATTGAAGGGTAGGAGTTTGGGATGTTGTAAAATAAAATCACTATGTGGGACAAAATGCATACTAATAATAATATCACCTGATAAGGAAGCAAGTGTCTCTTCAAGATTTTGACAAGAGCTTTGGGTCAAATCAATATCTGACAGAGGTCGTTTCAAACGACGATCAAACCAAAAGGTATTTTTAAAAGTAATATTTTCTGCAATTGATCTTTCTGGGAAGTATGAATAATCATACCAACCATGAAAAGCTACGAGTGTAACTTGTCCGGATAAGGGAATTACTTGAAAATCGAGCTCTTCAATTCTATCCTCATTTATATCTAAGAGGTCATGATTGCCAAGATTGTGACTAATAGTTACACGCGAATCAATTTCTTGAAAAAAAGGCAAAGTTTGTCGTTCATAATGATTCGAAATATCTCCCGCTAAATGGAGATGGTCAATATTTTGATCGTGTAGGACTTGGTTTAAACAGTCGATATCTTCTTGACTAAATTGATTGATATCAATGTGTAAGTCACTCATAATAGCTAATTTCTTCATGACTTCATTTTATCAAAATTCACATAATATAGCTATTTATGATAAAATAACTAAAAAGAGAGGTTGTGCTATGGTCAAAGCAATTATATTTGATATGGATGGTGTATTATTCGACACGGAGCCTTATTATTTTGAAAGACGCAAACGATTCTTGGACAGTCAGGGTATTTCCATTAGTCATATGTCACCTAAAGATTTTATTGGTGGCAATTTACAACAAGTATGGCATCAACTCTTGGGTGAGCATTTTCAAGCAGCGCAAGTTCAAGCAATAAGTGATGATTATGAAGAATTTAAGAAAAATAACCCAGTTCCCTATACTGAACTTCTATTTCCAAAAATAAAAGAGACATTGCAACAATTGACAGAGAAAAATATTAAACTAGCTTTGGCTTCTAATTCTAGTCCAAGTGATGTTCAGCGAGCTATCGCGTCCTGCCAATTGAAAGACTATTTTGACTATGTCTTAACTGCTAAAGATGTTGACAATCCTAAACCTGCCCCTGATATTTATCTGAAAGTTGGTCACTTATTAGGTTTACCAAAGTATGAAGTCTGGGTTATTGAGGATAGTCAAAAGGGGATTTCTGCTGCAAAAGCCGCAGGGTATCAGGTATATGGCATTAAAGATTATCGCTATGGGATTGATCAGGATCAAGCGGATCACATAATCGATAATATTTCAGAGTTGATTTCATTAATAACTGATAAATAATAAAAATACTTCTTAATTGAAGTATTTTTTTGTAAGCCTTTACACTTTTTGGTTGGCATTTTTTTTGAGAAGTTTTACAATGATTTTAGGAGTCTTTTTTAACTTCAAAAATAGTACTTCTAACGAAAGGAAAAAATAACTTAAAATGTCTAACTATTATCAATTGTTGAAAGAAAAATTCCCAAGCAAGTCATCACTGGTTACAGAAATGATAAACCTTGATGCTATTTGTCACCTTCCTAAAGGAACAGAGCATTTTTTAAGTGATTTGCATGGTGAGTATGAAGCTTTTGATTATCTGCTTAGAAATGGGTCTGGGTCTATAAAAAAGAAAGTTGCTGAGTGTTTTACTGATAGAACAGACGAGGAAATTGAATTTCTTTGCCAGTACATTTATTATCCAAAAGAAAAAATTGAAGTTAGACAAGAAGTATTAAGTTCAAATGGACTCATAGAAGAACTAACCCTTTTTCTTCCAGATTTATTACAACTGGTCAAATATATTGGTGGAAAATATACCCGATCTAAGGTCCGTAAAATGATGGCAGCTGATTATGCCTATATTATGGAAGAATTATTAATCGTTGAACAACCAGATGAAAATAAAATTTCCTACTATAATGCAATCATTTCAAAGGTTATTGAATTAGATCAATTGGATGACTTGTTTATTGCTTTTGCAACATTAATCCAAGATTTGTCAATTGATCATTTACATGTTGTAGGTGATATTTTTGACCGTGGAAAATATCCAGATTTAATTATTGACCGTCTGCAAAAGTTTAATAAAATTGATATCCAATGGGGAAACCATGATATAACATGGATTGGAGCAGTTTCAGGCTCAACAATTTGTATGATTAATGTAATCCGAATTGCTGCCAGATATAATAGTATAGCTTTGATTGAAGATCGATATGGCATAAATTTGCGGAGCTTAATCGAGTATTCGCAAAAGAATTTTGAACCTGAGGAAGTCTTTAACCCGATTTTAGATGGTGACGATATTTCTGAGTCGGATAAAGTCATGTTGAATAAATTACAACAAGCAACTGCAAACTTACAATTTAAACTAGAACACCAATTAATCGCACGACGCCCTGATTTTGATATGCAAGCCTCAAACCTCTTTACAAAGATTAATCGTGAGGAAAAAACAATTGAAATCAAAGGGAAAACTTATCCCTTACAGTCATTCCCATACCAGATGATAGATTGGGAAAGCCCTGAACAATTAACTGATGAAGAAGAACGAATTCTTTCAGGATTAATGCATCGTTTCCAGACTTCAAACCGTTTAAATCAGCAAATCGACTTCTTAATGGAAAATGGCTCCATTTATAAAGTTACCAATAATAATCTCCTTTTTCATGGCGGTATGCCCATGCATTCAAATGGTGATTTCAAGTCCATGCGTTTTGGGAATCAAGTTTACTGTGGAAAAGATTTAATGAACTTTTTCCAAAAACAAGTCATAAAATCCTATAAAAATAAAGGTAAACATGATGATTTTGAAACAGATCTATTTTGGTACTTATGGTGTGGAGAAGTCTCTTCACTCTTTGGAAAAGACAGAATGACGACCTTTGAACGGTATTATATAGCTGACAAAGAAACACATGTTGAAATAAAAAATGCTTATTATCAATTGCGAGAGAGAGAAGATATCTGTTTGAGGCTCTTGAATGAATTTGGTCTTGATGAAACAGCTCATATTGTTAATGGCCATACGCCAGTTAAAGAAAAAGTTGGTGAAATTCCAATTAAGGCAAATGGTAGGATTATCATTATTGATGGTGGTCTGGCTAAAGGCTATCAGAAAAAAACTGGAATTGCTGGCTACACCTTGATTTCTAATTCATACGGCTTGGAATTAGTCGCCCATAAACCATTTTCTTCAGTAGAAGATGTCTTAGAGGGTAAATGTGATATCATTTTCATCAAGCGACTGGTTGAGGAAGTTTCGCAACGGACCTTGGTCAAAGAAACAGACAACGGGAAAGCAATTTTGAAAGAAATTTCGGAGCTCGATTATCTTTTCCATCACTTTGATTTATACTAAAGAAAGAGGAAGACGGGTGACTAACCTCCACTTCCTTTTTATTGTTATAACTTTTTAATAAAAGTCATAATTCGTAATCACTTCGTCTTGAACTCTTTATAAAATTCGATTATGATAGTAGTATGGAAATTAAGGTGGCAATTCAACAATTAGCCCAAGAAATTGGGATTTCAAAAATTGGTTTTACAAGTGCAGATGATTTTGCTTATTTGGAAAAATCGCTGCGCTTGAGTATTGAAGAGGGACGAAACTCAGGTTTTGAACATAAAAATATCGAGGAAAGAATCCGTCCAAAATTATCCTTGGAATCCGCAAAAACGATTATTTCGATTGCAGTTGCCTATCCCCACAAATTACCAATAGCTCCGCAGAAAACAGAATATAAAAGAGGTAAAATTACGCCTAATTCTTGGGGTATAGATTACCATCATGTCCTTGCTGATAAATTAGAAAAATTAGCTCAGGGTATTGAAGCCTTGACAGCAGATTTTGAGTATAAAGGTATGGTTGACACTGGGGCACTGGTCGATACGGCAGTAGCTAAAAGAGCAGGAATTGGCTTTATTGGAAAAAACGGTTTAGTTATTTCTAAAGAATTTGGTTCTTACATGTATCTTGGTGAATTAATCACTAATTTAGAGATTGAACCTGATCAAGAAGTTGATTATGGCTGCGGTGATTGTACAAGGTGCTTAGATGCCTGTCCGACTTCTTGTCTAATCGGTGACGGCACCATGGATGCCAAACGGTGTTTATCCTTTCAAACGCAAGATAAAGGGATGATGGACCTCGAGTTTCGTAAAAAAATTAAAACAGTCATTTATGGTTGTGATATTTGTCAGATTTCTTGCCCTTATAATAAGGGGATTTCCAATCCCTTAGCAAGTGATATTGACCCGGATTTAGCACTGCCAGAACTAATTCCATTCTTGGAGTTGTCAAACAAAGGTTTCAAAGAAAAGTTTGGTCAGATAGCTGCCTCTTGGCGTGGTAAAAACATTCTCCAACGCAATGCCATTATCGCATTAGCTAATGGACATGACCGCACAGCCATTGTCAAATTAATGGAAATCATTGATAAGAATAATAATCCGATTCATACGGCAACGGCAATTTGGGCGCTGGGTGAAATAGTTAAGAAGCCTGATTCAGTAATGATTGATTTTATGGCAACTATTGCTATTACGGATGAGCAGGTTAAAAAAGAATTTGAATTAGTTCGTGCAAAATGGCAATTCTAAAGGCAGTGTGTTAAAATAGGGAAGATAAAAAGAGAAGAAGGTAAACGTATGGAAGTGGCAGAAATACGCCAAAAAATAGAAGAAAATAAAGAGAAGTTGACTAGCTTCAGGAGGTCTCTTTGACTTAGATCGTCTGGAAGAAGACATTGCGCTCTTAGAAAATCAAATGTCTGAGCCTGATTTTTGGAATGATAATATTGCTGCTCAAAAGACATCTCAAGAATTGAATGAGTTAAAAGTTAAGTTTGATACATACCATGATATGCAGAACTTGTCTGAAGAGACTGAACTATATTTAGAAATGTTAGATGAAGATGATTCACTTCAAGAGGAATTAGAAGCAAGTTTAGAAAAACTTGATCAGATTTTATCAAGTTATGAAATGACCTTACTCTTATCAGAGCCTTATGATCATAATAATGCCATTCTTGAAATTCATCCAGGGTCAGGTGGAACGGAAGCTCAAGATTGGGCTGATATGCTCTTTCGAATGTATACCCGTTTTGGTAATGCTAAAGGCTTCAAAGTGGAAACTTTGGATTACCAAGCTGGTGATGAGGCAGGTATCAAGTCTGTTACTTTGTCTTTTGAAGGTCCAAATGCTTATGGCTTTCTCAAGTCAGAAATGGGTGTTCACCGTTTAGTTCGAATTTCACCTTTTGACTCAGCTAAGCGCCGTCACACCTCATTTACTTCCGTTGAAGTTATGCCTGAATTGGATGACACGATTGAAGTGGATATCCGTGATGATGATATTAAAATGGATACCTTCCGTTCGGGTGGCGCCGGTGGACAGAACGTCAACAAAGTATCGACTGGGGTTCGTTTGACACATATCCCAACAGGAATTGTGGTTGCTTCAACTGTTGACCGAACGCAATACGGAAACAGAGACCGAGCAATGAAGATGTTGCAGGCCAAACTATATCAATTAGAACAAGAGAAAAAAGCTGAGGAAGTTAATGCTTTGAAAGGTGATAAAAAAGAGATTACCTGGGGAAGCCAAATTCGTTCTTATGTCTTTACGCCATATACAATGGTTAAAGATCATCGAACTAGCTTTGAAGTTGCTCAAGTTGATAAAGTAATGGATGGCTTCATTGATGGCTTCATTGATGCTTACCTTAAGTGGCGTATGAATGATGACTAAGATACTAAAAAAATAGAAAGAAGAAAATAATGGCTTTAATTGAAATGAAGGATGTTTCTAAGAAATATCGCAAATCAACAACAGCCTTGCGTGATCTTACAGTTTCTGTAGATCAAGGTGAGTTTGTTTATTTGGTTGGACCTTCTGGTGCAGGTAAATCTAGTTTCATCAAATTATTATACCGTGAAGAAAAAGTGTCAACTGGCTCTCTTTATGTTGGAGAATTTGACTTAACAAAACTTCGGAAAAAAGATATTCCAATTCTTCGTCGTAATATTGGGGTTGTCTTCCAGGACTACAAACTGTTAGAAAGGAAAACAGTTTTTGAAAATATAGCTTATGCTATGGAAGTTATTGGTGAAAAACGTCGCAATATCAAAAAACGAGTTCCGGAGGTTTTGGAACTTGTTGGTTTGAAACATAAGATGCGTTCTTTCCCAAATCAATTATCTGGTGGGGAGCAACAACGTGTTGCTATCGCGCGAGCAATTGTCAATAATCCTAAACTATTGATTGCTGATGAACCAACGGGTAACTTAGACCCAGAAATTTCATGGGAAATCATGCAATTGCTTGAAAGAATTAACCTTCAAGGGACAACAATTTTAATGGCAACGCATAATAGTCATATCGTAAACACGCTTCGTCACCGCGTAATTGCGATTGAAGATGGACGTATCGTCCGCGATGATGAGGAAGGAGAATACGGTTACGATGATTAGATACTTTTTCCGTCATATTTGGGAATCAATAAAGAATCTCAAACGTAATATTTGGATGACCATTGCTGCAGTTAGTTCAGTAGCAATTACTTTAACTTTAGTTGGTATCTTTGCTGCAACTTTATTAAATATTCAGCGAGTTGCATCTGGTGTTCAAAATAATATTCGAATTAATACTTATTTAGATGTTGATTCAACTGATACAGCTAAAATAATTCAAAATACAGCTGGTAAACAAGTCAAGAATGACAAATACCATGAAATATATGATCAAATTGTGCAAGTGCCTGGTGTTAATAAAGTTACTTTCTCAAGTAAAGATGAACAGTTGAAAAAATTACAAGACACTATGGGTGATGTTTGGAAAATGTATGATAAAGATACAAATCCCTTACAAGACATCTATATTGTGGAGACTAAAAAGTCAACACAAGTTAAGTCAGCTAGTGAGCAAATCAAAACGATCACTGGTGTTGAATCTGTTGACTACGGTGGTGTTAACTCAGAAAAACTATTTAAGTTCTCAGACTTTATCAAAACATGGGGACTTGTGGGAACTGGCTTATTGATCATAATTGCTATTTTCCTTATTTCTAACACAATCCGCATGACTATTATGAGTCGTCAACGAGACATTGAAATTATGCGTCTGGTTGGAGCAAAAAATTCTTATATCCGCGGACCATTCTTCTTTGAAGGTGCTTGGGTAGGATTTTTAGGAGCTATTCTTCCATCAGTTATCATTTACTTCTTATATGTATTTGCCTATCGCCAATTTACCCCTGAGCTACAATTAAATGGATTATCAATGTATCCAATTAATTATTACCTCTACATTTTGATTGGTGCATTGTTTGTCATTGGGATTATTATTGGGTCACTTGGTTCAGTCTTATCTATGAGACGGTATCTTAAATTTTAATAAATAAAAAAACACTTCGGATAATAATCTGAAGTGTTTTTACTTTAAGAATGGATTGAAATTTTTTTCATGGCCAATTGTTGTCGGTTTACCATGACCTGGAAAGACCTGATAGTGGTTTGGTAAGGTGAATAATTTTTCTTTAATAGATTTTGATAATTGGTCGAAGTCGCCTGTTGGTAAATCGGACCGTCCGACACTTTCAAAGAATAAAGCATCCCCAGTGATGACAATTTCTTCCTCATCAAAAACAAAAGACACGCCTCCAATAGAATGGCCAGGTGTTTCTAGCACAGTGAAATTGAAGTCATCGACATGATAGTTTTTACCACTAATGAATAACTCTTCAGCAGGTTTTGTAATCACATCTGGAATATCTGCATGACGAATTAAACCAGAGAGATTGTCCTTCGGTGTGAATAACCAAGAAGCTTCTTTAGGTGATACATAAACTGATGGCCAGTCATAGTGTGCTCGAACTAAATCTAAACTTATTATATGATCATAGTGAGTATGCGTCAGCAATATTGCAGCTATAGGTTTATCAATTCTGGCAATAGAACTTAAAATATCTTGCCCATTACTACCTGGATCAATGATTATTAAAGAATTTTTATTCTCAAGGATATAAGTGTTTTCACTTGCAATTTCGTTTGTTATCGTTGTTATCTTCATATTTTTAGTGTATCAAATTTAAGGTAAAATACCTAAGAAAAAGATATCAATTTTTAGATTTTTAATAAGAAAATGTTGCATACTTTGATAATCACTCATTAGAAGTTCTTATCTCAAAACTTTAACTCGCTATGTTAATGGAGCTAATAAAAACATGGTATAATATTAGTATTATGACAAAAGAAAAAAATCCCAAATATGCTGTGATTGATTTGGAAGCTACGAGTGCCGGAACTGCAGCAAAAATTATTCAAGTGGGTATTGTTATTGTTGAAGGTGGAAAGATTACTAACACTTATCAAACGGATGTAAATCCGCATGAAGATTTATCTGACCATATAAAATTATTGACTGGTATATCTGATCAACAATTAGCAAGTGCGCCTGAGTTCTCACAAATAGCAGGAACTATCTTTGATTTGATTAAAGATTGTATTTTTGTTGCTCATAATGTTAAGTTTGATGCTAATTTACTTGCGGAAGCATTGTTTTTTGAAGGCTTTGAATTACGAACACCTAGGGTTGATACTGTGGAATTAGCCCAAGTCTTTTTCCCACACTTGGAAAAATATAATTTAACTTATCTCTCAACAGAATTGAATTTAGAGTTATCGGATGCTCATACTGCAATTGCAGATGCAATGGCTACAGCCAATTTACTCTTAGTTCTACAAGATAAAATAAAATCTCTTCCAAAAGAAAGTTTAGCATATATCCTTCGCTACTCGGATAGTCTTATTTTTGAATCAGATTTGCTCATAGAAGAAGGACTCAAACATGCTAAGCCCTTAGATGCCATGGAATTTCAATTAATCGATGACTTAGTTATTCGGAAGGATCAACCTTCGCTTGATGCTTTAAAATTATCACAGTCGTTTGAAATTAATACAGCTTTATTGGGTCTTGAGAATAGACCTTTACAAAACCAGTTTGCTAGTTTAGTTGAAGACGCCTTTAATCAGCCTCAAGCTAGTTTTATTCAAGCTCAAGCAGGTATAGGCAAAACCTATGGCTATTTGTTACCACTCTTAGCTAAAGCAGATGGTAATCAGGTTTTGGTAAGTGTCCCAACTAAAATCCTGCAAGATCAGATGATGGCAAAGGAATTGCAATCTTTGATAGATCAATACCACATCAAAGCACACAGTTTAAAAGGACCAGGTAATTACATTAAACTTGATACTTTTAAAGCCAGTTTAGAAGAAATTCATGATAACCGTTTGATAAATCGCTATAAGATGCAATTAATAGTTTGGCTATTAGAAACAAAAACAGGTGATTTGGATGAAATCAAGCAGAAACAACGCTATGAAGCTTACTTTGAAGCTATCAAACATGATGGTCAGTTGACTCAATCATCCCCATTTTATGATTACGATTATTGGCAAAAATCATATGAAAAGGCAAAAAAAGCCGATTTGCTGATCACAAATCATGCCTATTTTTTACATCGTGTAGAGGATGATAAGAACTTTGCCAAAGGCAAAATCTTAGTTTTTGATGAAGCGCAAGGTTTGATGATACAATTAGATCATCTTTCAAGACAACAAGTTAATTTAACCCAAACTTTATTGGATATTCAGGAAAAAATCAATCTTACTGGGTCATTACTGGAAAAACGTCTTTACGAAAGTCTTGCTTTTGAGTTATCACAACTTACCAGTCAGTTCTACCATTCTCCAAAAATAGAAATTTCCAAGGAGCAAATTAAGTCCTTGAAAGATTTGGTCGAGGAAATTGGTGATACTGACTTAATTGAACTATCGGATGCTTTTCGCTATCAAGATGGGGACTATTGGCTATCAAGTAAGGTCAATCAAGACAAGCGGGTAACCTATCTTAATGCAACCAATCAGCAGTTTATTAATTTTAAAAATTTCCTTCCTGAAACGACTAAAACCTATTTTATCTCAGCTACTTTACAGATTAGTCCACAAGTTTCACTGGCTGACTTATTAGGATTTGACTCTTTTTCTTATGACATTATTGTTAAGGAAAAATCGCAGAGCCAATTAGTCATTATTGATCAGGACATGCCAATTTTGGATGGGCTTTCAGACCATGATTATAGTCAAGAAATTGCTAAGCGCATCTATCACTTAAGGTCCTTGAATTATCCCATTTTGGTCCTCTTTAATTCACGACACCATCTCTTTATGGTTTCTGAACTGTTAGACCAATGGAAAGTTCCTCATTTAAGTCAGGAAAAAAACGGTTCAGCTTATAATATTAAACGTCGTTTTGATCGTGGGGAGCACTCAATCTTACTCGGCATGGGAGCTTTCTGGGAAGGTGTTGATTTTATCCATGCTGACCGGATGATTGAAGTTATTACACGGATGCCATTTGATAATCCTAAAGATTTATTTGTCAAAAAAATGAGTAATTATATTAGTTCAAAAGGCAAACATGCTTTTAGAGATTATTTCCTACCGATGACAATTCTCAAGTTAAAACAGGCAATTGGCCGTACAATGCGCCGACATAATCAGAAATCCTGTGTGCTTATTTTGGATAAGCGAATTATTGTTAAATCATATGGTCCGGAAGTTTTAGCAGGTTTGGATCAAGAATTTCTTGTTATTGATGAAAAATTTGAAAAGTGCCTAGGTGAAATGGCCCATTTTCTGCTATAATAGAAAAGATCACATGTTATTTTTTAGAAAAACCAAACAATATCATTTTATTTTGACTGATAATAGCCAAATAACGATTGACCATTGATTTTTAAGAGTCTTGTCATGTGATAAAGGAGAAACAATGACAAAGTTATCTAAACGTGTTTTAGAAATGGAAGAAAGTGTTACAATGGCCGCAGGTGCGCGTGCAAAAGAGCTTAAAGCACAAGGTAAAGACATCTTAAGTTTGACGCTTGGAGAACCAGATTTTGTAACACCTAAAAATATTCAAGCAAAAGCGATTGAATCCATTGAAAATGGGAAAGCTAGTTTCTATACAGCAGCTAGTGGCATGCCTGAATTAAAAAAAGCTATTGCCATTTATATGGAAAATTTCTATGGATACCCTGTCAAGGTCAACAATATTGTGGCTGGTACAGGTGCTAAATTTATCCTTTACAGTTTCTTTATGGCTGTTTTAAATCCTGGTGATGAAGTGATTATTCCGACACCATATTGGGTTTCATATGCTGATCAGATAAAAATGGTAAATGGTCAACCAATTTTTGTGGAAGCCTTAGATGAAAATGACTTCAAAGTTACTGTTAACCAACTTGAAGCTGTCAAAACAAAGAAAACAAAAGTACTCCTAATCAATTCTCCCTCTAATCCGACGGGAATGATTTATAGTAAAGAGGAGCTTGAAGCAATTGGAAATTGGGCAGTGGAAAATGATATCCTTATCCTAGCTGACGATATCTATGGTCGTCTTGTCTATAATGGTAATCAATTTACAGCAATTTCAACCTTATCTGAGGCTATTCGTCGTCAGACCATAACTGTTAATGGGGTTGCAAAATCATATGCCATGACTGGTTGGCGTGTCGGATTTGCTGTTGGAGATCCAGAAATCATTGCTGCTATGGGTAAAATTCTTGGTCAAACAACTTCAAATCTGACAACTGCAGCACAATTTGCTGCCATTGAGGCCTTTTCTGGGGACCAAACGCCGGTTGGAGAAATGAGAAAAGCTTTTGAGGAACGATTAAATATTATCTATCCATTATTAGCTGCCATTCCTGGCTTTAAGGTTGTCAAACCACAAGGTGCTTTCTATCTATTTCCAAATGTAAAAGAAGCAATGGAAATGACAGGTTATACAGATGTTACCGAATTTACAAATGCTATCTTAGAAGAGGTTGGGGTTGCCATGGTGACTGGAGCCGGTTTTGGAGCTCCTGATAATATTCGCTTAAGCTATGCAACAGATTTAGAAACTTTAAAAGATGCTATGCAAAGATTGACTGATTTTATGTCTAAGCACAGCCATTCTAAAAAATAAATATACGAAAAGAAAAGAGAAAATATGTCAAAACAACTTGTATCAATTATTGATGTTAAAAAACATGTCGGCCAAGAGATTACAATCGGTGCCTGGGTTGCTAATAAATCTGGTAAAGGGAAATTAGCTTTCCTACAATTACGTGACGGGACTGCTTTTTTCCAAGCAGTTGCTTTTAAGCCTAATTTCATTGAAAAATTTGGCGAAGAAGAAGGTGCTGCTAAATTTGACACTATCAAACGTTTGAGTCAGGAAACTTCCGTTTATGTTACTGGTACCGTTAAAGAAGACGAGCGTTCAAAATTTGGATATGAGTTAGATGTAACTGACTTAGAAGTGATTGGTGAATCTGTTGATTACCCAATTACACCAAAAGAACACGGAACAGACTTCTTAATGGATAATCGGCACCTCTGGTTACGTTCTCGTAAACAGATGGCTGTGATGCAAGTTCGTAATGCCATTATCTACTCTACTTATGAATTTTTTGATCAAAATGGTTTTATTAAATTTGATAGCCCTATTTTATCAGGGAATGCTGCTGAGGATTCAACTGAGTTGTTTGAAACTGACTATTTTGGTACACCAGCATTCTTAAGCCAATCTGGTCAATTATATCTTGAAGCAGGAGCAATGGCTTTAGGACGTGTCTTTGACTTTGGTCCAGTTTTCCGCGCTGAAAAATCTAAAACACGTCGTCATTTAACTGAATTCTGGATGATGGATGCTGAATATTCATTCTTAAATCATGATGAATCACTTGATTTACAAGAAGCCTATGTTAAAGCCTTAATTCAAGGTGTTATTGAGCGCGCACCACACGCTCTTGAAATTTTGGAACGTGATATTGATGCTTTGAAACGTTATATTACAGAACCATTTAAACGTGTTTCTTATGATGATGCCATTAGCCTTCTTCAAGAACATGAAGCTGATGAAGATACAGACTATGAACATGTTGAGCATGGTGATGACTTTGGTTCACCACACGAAACTTGGATTTCAAATTACTTCGGTGTCCCGACTTTCGTAGTTAACTATCCAGCAAGCTTTAAAGCTTTCTATATGAAGCCAGTTCCTGGTAACTCAGAACGTGTTTTATGTGCGGACTTATTAGCACCAGAAGGCTATGGTGAAATCATTGGTGGTTCTATGCGTGAAGATGACTATGAAGCACTTGTTGCCAAAATGGATGCATTAGAAATGGATAAATCAGAATACGAATTCTATCTTGACTTACGTAAATATGGATCTGTACCTCACGGTGGTTTTGGTATTGGTATTGAACGTATGGTAACTTTTGTTGCTGGAACTAAGCATATTCGTGAAGCTATCCCATTCCCACGTATGTTACACCGTATTAAACCATAATAAAAATAGCTGATTTTATCAGCTATTTTTTGCTAGAATAAATTATCTTAAAATTTTTGAAATGTCCTAAATCGTGTTCTGAATTTTCTATCTCACATTCGAGGGTAATTGTGAGAAACTCTGGCCAAAATTGGAAGATGTCAATTTCTGTATAAATAATACTATTTGCTTCATTTTGGTGAAAATTATCTAGATCAACAATTGATAGACCATTAGCTAAGTCTTCGAAGACAACTTCTGTGTATATTTTAAATCCTTGACAGATTGGAAAGAGAGTTTTAAAAAGTGATAGAGGGTCATTGATGATACTTCCAATCCGATATTCTTGTTCCCAGTAAAAGACAAATTGCTTAGCTGTGATTAGGCGGATGAATTCTGCCATTTCAGGATTGATGTGTTTTATGTATTCCAAATGTTTTGGCGTCAGCACAATTTCTCTAGTTCCGTCGAGGGCAATCATCTCCACTTTTTTGCCAAAATTTTGATAGAAATAGGCTACTGCATCGCGTCACAATAGTATTTGTAGTCAGTGACCAGAGACGTGTTGCCACTGACTGCGAAAGCACCGCACATTGTCATAAAATGCCAGCATTTTTTTCCTAAATCGAGATTTTCATTAAGGTTTTGCCGATGTTGGTTAATGGGGCTGGGGCTAAGGCTGCTAAGATAGTCTTTTATGAAATTTGAAAAGGATTTCTTATGAATTTGAATAATTAAGAGAGCTTAATATAATTTTTGGGTCGAAAGAATCAGTTAAGCTTTATAATGATATATGTTATAATAAAAGAGAGTATATAAGTAATCAGAAAGGATTTTGGAAATGCTAGACAAGAAGATAATTGAACTCGTTATTGTCACAGGGATGAGTGGGGCAGGTAAGACAGTTGCAATCCAATCATTTGAAGATTTAGGATATTTTACAATTGATAATATGCCACCAACATTAGTTCCTAAATTTTTAGAAATCATCGAGCAAACAAATGAGAATAAACGTGTTGCCTTAGTTGTCGACATGCGAAGCCGACTTTTCTTTAATGAAATTAATATGATTTTGGATGCTATCGAGACAAATCCTAATCTCAATCTACGCATACTCTTCTTAGATGCAACGGATAATGAATTAGTTTCTCGTTATAAAGAAACGCGTCGAAGTCACCCATTAGCACCTACAGGTAGGGTCCTAGATGGTATCAAGCTTGAGCGTGAGTTATTAGCTCCAATAAAAAGTTTAAGTCAAAATGTAGTTGACACTAGTGAATTAACCCCAAGACAACTGCGACAAACTATTTCTGAACAATTTTCTGATGAATCAAGTCAAGTCTCTTTCCGAGTTGAAGTAATGAGTTTTGGTTTCAAATACGGCATACCACTAGATGCTGATTTGGTCTTCGATGTTCGTTTCCTACCAAATCCTCATTACATACCACAATTGCGTGAAAAAACTGGACTTGATCAGGAAGTTTATGATTATGTCATGGGTCATCCCGAATCAGAAGATTTTTACAATCATTTAACAGCTTTATTATTACCAATTTTGCCAGGTTATAAAAAAGAAGGTAAATCTGTCCTTACGGTAGCTATTGGTTGTACTGGAGGCCAGCATAGAAGTGTTGCTTTCGCTCATAGATTGGCCCAAAGTATCGAAGAGAAGTGGCCAGTAAATGAAAGTCACAGAGATAGAAATAAACGTAAGGAAACTGTTAATAGATCATGAGAAAACCCAAAATTACTGTTATTGGCGGTGGAACTGGAATACCTGTCATCCTCAATAGTTTAAGAACAGAAGATGTCGATATTACAGCTGTAGTAACTGCGGCTGATGATGGTGGGTCTTCTGGAGAAATTCGCAATGCCATGCAACAGACACCTCCAGGTGATTTAAGAAATGTACTAGTAGCCATGAGTGATATGCCTCGATTTTATGAAAATGTCTTTCAGTACCGTTTCAATGAGAATGACGGACCCCTGGCTGGTCATCCTTTAGGGAATCTGATTATTGCTGGAATTTCAGAAATGCAAGGTTCAACCTACAATGCTATCCAAATTCTTTCTAAATTTTTTCACACAACTGGTAAAATTTATCCTTCCAGTGAACATGCCTTAACACTCCATGCGGTCTTTAAAGATGGTCATGAAGTTATAGGCGAAAGCTCTATTGCCAAATACAAAGGCATGATAGACCATGTTTATGTTACAAATACATACAATGATGATGAGCCAAAGGCAAGTCGAAAAGTAGTCGACGAAATTATGACAAGTGATATGATTGTGCTTGGGCCTGGTTCACTATTTACGTCCATCTTACCAAATCTTGTCATTCCAGAAATTAATGAAGCATTAAGAAATACAAAAGCAGAAGTCGTTTATATTTGTAATATTATGACCCAGTACGGTGAAACTGAACAGTTCTCAGATGCAGATCATGTATCAGTCTTAAATCGCCATTTAGGTCAAGATTTAATTGATACAATTCTTGTAAACATTGAAAAAGTTCCTCAAGATTATATGGATACCCACAAATTTGATGAGTATTTAATCCAAGTTGAGCATGACTTTGCAGGTCTCAAAATGGAAGCAAAAAAAATTATTTCCTCAAATTTTCTTACTTTGGAAAATGGCGGTGCCTTTCATGATGGTCAGTTGGTTGTTGAAGAAATTATGAACTTAGTAAGGGAACGACGCCTATGAGTTTCACTACCAAAGTTAAAGAAGAACTGATTCAATTGGCAGAATCAGATAAAATTGAATTATCTGCCATAATTAAATTGTCGGGAAGCTTAACGCTGTCAAATCAGGGATTACATCTTTCAATTACAACGGAAAATGCTAGAATTGCTCGTTATATCTATTCTATATTTGAAAAAAGTTATGGAATATTTCCTGAAATCCGATATCATCAAAAAACTAATTTAAAGAAAAATCGTGTTTATACTGTTTTTCTCAATCAAGAGGTTGATAAAATATTAGCTGATTTAAAGTTAGCTGATTCTTTTTTTGGACTTGAAACTGGGATTGAATCTGAGACCTTGACTGATGATGATTTAGGAAGATCTTATCTTAAAGGAGCATTTCTAGCAGCTGGAACAGTAAGAGATCCAGAGTCTGGGAAATATCAGTTGGAAATTTATTCTGTTTATTTTGATCATGCCCAAGATTTAGCAGAATTAATGCAAAAATTTATGCTTGATGCTAAAACGATTGAACGAAAAAGTGGTGCAGTTACTTATCTTCAAAAAGCAGAAGATATCATGGACTTTTTGATAATTATTGGCGCTATGACATGTAAAGAAGAATTTGAATCAGTAAAATTATTAAGAGAAGCTCGCAATGATATCAATCGTGCTAATAATGCTGAGACGGCAAACATAGCAAAGACAATCACTGCTAGTATGAAAACAATCAATAACATTATCAAAATTATGGATACAAATGGATTGGAATCACTTCCTCTTGAATTACAACAAATTGCATTGATTCGTATTAAACATCCAGATTACTCAATCCAACAAATTGCGGATAATTTAGACTCTCCACTGTCTAAAAGTGGTGTTAATCATCGACTGAGAAAAATAAATAAAATAGCCGAAGATTTATAAGAAAGAGGAAGCTCTTTCTTTTATGTATTTATTGAGTTAACTAAAATTATTGAAAAATATAGAATATAAGGAGATATTTAATGGGATGTACGACAATTCTCGTAGGTAAAAGAGTAAGCTACGACGGCTCAACTTTGGTTGCTAGAACTGAAGATTCACAAAATGGAGATTTTACTCCCAAAAAAATGGTTTACATTACAAGTCAGATGCAACCAAAACACTATAAATCTGTGTTATCAAGTTTTGAAATTGATTTACCAGAAAATCCAATGGCATATAGTTCTGTTCCAGATGCCTTAGGAAAAGATGGTATTTGGGGTGAAGCTGGTGTTAATGAAGAAAATATTGGGATGAGTGCAACTGAAACAATCACAACTAATTCGCGTGTTTTAGGTGCTGATCCTCTTGTTGAATCTGGTATAGGGGAAGAAGACATGCTTACTTTAGTTCTTCCTTACATCCATTCAGCGCGTGAAGGTGTATTAAGACTTGGTCAAATATTAAGTCAATTTGGGACTTACGAATCAAATGGTGTTGCCTTTTCAGATGCGGATGAAATCTGGTGGCTAGAGACAATTGGTGGTCACCACTGGATTGCTCGCCGAGTACCAGATGATGCTTATGTAACTAATCCTAATCAATTAGGAATCGATTATTTTGAATTTAATAATCCTGATGACTATCTTTGTTCTGATGATTTGAGAAAATTTATTAAAAAGAATAATCTTGATTTAACATATTCAAATAAACATTTTAATCCACGATATGCATTTGGCAGTCAACGTGATAAAGACCGTCACTATAACACTCCCCGTGCATGGATTATGCAAAAATTTTTGAACCCAGAAATAGAACAAAATCCTCGTAGCTTTGCAATTCCATGGTGTCAAAAACCCTATCGTAAAATTACAATTGAAGATATCAAATATGTCCTTAGTAGTCATTATCAAGATACTGTCTATGACCCATATGGTCCTGAGGGAGATAAGATTAGTCAGAAGTCATTCCGTCCGATTGGAATTAATCGAACAAGTCAAACGGCTATCTTACAAATTAGACCAGACATGCCAAAAGAAATTGCTGCTATCCAATGGATGGCCTACGGTGCAATGCCTTTTAATACGATGGTGCCTTTATATACGCAGGTAACGGACTTCCCAGAATACTTTAAAAATACGGAAGAAGATGTCAATACCAATAATTTTTATTGGATGAATCGTTTGATTGCAGCTATTGCAGATAGTCATTATGCTCACCATAGTAGTTTACTTGAAGATTATCAAGAGAAAACAATGGGCTATGGTCACCAAATGCTTCATAAAATTGAAGAAGCATATGCTAGTGGTGAAAAGCTTGATTTGACAGAACAAAATCAATTAATGAGTGATTATATTCAAATAGAAACACAACAATTATTAAATAAAATACTCTTCGACGAAAGTAACTTAATGACAAACCGTTTTAGTTTAAGTGATTAATGACAAAGTTTAAAGGAGATTTGTCCTTTAAACTTTTTTAATTTTTTGAAAAAATAAATAAAATACTTGCAAATTATTTTCATTATGATATTATTAACTGGTGAACTATTAACTGGTAAAGTACCGGTGAAGTTAATTAAAAAGAAACTTAGGAGGAATCATGAAAAAGAAAGTTCTATTGCTAATGAGTTTTGTCGGGCTAACATCTGCTTGGCAATTAAGTCAAGCCAAACAAGTAGAGGCTGACGATAGCAAAGTAAAAGTTGTAACAACTTTTTATCCAGTATATGAATTCACAAAAGGTGTAGTTGGTAATGATGGCGAAGTCACCATGTTAATGAAAGCTGGAACTGAACCTCATGATTTCGAACCATCTACAAAGGATGTTAAAAAAATTCAAGATTCAGGTGCCTTTATTTACATGGATGACAATATGGAAACATGGATTCCTGAAGTTAAAAAATCAATCAAATCTAAAAATGTAGATTATATTGAAGGAACAGGCGATATGATTTTGGCAGCTGGTTCAGAGTCTGAGCACGAACATGAACATGAAGGTGAAGATAAACATAAAAATGATCATGAAGAACATGGTGAAGAAGGACATAGTCATGCTTTTGATCCACACGTTTGGTTATCACCTTACCGTAGTATTACTGTAGTCGAAAATATTCGTGAATCACTTTCTAAAAAATATCCTGATAAATCAGAAACGTTCAAGAAAAATGCCGATGCTTATATTGCTAAATTGAAAAAATTAGATTCAGAATACGCTAGCCAATTAGGAAATGCAAAAACTAAGAGTTTTGTTACTCAGCATGCTGCCTTCGGTTATTTAGCACTTGACTATGGATTGAATCAAGTATCCATTAATGGTGTATCAGCAGAGAATGAACCATCAGCGAAACGTATTGGCGAATTATCTAAATACGTCAAAAAGTATAATATTAAATACATTTACTTTGAAGAAAATGCTTCTAATAAAGTTGCTAAAACTCTAGCAGATGAGGCTGGTGTTAAAGCGGTTGTACTTAGTCCTTTAGAAGGTTTGACTCAAAAAGAAATCAAAAATGGCAAAGATTATTTCTCTGTTATGCGTAAAAATTTAAAAGCATTGGAATTGACAACAAAACGTGAAGGTAAAGAAATTCAACCAGAAGAAGTTACAAGCAAATCAGTTTATAACGGTTACTTCAAAGATTCTGCTGTTAAAGACCGCAAATTGAGTGACTGGTCTGGAGACTGGCAATCAGTCTATCCATTCTTACAAGATGGCACCTTAGACCAAGTTATGGATTATAAAGCAAAAAAATCTAAAGGTGAAATGACTGTTAAAGAATATAAAGACTATTATGACGTTGGTTACAAAACTGATGTCAATAATATCAAAATCGACGGCAAGAAAAAAACGATTACATTTGATCGTAATGGTCAAAAGAAGACTTTTACTTATAAATATTCTGGTAAAAAAGTACTGACTTATGAAAAAGGTAATCGTGGTGTCCGTTTCATGTTTGAAGCTAAAGAAGCAGATGCTGGTGAATTCAAATATGTTCAATTCTCTGATCATGGAATTGCACCAGAAAAAGCTGAACATTTCCATATTTATTGGGGTGGAGAAAGCCAAGATAAACTTCTTAAAGAGTTAGAACATTGGCCAACATATTACCCTTCAGATTTATCTGGACGCGAAATTGCACAAGAAATAAATGCACATTAAAAAAGATTGAGGTGAGAACCTCAATCTTTTTTAATTGTTATGTTGACATATTGGATATACTATATTATACTTATAAGTGGTTATAACAAGTTAAGGGGAAAAATATGAAAAAGGAAAAACCGTTATATCTTCAACTAGTTGATACTCTCGAAATAAAAATTAGAGAACAAATGTCACCTAATGATAAGTTATTGTCTGAGCGAGAATTAAGTGAAGCCTATCAAGTCAGCCGTATTACTGTGCGACAAGCTCTTAAAGAACTTGAGATGCTAGGATTGATTTACCGTAAGCAAGGTAAGGGAAGTTATGTTTCCAATATTGTAGAACCAGCTACGGATCTATCAACATCTTTCAGTTTTACTGAGCAAATGAAAAAACTTGGAAAAATACCTAAAACAACTATCCTTTCATTTGAACAAACACTAGTAACGTCTTACTTATCTAAAAAATTGGGGATGGATGAAAATAGTCAAGTCTATGAATTAGAACGTCTTCGGATTGCGGATTCAAAGCCATTAATGTTTGAAAGATCCTATTTACCAGAAAATCTATTTCCTGATTTAACTGTTCAATTGCTGAAACAAAAACCTTTATATGATATTTTTTCTGAAGATTATGAGCAAACAATTCGCTTAGCGGATGAGGAGTTTTATGCAAGTTTAGCTTTAGATTATGAAGCTGAACTATTAGAGATAAAAAAAGGTGATCCAGTATTACATATTATCAGAAAAACTTATAATGAAAAAAATATACTTATCGAGTATACCTATAGTATAGCAAGGGCTGACCAATTTAGATATCATATAACACATCAACCACAACCTAATCAATTTTAAGAAGGAGAAAATATGTTTCAATTATCAAGTGACACTTTAAAAACTATGGGAGCTGAAATCACTACTCGTGAAATAAAACAAGAACCAGAACTTTGGCAAGAGACCTTTGATAATTATCTTAAAGAAAAGGAAGAAATTTCTTCTTTTTTAAAAAAGATAATTGAAAGCGCTAACAGTAAAAAAATTAAAGTTATTTTTACTGGAGCTGGAACATCTGAATATGTTGGAAATACTATTTGTTCTTATCTTCAAACCAATGGGGATCGAGGAAATTATTTATTCTATAGTATTGCATCAACTGACTTAGTGGCGTCTCCACAAAATTTTCTTTATCCTGAAGACACAGTTCTTCTTGTTTCTTTTGCTCGAAGTGGTAATAGCCCAGAAAGTGTTGCAGCTGTAAATTTAGTGAATCAATTTGTTCCAAATGCATACCATTTAGCGATAACTTGTGCTAAAGATGGTCAATTAGCTGTTCGTGGAAAAGAGATGCCTAAAAACCATTATGTCTTTTTAATGCCAGAAAGATCAAATGATGCAGGATTTGCTATGACAGGTAGTTTTAGTTGCATGTTGTTTGCTGCTCTCTTAATTTTTGACCAATCCTTATCCATTGATGATAAAAAATTAAATTTAAAGGCAATGGCTTCAATGGCAAAAAATGTCATTAAGCGAGAAGATGAAATTCAATCTTATGTCAATCTTGATTTTAACCGCCTTGTTTATTTAGGTTCTGGAAGTTTGGCAGGACTTACGAAAGAAGCACAGTTAAAAATTTTAGAATTGACAGCTGGAAAGATTGCTACAATTTTTGATTCATCGATGGGATTTAGACACGGACCAAAATCATTTGTAAATGAGAAAACCTTACTTTTTGATTTTGTAAATAATCATCCATATACCAGACAGTATGACCTTGATATTTTGGAAGAAGTAGATGCTGATCAGATTGCCTTAAAAACTATTGCAGTTGCTCAAAAAGGTGAAGTTAACTTTTCAGGAGAAACATTTGAACTAACCTCAGATGTACAGTTAGCTGATGCTTATTTGGCTTTACCAATGATCGTATTTGCACAAACATTAGCCTTATTAACATCTATTAAGGTGAAAAATTTACCGGATACTCCTTCATCAACCGGTACAGTTAATCGTGTTGTAAAAGGTGTTATTATCCATGACTACCACAAATGATAATCTTATGATTTTAACAATAACACTCAATCCCTCAATTGATATCTCATATCCTCTAGAAAGCTTTCATTTAGATACTGTCAATCGTGTAGAAGAGGCAAGTAAAACAGCTGGCGGGAAAGGCCTAAACGTTAGTCGTGTTCTCTCAGAAGTTAATCAAGATATATTAGCTACGGGGTTTATTGGTGGCAGACTTGGACAGTTTTTAACAGAGCAATTAGATCAGTCACAGATAAAAAATCACTTTTATCCCATAGCTGGTGAAACCAGAAATTGTATTGCTATCTTACATGAGGGAATGCAAACAGAGATTCTTGAAAGTGGACCAACAATTACCACGAAAGAAGCTAAAGGCTTTCTCGACCATTTGAAACTAGTGGGTAATGGGGCTGAGGTAATTACCATTTCTGGTAGCTTACCCAAAGGTTTAGATAATAATTTTTATGAATATATTCTAGAATGGGGAAACGGTCATCACAAGCAAGTCGTCCTTGATTGCTCAGGTGCACCACTCATGGCTGTATTAAAAGGTGCTTACAAGCCAACTGTGATAAAACCAAATCTTGAAGAATTAGAAGGTTTAATAGGACAGAAGGTAACAGACGATGATGACAGTATAAAAACTGTATTATCAGTTGACTTATTTAAAGGTATCGAATGGGTCATTGTTTCATTAGGTTCCAAAGGAGCTTTTGCCAAACACAATGATAAGTTTTACCGGGTTACCATTCCCAAAATACAAACCACGAACCCTGTAGGTTCAGGAGATTCTACAGTTGCAGGTATTGCTTGGGCACTATCAAGTAAAGATGATGATAACACTTTGCTTAAGAAATGCAATGTCCTAGGTATGTTGAACGCCCAAGAAGCCATGACCGGTCATGTAAATATGGACAACTATGAAATACTATATAGTCAAATCAGAGTAGAAGAGGTATAGAATGACATTAACACCAAACAAAAAACAGTATTTAGAAAAATTAAGTAAAGATGGAATCATCTCAGCCTTAGCTTTTGACCAACGTGGCGCCTTAAAACGAATGATGGCAGCTCATCAAACAGAAGAACCAAGTGTTGAACAAATGGAAGCCTTGAAAGTGATGGTCTCAGAAGAATTGACACCTTACGCCTCTTCAATTTTGTTGGACCCAGAATATGGCTTACCTGCGACAAAAGTCAAAGCTGAAGAAGCTGGACTACTCTTAGCCTATGAAAAAACAGGCTATGATACGACAACGACGAGTCGCTTACCAGACTGTCTTGTTGAGTGGTCGGCAAAACGGATTAAAGAAGCAGGAGCGGACGCTGTAAAATTCTTACTTTACTATGATGTGGATGGCGATGACGATGTCAACTTGCAGAAGAAAGCTTACATCGAACGGATTGGATCTGAATGTCAAGCCGAAGACATTCCATTTTTCCTTGAAATCTTAACTTATGATGAAAAGATTACAGATAATGGCAGTGTCGACTTTGCCAAAGTCAAGGCTCATAAAGTAAATGAAGCAATGAAAGTCTTCTCGGATGACCGTTTTGGAATTGATGTCCTCAAAGTCGAAGTGCCTGTCAACATGAAGTATGTCGAAGGCTTTGCCCAAGGAGAAGTGGTTTATAGCAAAGAAGAAGCAGCTCAGGCCTTTGAGGACCAAGAAGCTGCTAGTCACCTTCCATACATTTACCTAAGCGCTGGGGTATCAGCAGAGCTATTCCAAGAAACTTTAGTCTTTGCATCTGAATCGGGAGCTAAATTCAATGGTGTCCTCTGTGGCCGTGCAACCTGGTCAGGATCTGTGCCAGTCTACATCGAAAAGGGAGAAAATGCGGCGCGTCAATGGCTCCGCACAGAAGGATTCAAGAACATTGATGAATTAAATGAAGTCCTTGAAAAAACAGCAAGTCCTTGGACTGAGAAGTTAAAATAAAAACAAGCTAAAAAAGCTTGTTAAAAATGACTAGATTGAATTTCAGTTGAAAAGAATTTCCAATGTTTATAGACAAGAGCATATTCTAGAATACGACCAGTTTGTTGATGTCGTGTAACTTTAATTTGACGAACACACGGCTCACGACTTGCAAGTTTAAAGAAATCTCTAACAATAGATGGACATTCTAATTTGATATCTGTTTTTTGGGAGAAGGGCTGTTTGGCCATTTGAATATTATAATCAACAAAAAAACGATTATATAGGGAATTGTAGACAGATAGATCTGCTTCTGGATTCAAGATGAAATCATGCGGGATATAAGATTCTTGATATAGATAGGGTTGTCCATCAATCAAACGTTTCCGACAGAGGGTGTAATAAAATTCAGATTTATGAAGTCCTAATTGTTTCAAGTAGGTAGGGTTGTTGCCTTTGGTCAGACTGAGAACTTGAATTTCTTCTTGAAGATTTCTTGTTGGAGAATTGTATGAAAAATGGACTAACCGATCTTTAGTTGTATTTTCAATAAAGGTACCTAACCCTTGTTTTCGTGTAATATAACCTTCTTTTTCTAATTCCTTAAGTGCTCTGATAACAGTAATGGAGCTCACTTGGTATTTCTCTATTAATTCAGATTCAGTAAAAAAGCGATCCCCTCGTTTATAATGCTGTGACAAGATTAGATTAGACAAATCTTCTTTAATTATTTGATATTTTGGTTTTTTGATTGTTAACATTAGTAACTCATTTCTTTGTGAATATAATCATTATATCAAATTTATTAATAAAAAATAGAAAATCACTTTTATATAACAAGTTCACAATGATATTATATTAAAGCAAAAAAAGAAAACGGTTACATATACTGAACTGACAAATATTTAATCTATAAATTATAGAAGCAATACGTATCATTTTAATGTGAGGTGGCTATGTCAACATTTACTATTTCCGATCAATTCTATATGGATGGTAAACCTTTTAAAATTTTATCTGGTTCGATTCATTATTTTAGAATACCAAAAGAATCTTGGTATCATTCACTTTATAATCTGAAAGCCCTTGGTTTTAATACTGTTGAAACCTATGTTCCATGGAATTATCATGAGGCAAAAGAAGAAACTTATAACTTTTCAGATAATCATGACCTAGATTTCTTTTTAAGTCAAGCCCAAGAACTAGGATTATATGTACTTCTTAGACCATCACCTTATATTTGTGCAGAATGGGAATTTGGTGGTTTACCCGCTTGGCTACTGACCAAAAAGGTTAAAGTACGATCAACGGATCCCAATTACCTTTTTTATGTGAATCGATACTATGACAAATTAATACCAATTCTTAAGAAGCATGAATTAGCTAATGGTGGTAACATCATTATGCATCAGGTAGAAAATGAGTATGGGTCATATGGTGATGAAAAAGCCTACTTGAAAGCTTTAAAAACGATGATGGTTGAAAAAGGTTTACAGGCTCCCTTATTTACATCAGATGGTTCATGGCAGGCAGCACTAAGTGCTGGAAGTTTAATTGACGAAGATGTTCTGGTTACCGGAAATTTTGGCTCCAGACCGCAAGAAAATTTTGCTGCCTTATCTTTATTTTTGGAAGACCATGGTAAAAAGTGGCCCTTGATGTGTATGGAATTCTGGGATGGTTGGTTCAATCGTTATAAAGAACCAATAATCAAAAGAGATCCTCAAGAGACTGTTGATACAATCATGGAAACGATAGCTCTGGGCAATATTAATTTATACATGTTCCATGGTGGTAGTAACTTTGCTTTTATGAATGGATGCTCTGCTAGAGGAAAGATTGATTTACCACAAGTTACTTCTTATGATTATGACGCAATATTGGACGAAGCTGGCAATCCAACAAAGAAATACCGACTATTGCAAAAGAGCATGCAAGAATTATTTCCCAATCATGATTATCATGAACCACTGGTGAAAGAAACAATGGAAATTAAGGATATTCCTTTAGTTAACAAAGTTTCTTTAGTTTCAACTCTTGACAAGCTTTCGGATGTCACGAAGACATATTACCCTCTTAATATGGAAGATCTTGGACAATCAACTGGTTACATTTTCTACCGTACAAAAATTAATAAAGAAAGTGCAGAAGTTGAAAAAATTTCTTTGATCGATGCTCGAGATCGCGTGCAGATTTTCCAAAATAATCAATGGCTAGCAACTCAATATCAAGAGGAAGTTGGTCAAGAAGTTTTGATAAACCTCGAAGAGGAAAATAATCTTGATTTGCTAATTGAAAATATGGGGCGCATTAATTATGGACCTCGACTTACAGCACCTAGTCAAAGTAAAGGTCTAGGAAGTGGATTGATTGCCGATCTTCATTTTGTAGGGAACTGGGGGATTTATCCGTTGCCTATGGATGACATTTCAGCTATTGATTATACGAATCAGTGGTTACCAAATACTCCGGCTTTCTATGAATTTCAATTTGACTGTCAAGATTGTCAGGATACTTATATTGATATGACAGGATTTGGAAAAGGCCTTGTGTTTATCAATGGCAAAAATTTAGGCAGATTTTGGGAAGTAGGTCCCATAGTAAGTCTTTATCTTCCAAAATCTTATTTAATAACTGGAAACAATAAGTTAACTGTTTTTGAAACAGAAGGTAAATATAGAAATAAAATAAATTTAGTAAAACATCCAATAATCATATATGTTAAAGGAGAAAACTTATGACAATAATTGCAGCCCGTATTGATGGAAGACTGATTCATGGTCAAGTCGCAAATTTATGGACAACAAAGTTAAACATTAGCCGAATCATGGTCGTTGATAATGATATTGTGAATAGTGATTTAGAAAAAACAGCTCTTAAGTTAGCTACACCAACTGGTGTTAAATTATCAGTTTTAAATGAGGAAAAAGCAGCTAACAATATTACTGCTGGTAAATATGATTCTCAACGTTTGATGATTGTTGCTAAAAGTCCTGATCGTTTTTTACACCTAATTGAAGCGGGGGTTCCGATTACTGAACTAAATGTTGGAAACATGTCTCAAACTTCAGAAACGCGCTCAGTTACTAGATCAGTTAATGTTGTCGATAAAGATATTCAAGACTTCGATGCAATTAAAGCAAAAGGTGTTAAATTAATTGCACAAATGGTACCTGGCGATAGTCCAGCAGACTTTATGACCTTACTAAATAAAGTAAGATAACTTAGGGATTAAAACTAAAAATATTTGGAGGACATTCACTATGATTCAATGGTGGCAAATTCTATTACTAACTCTTTATTCTGCATATCAGATTTGTGATGAGTTAACTGTCAATACTTCAGCAGGATCACCTGTATTTGCAGGTTTGATGGCAGGTATCATTATGGGTGACATCAAGACAGGTTTGTGGATTGGTGGTAGCTTACAATTAATGGTACTGGGAGTTGGAACTTTTGGTGGTGCATCTCGTATAGATGCGACATCTGGTGCTATTTTAGCAACTGCCTTCTCAGTATCACAAGGTATCAAACCAGAGCTTGCAATATCAACAATTGCCGTACCAGTAGCAGCTTTATTAGTTTACACTGACATTTTAGGTCGTTTCTCTACAACCTATTTTGCTCATCGCATTGATAAACATGTAGAGGATTTTAATTATAAAGGAATTGAACGTAATTATTTACTTGGAGCTATTCCTTGGGCATTATCTAGGGCATTACCAGTTTTCTTAGCATTAGCACTAGGGGGAGGATTTGTTAAAGCTTTAGTTTCAGGCATTGGTGATATTCAATGGGTTGCTGATGGTTTAACACTTGCTGGTAAAATGTTACCAGGTTTAGGGTTTGCTATCTTATTGCATTACTTACCAGTTAAACGTAATCTCCATTATCTAGGATTAGGTTTTGCAATAACTGCAATCTTAACAACTATTTATACTAACCTAGCAAATGCTGGAACTGCTCTAGCAACTGTCTCTAAAGGTTTTGATGCAACACCATTTAAAGGTCTTCCAATGATTGGTATTGCTGTAATTGGTGCAGCACTTGCAACAATGCATTACAAAAATCACCAAGTTCTAGCACAGCCAATTGAAAAACAAGAAGTAACAATTTCAGAAAGTGGGGAAATTGAAGATGACGAAATCTAATTATAAATTAACTAAAGAGGATTTTAAGCAAGTTAATAAACGTAGTTTATTTACCTTCCAATTAGGTTGGAACTATGAGCGTATGCAAGGTTCCAGTTATCTTTATATGATTTTGCCCCAACTTCGTAAAATGTATGGAGATGGAACACCTGAATTAAAGGAAATGATGAAAACTCATACCCAATTCTTCAATACATCAAACTTTTTCCATACAATCATTACAGGTATTGATTTAGCTTTGGAAGAAAACGAAGGTTTGGAAGCAAAAGACGCTGTTAATGGTATTAAAACTGGCTTAATGGGACCATTTGCTCCAATTGGTGACTCAGTATTTGCATCATTAGTCCCTGCGATCATGGGATCAATTGCTGCATCATTAGCTATTAATGGTAATCCTATTGGAATTCTCCTTTGGATTTCTGTAACGTGCTTAATTAATATCTTCCGTTGGAAACAATTAGAAATCGCCTATAAAGAAGGTACAAAACTTGTAACAACTATGCGAGATAAATTATCTTCATTAGTTGATGCTGCGTCTGTTATGGGTGTCTTCATGGTTGGTGCTTTAATTGCTACAATGATTAACTTTAAATTTATTGCTGCACCAAAAATTGGTGAAAAAGTAATCAATGTTCAAGATTTATTTGATCAAATTTTCCCACGTCTTGTTCCTGCCTTATTTACAGGGTTAATTTTCTGGATTCTTGGAAGAAAAGGTATGACGCCGACAAAAACTATTTTTATGATTATCATCTTTGCTTTACTGATGTCATACTTTAAAGTATTAGGTGTGTAATATGGGGAAAAATTTAATTCTAGTGAGTCATGGCAATTTTTGTCATGAATTAAAAAAATCAACTGAAATGATTATGGGACCCCAAGATAATATTTTTACTGTGGGTCTACTTCCAGATGAGGGACCAGATGATTTAAAACGCAAATTTTTAGAAATTGTTGCCCAATTTTCTGACAATGAATTCATTGTATTGGCGGATTTGATGGGAGGAACACCATGTAATGTTGTTTCAAGACTAATTTTGGAAGGGTATGACTTTGACTTATATGCTGGTATGAATATGCCAATGATTATAGGTTTTATCAACTCAGAATTAATTGGAGAAGCAGTTGACTTAAAAAGCTTTGCATGTGAAAATATCCATAAAGTAAATGACATCCTTCTACAAATTGATGATGATGAGGGATAAAAATTCCGGTGTACCTTTTTATCTGTACTTCAAGAGTGTTGTAAAAAGATAAATAAAAAAAAAGACAATTACTTTGTCTTCTTTTTTTTAATTAAATTATTTCTCTTCTTTCTTTTTTTTCTTTTCTTCTGTAGGTTTAGTTTGTTTAACTTTACCACTGATTGTATGAAGTTCTTTATTTTCTTCTTTTGTCATTTGATGACCTCACTTATAGAAAGATAATATCATTTAAGCTAATATATGACAAGTTATTTTTTCTTTTTGTCACTTGTTTTTTTAGTTTTTACTTTCGGAGTTGCATAGACCAAGTTTCTTAAGTTAATTAAGACACTTTTGTTGGTTTTTTCTGAAATCAATTCAATGGCAGTAGAATCAAATTCCATTTCATTGGCAACTTTAACAACGGTCATTGTTTCACCTGTTACAAAAGTTAGTTGTAAGATTTCTTTTTCTTTTAATATACTAATAATAAATGCTTTCATCTGAATATCCTCCTTAAACCTATTCTACCAAATAAATAAAACGCTTACAATTGTTTGTATTTTATTTATTTGATAATCTGGGGAAAAGTAGAAGACAAGAAAAAACCTCCCCATAGTAATGGGAAGATTTTAATAAAAGCGTAAGTCTTATTTTGCTGCGTTTTCGTCTTTGAGACCGTATTTTTTGTTGAAACGGTCCACACGTCCGTCTGCTTGCGTGAATTTTTGACGTCCAGTATAGAATGGATGTGAATCTGAAGAAATTTCTACACGGATAAGTGGGTAAGTTTCCCCTTCGAACTCAACAGTTTCATTACTATTTTTAGTAGAACCGCTAAGGAATTGGTAACCTGTAGTTGTATCAAGAAATACAACTGGACGATAATCTGGATGAATGTTTTTTCTCATCTTTAAAATATTTCCTTTCTGCCATGGCACTTGTGCCCCATAGTTATTAACTAGACTAGTGTAACAAAATTAAAAGTATTTGACAAGCTTTTTGGAGTAATTCTTTTAATTTGCTAGGAGATCTTTTATTTCTTGGAAAATGACTTCATTTTCCTCTAGACTATATGAATTTGCTCCGCTAGCAAGTGGATGACCACCCCCATGATGACGCTTGGCAATTTCATTGATAAATTTTGTTTTGCTACGCATTCTGACACGGTAATGCCCATCAGCTTGCTCGACAAAGATTGCCCAAGCTTGGACTAAATCAATTTTTCCGGGAGTCGAAACAATGGCTGAGCTCTCAGCATCAGTGATATCAAAGTCTTTGAGAATTTTTTGCGTCAGCACAACTCGTGCAGCTCCGTTTTCATCAATTTCGAGATTATCAAAAACATAGCCTTGCAGCTTGGCAATTTTAAAAGAGAAAGAATCCATTTTTCGGCCAATGGCAGAAAAATCAAATTCGTACTGGCGTAATTTACTGGCAATTAAGAAGGTTTTGCTACTAGTAGCAGGATAGAGGAAGCGTCCCGTATCTCCAACAATCCCAGCATAGAGCAGTTGCGCAGCTATGTTTGATAGTTTAAGGTTCATTTCGAAAGCAAAGTCAGCAATAATTTCACTAGCACTTGAAGCCATCGTATCAACATGACAGATATCTCCATAGACATCATCATTTGGGTGATGGTCGATTTTAATGGTAAAGTCGCCATCTAAATAACGAGCATCATCTATCCGAGGACGGTTAGCCGTATCTGTAATGATAACTAATGAGCCGGAATAATCAGAATCTTGGACTGTATCCATCATTGCGACCCAATCAAGACTTGGCTCGTCGTAACCAGTAATCAAGACTTTCTTATCTGGGAAATTAGCTTTAATAATTTCTTTCAAACCAGCTTGGCTACCAATGGCATCAGGGTCCGGATTTTTATGACGATGGATGATAATTGTTTGATGTTTTTTTATTTGTTCTAAAATTTCTTTATAAATTGTCATTGTTTAATCTTTTTCTTTCATCATATCAATATGGGGAATGTCGTCTTCTAAGTAGACCTCAGAAGTAGCATTAAAACCAAATTGTCCATAAAAGTCTTGCAAATGAGCTTGAGCTTGTGCATAGACTGGTAATTGAGGATAATTTTCTTGGCAATAGCTAAGTGCGGTGGCAACTAGTTCTTGCCCTAAGCCTTTACCACGAACTGTTTGAGTTGTCAGAACTCGGCCCAGTTTCATCATTTTTTCGGTTGGTATAATGCGACAGTATGCTAATAATTGACCCGAACTGTCTTGTTTGAAAATGTGTATTGATTTTTGGTCCAATTCATCAATTTCAGGATAAGCACAGGCTTGTTCCACAACAAAGACTGCAACCCGCTCTTTTAAAATAATAAATAATTCATCTCTGGTCAATTGATCAAATGCCTTAATACTCCAATTCATCATCACACCTAGCCTTCTCTAAAAGTCTTTTTAATAGTATACCATAAGTGCCAAAAAACCTATAGATTTACTATAGGTCAATTTGCTTAGTTTATTTCTTTTAAGGTTACTTCTAAAGCTCGTTTTACTGCTGGCCTTTGAGCTATTTTATCTGTCCATTGGTTGAGATATTTATAAGATTTTAGGTCAAGAAATTCTGCAGCATTGTCATAAAGTTGATCTTGTGCTAATTGTCCATACCAAGACCAGATAGCAATGTCTGCAATACTGTAGTCATCACCAGCAATATATGGTCTCTTGGCTAATTCTTTATCTAATAAATCAAATTGGCGTTTTGTTTCCATGGTGTAACGATCGATTGGGTATTCTAATTTTTCAGGTGCATAATGGAAGAAGTGACCAAAGCCACCACCGACAAAAGGAGCAGCACCGGTCTGCCAAAATAGCCAATTTAATTCTTGTGTTCTGGTCGCATGATTTTGGCTAATCAAAGCATCATGTTTTTCTGCTAAGTAAAGAAGAATATTTGCAGATTCAAAAATATTGATGGTTTCAGAATCAGACAAGTCTAATAAAGCAGGAATTTTTGAATTGGGGTTGATTACAGTGAAATCACTACCGAACTGTTCTTGCTTACCTAAATTGATTTTGAAAGCATCATAAGGAGCATCAGTTATATCAAGCTCTTTTAATTCTTCAAACATGATAATTGGTTTAATCCCATTAGGTGTTCCTAAGGTAAATAATTGATATGGATTTTCTCCTCGAGGTAGTTTTTGTTCGAAACGACTTCCAGCTGTCTCTTGATTTGAGCCTGGAATCTTATGGGTATTTTTCCATACTTTTGGTAATTGATAAGTTGTCATAGGCTTGTCCTCTCTATTGCTACTAATTAGGATTATCATAACAAATAAAAAGTTGAATCACAAAAGTTAAGTTTTGTACAAGTTATTTATTGATTATTTGATTTTCTAATGTAAAAACATTTAACATTTTTTGTTTATACTATTTGATTTCAGTCTAATAATTAACCTTAATAAAATATTTAGGTATAAAATCTTTAGGAAAAATGCCTTGATTTATTTAATACATTTGTTATCATATTAAAAAGCTGCAAAGGAGTAAAATAAGAATGGAAGAAATAGATTTTGAAAAACTTGCAAAAACAGAGCTACATTGCCACTTGGATGGCTCCATTCCGTTTGGAACGATTAAGAAATTATTAAAACTTGCCAAGATAGAAATTCCAGATGACGATGACGATTTAAAACAGCTTATTAAAGCACCTAAATCAGCTACTTCCTTAATGGATTATTTAAAGACCTTTGACTTTATTAGACCACTCTTACAGTCAAAAGAGGCTCTTCAGCTAGCAAGCTATGACTTAGCCAAGTCGGCAGCTCAGGAAGGTGTTATTTATATGGAAATCCGTTTTGCACCAGAACTTTCAATGGATCAGGGGTTAACTTTAGAAGAAATAATGGAAGCTGTCTTAAAGGGGGCAAATAATGCAACCAGAGATTTTGGGATAGTCACCAAAATTATTGTTTGTGGTATGCGACAATCATCGCTTACTTTAACAGAAGAGATTTTTAAGAAAGTTATTCGATGGGCTGAAAAAGGATTAGTTGGATTTGATTTTGCGGGAAATGAGCTTGATTTTCCTCCAGAGTACTTAAGCACAATTATTGAGGAGACACAAAAATTAGGACTACCTTTTACCCTCCATGCAGGGGAATGTGGCTGTGCTAATTATATTTCACAAGCTATTGATCTTGGCATAAAGCGTCTTGGGCATGTTACTGCAGTCTCAAAAAATCCAGACCTTTTAAGACGTTTGAGACAAGAAGGGGTGACCGCGGAGCTATGTTTAACAAGTAACCTTCAAACTAAAGCAGCTCCAACAATTGCTGATTTTCCCTATCTTATGATGAAGCAAGCAGGTGTCAAACTGAGTATTAATACTGATAACCGAACTGTCTCAGATACTAATTTAACGAAAGAGTATCAATTATATAACTATTATTTTGGGACTAGTGTCGCTGATTTTTATCGTCATAATTGTGACGCTATTGAAGCTTCATTTGCGAGTCCCTCTGAAAAGAAGGAACTACTGGAACGATTAAAATTTTCCTATCAATACTATCTCTAATATCATAGTGATTTTATCCATTAAATATGTTAAAATAAATGAAGTTTAGTTATTTTTTGGAGGAAAATATGGCCATAGTAAAAATCGTTTATGCTAGTATGACAGGCAATACTGAAGAAATTGCTGATATAGTTGCAAATAAGTTAACCGAACTCGGACACGATGTTGAAGTTGACGAGTGCACATCAGTTGAGGCTTCAGATTTTGAAGATGCCGAAATAGCGATTGTTGCGACATATACTTATGGTGATGGTGACTTACCAGATGAAATTGTCGATTTCTACGAAGATTTACAGGATTTAGACTTATCAGATCGTATCTATGGGGTGGTTGGATCAGGGGATACTTTCTATGATTACTTCTGTAAGTCAGTAGATGAATTTGAAGAACAATTTGCTCTAACGGGAGCCATTAAAGGTGCTGAATCAGTTAAAGTTGACTTGGCAGCAGAAGATGAAGACATTGCCAATCTGGAAGCATTTGCGGAAGCAATTTCCAAGTCAGCAGAAAGTTTATTGCAATAACCAGATAATCAAATGTTAGTAGCCTAATTGCTTTAAGAACGAATTTGTTTTTAAGGTGTTAAGTCACTAACCTTTTTTCTTGAGCAGAAGTAAGTTAGAAGGATACAATGGAATTAGAAGAAATAAGAAAAGAAATTGATTTGGTCAATGCAGACCTGCTTAAATTAATTGAAAAGCGGATGGACTTGGTCCAACACGTCACTACTTATAAGCGTCAGCATCAGTTGCCAGTTTTGGATGCATCGCGCGAGCAATTCATCCTAAAAGAAATTGGTAATCAAGTGAAAAATCAGGACTATAAGGAAGCTGTGATTGCGACCTTTGCAGCTATTATGGCAGCCTCTAGGAATTATCAGGAAGGCGCAATTAAGGGAGGCAAAGATGCTGAAAGCTAAGCTTCTCTCTATTAAGGATAGCTTAATCTTAGTGGTCTTAGCTTTAGGGATTGGTTTAGTGGTTGGTGCTTTAGACTTCGTTTTTGGTTCTGTACTTTTGTTAGTCTCGGATTTTAGGACTGAGCATCTAACGATCTTGCTACCGTTTTTAGCTGGAGCTGGACTCTTAACGGTTTTTCTCTACCATAAATTTGGAGGTAAGGCTAGCAAGGGGATGAGTTTAATTTTCCTTGTCAGCCAGGGAAAAGAAAAAGAAATACCTTTAGTTTTGATTCCACTGATTATGTTTTCGACCTGGATGACCCACCTCTTTGGAGGTAGCGCTGGCCGTGAAGGTGTAGCTGTTCAATTAGGAGCGACGGTTTCCCATTATTGCCATTCTTGGTTAAAAGTGGAGAATAGCTCGCGCATATTCTTGGCAATTGGTATGGCAGCCGGTTTTGCGGGTTTATTTCAAACCCCATTAGCAGCTATCTTCTTTGCATTTGAAGTCTTAGCAATGACACATTTTGCCTTCTTTGCATTATTTATCCCTGTAGCTGTCGCTGCTTATACAGCCTCTACGTTCTCTCATGCTCTAGGACTGGAAAAATTCTCTTTTATCATTAAGGAGACAGTAGCTCTTAGTCCGATAATGATTGGTAAATTGGTATTACTAGGATTAATCTTTGGTCTAGCGGGTAATCTTTTTGCTTATACTTTAGGGAAAGCAAAGACATTTTTCTCAGAGAAGTTATCTAACCCATATCAAAAAGTTCTAGTTTTAGGTATAGTTGTGACAGTACTTGTTTTCGTTTTACATTCAGGTCGCTATAGTGGACTAGGTACAAACTTAATAAATATGTCTTTTTCTGGTGAGACGATTTATTCCTATGATTGGTTCTTAAAAATAATGTTAACAGTTCTTACCATTGCAGCAGGCTACCAAGGGGGAGAAGTGACTCCACTCTTTTCTATTGGAGCTAGTCTGGGTGCCCTTATAGCGCCATTATTTGGCTTACCAGTTTTCTTGGTAGCAGCACTTGGCTATTCTGCTGTATTTGCCAGTGCGACAAATACCTACTTAGCTTCTGTTTTTATTGGATATGAAGTCTTTGGATCAGAAAATATGATTTCTTTTCTGATTGTTGTATTGATTGCTACCTTACTTAATCAGAAACATAGTATTTATGCCAATCAGGAACTCTTAGAGGTAAAAAATAAATTTCAAATTTAAAGCAATTTTTGATTAAATTTTTTTAATAAAATAGACTGTGAAGTTTCTTTACAAGTTCTCTTGAATATGATAAAATACTCTTTGTGTGTAATGGACACATATAAATAAGCTAATCCGCTGAGACAAGTACTTAAGATTGGTAAGATAGGAGAATATAAAATGAATCCATTAATCCAAAGCTTGACTGAAAGTCAACTTCGTACTGACATCCCTACATTCCGCGCTGGTGACACTGTTCGCGTTCACGCGAAAGTTGTCGAAGGAACTCGCGAACGTATCCAGATTTTTGAAGGTGTAGTTATTGCACGTAAAGGTCAAGGGATCTCAGAAATGTACACAGTTCGTAAAATTTCTGGCGGTATCGGTGTAGAACGTACTTTCCCAATCCACACTCCACGTGTTGATAAAATTGAAGTAGTTCGTTACGGTAAAGTCCGTCGTGCTAAACTTTACTACTTACGTGCATTACAAGGTAAAGCAGCACGTATCAAAGAAATCCGTCGTTAATTCAAGATACCAAGGGCGTCTAGAAATCGACAGAAAATTAGGAAACTGCCGCTGTGACATAGTCACAAGGCAGTTTTTCTATTTTCCGAGATTTCAGCCCGGGTTCAGTTCATTATGATGAAAAGGTCGTTAAGCAATCACAGCAAAAATAGGAGTTTTGACGAAGAAAGTTTACTTTCTAGGAAAAGCTATCTTTTTGCCAAGATTGTAGGATTTATTCAAATACAGGATTTGAGGACTCCCACAGTGGAGTCTTTTTTGTGTCAAAAGACTCAAAGACATTGTGAGGTTTTTGAGACAGAATTAGTCCAGTGAACAAATTCTGCCTGAGCTTGAAAAAGGGAAAGCGAGGGAAGAGCGAGTTCAACTAAAACACACTTGATTTCAAGTGTGTTTTTTTTCCGAGATTTCAGCCCGAGTTCAATTAAGGATACTGAGCCAGCCTGAAATTTTCGAATAAAACATAAGCAATACTGATGAAGATAACAGACTTCAAAGTCACTGCGAGATTTTTGATATAGAAATAGTCAAGTAGATGTATCTGCTTAAGATTGAAAATAATAGAGTGAGCTTGTAGTGGGGAATCTTTTAAAAAGAAAACTAATTGTTTTGTTTTTAAGGTGTTAAATAATGACACTATGATAAAATAGAATAACAAAACAAACAATTTGAGGATAAAGATGAAGATTTCAAAAGAAAATGCACCTAATGTCATGTCTGACTTAAGAAAAGAGATTGTACGTATGCCAGATATCATCCGTCAATGTTCCGGTATATATATTTATGGCAGAAGGATTCGATCAGTTTTGTTTAGCACAGATGTTTCGGTCATTGCCAACCATAATGCAGATGCAATTTTAGCTGTGTATCCTTTTACACCTACTCCAACAATTCTAAAAAGTATTATGTTGGTTTCTTCTGTTCCGGTTTTTGCGGGAGTTGGTGGTGGCTTAACAACGGGCTACCGTTCTGCAAATATGAGTTTATTCTCAGAATCAGAGGGTGCTTATGCTGTAGTGGTTAATGCACCAACTAAGGTCGACACGATAAGTCACATCGAAGAAATTATTGATATTCCAATTATCTATACTGTTGTTTCAGAAGAGACTGATATTAAAAGTCGAATTGAAGCGGGCGTTGACATATTGAATGTTAGTGGAGGTGTAAATACTCCAACTATTGTACGGAAAATTAGAGAAGAGTTCCCAGACTTTCCAATTATGGCGACTGGTGGACCAAGCGCGGAAACTATTCTTGAGGTAATTGAAGCTGGTGCCAATGCGATCACTATAACGCCACCAACCAATGGGCAACTATTCCGAGCAAAAATGGAAAAGTACAGAGAAAGTCAAAAAGACTAAAGACTAGCCCTTGCAATTCCCAAATTTGTAGGCTAAAATAGATAAGGTAATTATACCTTATGACCCCTTAGTTCAATGGATATAACAACTCCCTCCTAAGGAGTAGTTACTGGTTCGATTCCAGTAGGGGTCATCAAAAGAGACCATCTTATTGGTCCTTTTTTCATTTAATTGTATTGAGAAAGCAGGTGTAAGATGTTTGGAAAACGAAGCAAATTAGATAACAAAATTGATTATGGCATTGTATGGCCAGTATTTTGTCTAATCATCATTGGCCTCTTTTCAGTTTACGTGGCCACTTTCCATGATTATCCTCATAATGTGACCAAAGTAATGATGCAACAAGTCCTATGGATTGGTTTTGGCTCATTATTTGCATTTATTTTAATGTTTTTTAGTCGTAGTTTATTATGGAAATTGACGCCTTTTTTGTATTTGTTAGGGCTTGGACTTATGGTACTACCATTAGTCTTTTACAGTCCTCAGCTAGTCGCGGCGACAGGTGCTAAAAACTGGGTAACAATTGGATCAGTTACTTTATTTCAACCCTCAGAATTTATGAAAATCTCTTATATTTTAGCTTTAGCAAGATTCACTGTTTGGTTTAAAGGAAAGAAGGAAAGGAATCAGTTTTCTGATGATTGGAAATTAATTCTATCTTATGTCTTAATTACCTTACCAGTAATGATTTTGTTAGCTTTGCAAAAAGATTTGGGTACCGCAATGGTCTTTATAGCTATATTAGCTGGGGTAGTATTAGTCTCTGGAATTAGTTGGTGGTTTATTTTACCTTTACTTGGTCTCTTTCTATTTGCAGGATTAGCTTTTTTCATGATATTTTTCCTTCCACAGGGAAAAGAATTTCTGCTCAAAATAGGGATGGATACTTACCAAATCAATCGTATATCGGCTTGGTTAACGCCATTTGATTTTTCTGAGACAATTGCTTATCAGCAAACACAAAGTATGATTTCAATTGGTAGTGGTGGCTTTTTCGGAAAAGGATTTAATCATATTGATTTGCCAGTTCCAGTAAGAGAAAGTGATATGATTTTTACAGTTATTTCTGAAAATTTTGGTTTTCTTGGATCAGCCGTCCTACTTATTCTTTATTTGTTACTGATTTATAGAATGTTGCGACTTACTTTGGCTTCAAATAATTTATTTTATACTTATATTTCAACTGGTTTTATTATGATGATTTTATTCCACATTTTTGAAAATGTTGGAGCGGCTGTCGGTATTTTACCATTGACTGGGATTCCTCTCCCATTTATTTCACAAGGTGGGTCATCATTGATCTCAAATCTCATTGGTGTTGGCATAATTCTTTCAATGAATTTCCAACATGAACTCGGTCTGGAAAAGCAAAGTCAAGCTGAACTTCGTCGTTCACTAAAATATGATTAAAAGCTGGGGCTTGTCATGTGAACAAGCTCCTTTATTTTTGCGTCATATACTATAAAAATACAGCAAAATATGTTATAATAAAGGGTATGAATTATAAGGATTATATTTGGGATTTAGGTGGAACTCTCCTTGATAATTATGAGACTTCGACTACTGCATTCCTAAAAACTTTAGAACAATTTAATCTTTCCGCCAGTCATGATGCTGTTTTTTCAAAATTGAAAGAATCGACAGCGACAGCCATCGCTACATTTGCTCCTTATGAGCCACGATTTTTGCATTTTTATAAATTAAATGAAGCGCAAGCATTGGCCAAGCCTGCTTGGAAAAGTGGAGCAGAAGAGTTACTAAAAAATGTTGTAGCAGATGGAGGACGGAATTTTTTAGTCTCTCATCGTGATAAACAGGTGGTTTACCTTTTAGCTCATGCTAATCTTTTACAGTATTTTACTGAAGTTGTGACATCTGAAAATGGTTTTAAAAGAAAACCAGATCCAGAATCTATTTATTACTTAAAAAATAAATACGAAATAACAAATGCCTTAGTTATCGGTGACAGGGAAATCGATAAACAGGCAGGACAAGCTGCGGGTCTTAGTACTTTACTTGTTCAAGAAAATCAGTCCCTTTTGGAGATAGTTAATTAAATGGTTGAAGATATTAAACAGTCAAATGATAAAGCTCAAGAATATGATGCTAGTCAGATTCAAGTCTTAGAAGGATTAGAAGCCGTTCGGATGCGTCCTGGGATGTATATTGGTTCAACATCTAAAGAAGGACTTCATCACTTGGTTTGGGAAATTGTCGATAACTCAATTGATGAGGCCTTGGCAGGGTTTGCTAGTCATATTGAAGTATACATTGAAGAAGACAACTCAATCACAGTTGTCGATGATGGGCGTGGTATTCCAGTCGATATCCAAGCTAAGACAGGTCGTCCTGCTGTTGAAACTGTATTTACTGTTTTACATGCTGGAGGTAAGTTTGGCGGTGGCGGTTATAAGGTTTCAGGTGGGCTCCATGGTGTTGGATCATCAGTTGTTAATGCTTTATCATCTCAGTTAGATGTTCGTGTCTTCAAAAATGGTAGCATTCATTATCAAGAGTTTAAACGTGGAATCGTTTATGACGATTTGAAAATTATTGGAGAAACGGATTTAACAGGAACAACAGTTCACTTTACTCCGGACCCAGAAATTTTTACAGAAACAGTTGAATTTGATTTTGAGAAGCTTGCTAAGCGTGTCCAAGAATTAGCATTTTTAAACCGTGGATTACGAATCTCAATTGCCGATAAACGTAATGGAATTGAACAAGTCAAAGATTACCATTATGAAGGTGGTATCGCTAGCTATGTTGAATTTTTAAATGAGAAAAAAGATGTTATTATCGAACATCCTATCTTTACTGATGGAGAGATGGATGGCATTGCTGTCGAAGTTGCGATGCAATATACAACAGGCTATCATGAAAATGTAATGAGTTTTGCCAACAATATTCATACACATGAAGGTGGAACCCATGAACAAGGTTTTAGAACTGCCCTAACACGTGTTATTAATGATTATGCTAAAAAGAATAAGATTCTCAAAGAAAATGAAGATAACTTAACTGGTGAGGATGTTCGTGAAGGATTGACTGCTGTTATCTCTGTCAAACACCCTAATCCTCAATTTGAAGGACAAACTAAAACAAAATTAGGTAACTCAGAAGTTGTTAAAATTACTAATCGATTATTTAGTGATGCCTTACAACGATTCTTACTTGAGAATCCACAAGTTGCCCGTAAAATCGTAGATAAAGGAATTTTAGCTTCGAAAGCTAGAATTGCTGCAAAACGTGCACGTGAAGTAACGCGAAAGAAATCTGGCTTAGAAATCTCTAATTTACCAGGTAAGCTAGCTGACTGTTCATCAAATAATGCCAGTCAAAACGAACTATTTATCGTCGAAGGAGATTCTGCTGGAGGTTCAGCAAAATCTGGTCGTAACCGTGAATTTCAGGCAATTTTACCAATTCGTGGTAAAATCTTAAACGTGGAAAAAGCAACAATGGATAAAATTCTTGCTAATGAGGAAATCCGCAGTTTATTTACAGCGATGGGAACTGGTTTTGGTGCAGAATTTGATGTAGCTAAAGCAAGATATCACAAGTTAGTTATTATGACTGATGCCGATGTCGATGGTGCTCATATCCGTACACTTTTGTTAACTTTGATCTATCGCTTTATGAGACCAGTCCTTGAAGCCGGTTTTGTTTATATCGCACAACCACCAATTTATGGTGTGAAGGTTGGTAGCGAAATTAAAGAGTATATTCAGCCTGGTACTAACCAAGAGGAACTTTTAAAAGCTTCTCTTGAAAAATATAGTGTAGGTCGTTCAAGACCAACTGTACAGCGTTATAAAGGTCTTGGAGAAATGGACGATCACCAATTATGGGAAACTACCATGGATCCGGAACACCGCTTAATGGCTCGTGTAACAGTTGATGATGCTGCAGAAGCTGATAAAGTATTCGACATGTTAATGGGTGATCGTGTTGAGCCAAGACGTGAGTTCATTGAGGAAAATGCGGTCTATAGTACGCTTGATATTTAGTCAATTTTACTTTGAAAAGCGCTTTAAAGTATGTTATAATCGTAACGTTATAATGTATTTAATATAAAATTTAATAAAGGGCGTTTGATGGTATTTTAAAATGGCTATCTTCAATCGCAAAACATATTAAGGAGAATAGGATGTCAAGCGGAATTATCTTGCTGATTGTAGCGATAGTCTTATTAGTGATTATTGCTTACCTAGTTGGCGTAATTATTCGTAAAAGAAATGATTCGTTAATTAAAAATTTAGAAGAAAGAAAACTAAAACTTTTTGGTTTACCTATTAACGAAGAAATTGAAGAAGTTAAATCACTACATTTAATAGGACAAAGTCAAACATCTTTTAGAGAATGGAATCAAAAATGGGTTGATTTAACAATGAACTCATTTGCAGATATTGAAAATCATTTATTTGAGGCAGAAAAACTAAATGATACTTTCAATTTTATTCGTGCTAAACATGAGATAATTAATGTAGAAAGTCAATTGGACTTAGTTGAAGAAGATATTACTTCAATTCGTGAAGCACTTGGCATTCTGAAAGAACAAGAAGAAAAAAATAGTGCTCGCGTTACGCATGCCTTAGATTTATATGAGCAATTACAAGAATCTATTAATGGTAATATAGGAAAATATGGAAGTACTAAACCTGAAATTGATAAGCAAATGAAGAATATCGAAACTGAATTTTCTCAATTTGTGACTCTTAATTCATCAGGTGACCCAGTTGAAGCTTCTGAAGTTTTGGATAAAGCTGAAGAGCATACAATTGCTTTAGGCCAAATTACAGAACAGATTCCAGAAATTGTAGCGAAACTAGAAGAAGACCTTCCTGAGCAAATGGATGATTTGGAATCTGGTTACCGTCGTTTACTCGAAGAAAACTATCATTTTCCTGAAAACAACATTGAAACGCGTTTCCAAGAAGTTCGTGAAGCAATTCGCAGTAATGCTGATGAATTAGTAACTTTAGATTTAGATCGTGCACGAGAAGATAACGAACATATTCAAGAACGTGTTGATGCATTGTATCAATTATTTGAACGTGAAATTGTTGCACATAAAAATGCTCTTAGAGACAGTAAAATTATTCCTAAGTACATAGCACACGTTCGAGAAAATAATGACAAACTTAAAAATGAATTATCACGACTTGCTCATAAGTACATTTTGAATGAAAACCAAGCACTTTCCGTCAAAGGTTTTGATAAAGATATTACTAAACTTGAAGAGTCAACTTTAGACAATGCACAAAGTTTTGGTTCTCAAGAAGTACCTTTTTCAGAATTAGAAGTGATATTTGATAAAGCTCTTAAAACACTTTCAGCAGTTGAGTCTGGTCAGTTGGATGTCTTTGAAGAAATTAAAGGCATTGAAAAGACAGAAGAATCTGCTCGGAGAGATATTGATATTTATGTAGCACAATTACATATGATCAAACGTTTTATGGAAAAACGTCATTTACCAGGTATCCCACAAGATTATTTAACTGCATTCTTCACAACAAGTACACAACTTGAAGCCCTAATGGATGAATTAAGTAAAGGTAAAATAAATATTGAAGCTGTTGGTCGCTTAAACACTATAGCTAAATCTTCTATTGCGAACTTAGAAGAATATAGTTATCAAGTCGTTCAAAATGCAACGTTAACTGAACAATTATTACAATATTCAAATCGTTACCGTAGCTTTGAAGCTGGTGTTCAAAATTCATTTGAAATTGCTATGCATTTATTTGAAGTTGAGTATGACTACCAAGGATCATTTGATGAAATATCATATGCTTTGGAAACAGTTGAACCTGGTGTAACAAGTCGTTTTGTTTCATCATATGAAAAAACAAGAGAATATATTCGATTCTAAAAAAACTTGAGTGGTACACTCAAGTTTTTTATTTTATTGCAGGAGATGAAAATTTCTAGTAAAATATATTAAAAATCTATTCTAGTAAGGAAGATATTATGGGAAAAATTTTAGGACTCTTTGTTATGGATGTCGATTCAACTCTAGTTAAAGAAGAAGTGATTGATTTATTAGCACAAGAGGCTGGTTTTGGAAAAGAGGTAGCACAAATTACAGAACTAGCAATGAATGGTCATCTGGATTTTGAGGCAGCCTTGAAAGAGAGGGTTGCTTTATTAGAAGGACTACCCTTATCAATTTTTGATAAAGTTTATCAGTCCATTCATTTCAATAGTGGCGCGCAGGAACTAGTGAATCAATTACATGATCAACAGTATAAAGTTGGTCTGGTTTCTGGTGGTTTCCATGAAACAGTGGATCGTTTAGCTGATGAATTGGGTATCGATTATGTCCACGCCAATCAACTCGCTAATAAAGATGGTAAATTGACAGGAGAACTTGAAGGTCCAATAGTTACAAAAGAGGTGAAATTACAGAAATTACAAGATTGGGCATTAGAAAATAACTTAAATTTATCCCAGACTGTCGCAATGGGTGATGGGGCAAACGATTTACCTATGATAAAAGCTGCTGGGATAGGCATCGCTTTTTGTGCTAAACCTATTGTTCAAAATCAAGCACTCTATCAGATTGATGTTCCTAATCTAATGGAAGCCTTAACTATTATTAATAAGGAGAGAGGTTAGGATGAATAGAATTAATCTTATTTGTTTAGGTGTTAGAGATATGGCTAAAAGTGTCGCCTTTTATCGAGATGGTCTAGGTTTTGAAACAAAAGAAACTGCAGATTCTCCAAATGTCATATTTTTTAATAATGCAGGAACCAAGCTAGAACTTTATCCAATTGATTTACTCGCGGAGGATTTTGGCCATAGTCTTCCTACGTTAGAAGCTAATCAATTCAATGGAATGACACTTGCCTATAACACCACATCTAAAACTGAAGTTTATGCTATTTTTGAACTTGCTTCAAAAGCAGGAGCAAGGATTTTAAAAGAGCCACAAGAGGTTTTTTGGGGCGGTTTCCACGCTTATTTTGCAGACCCAGACAACTATGTTTGGGAAGTTTGCTGGAATCCAGGGATGCCTTTTGACGACAATGAAATGGTGATAATATAGTGGACTTTATACTCTTATTAAGAGGGATAAATGTCGGTGGCAATCATTCTGTAAAAATGGCAGAGCTAAAGGAGAACTTAACTAACTTAGAACTAGACAATGTTACTTCATATATTAATAGTGGTAATCTCTTCTTTTCAAGTTTAGAATCCCAAGATGCTTTACAAGTAATGTTAGAATCTTATTTTAAAAATAACTATTCCTTTGATATTCCATTTTTACTGATTAGTCAAACTGACTATCAAAAAGAATTTGAAGCACTACCGGAATGGTGGCAAGAAGACTATTTTCGAAAAAATGCTTTATTTTTTTTACCTAATACCAAAAATGAAGATATTGACAATTTTCTTGAAATAGCTAATTTTAGTCAGGATGAGTTAATTCATATTGGGGAATTTGCTATCTATTGGATAATAAAAAAAGAAGGGGCCTATCCCCAATCCTTCTATCATACTAAATTCATTAAAACCAAACTATATAAACTAGTCAGCATTCGCAATTTCAAAACTGCCTACTACCTGGCCTTTAAACAAAAACACAAATAAAAGAAGCCGAAGCTTCTTTTTTATTTTCCGAAAATATTATCCCAAAAACTAGCTTTTTTTTCTTTAGAAGGTGTTTCATCTTTTGGTAGATTATCAGCAATTGAAGTTTGATTCAGGTTAACTGCATGGTCTGTATGGAGAACAAGCGCAAAAGGAGAGGTAGCACTGGTTTCGTCTATTATAGTTGAAGGAATACCCTTTTTGCTAGCTAACTTCATAAAGAACATTTGAAATTCAGAATCTAAGTCGGCTGATAATTTAAGTGATAAAGGAGAATAGTCTTTAACATAAGAAGGCAATAAGCGTTCAAATTCATTCTTAGCAATTTCTTCTTCAATGCCGACCAAGGGGATAGTTAATAAGACACGTTCAGCATAAGTGCCTAAATAGTAGCGTTGTTGATCAGGATCAAGTCTATTTTCACCTAATGCACCTTTTAAAATCTTATGATCTAATGACTCCATAGTAGCCTCCTTAATCCATTTAAGTTCATTATACTGATTTTTAAAAGAAAAAGCCATTAAAACATGTATTTGTAAGGATTTGAAATATTATTGAAAACTATAAAACATTTGCATGAAAACGAATACAAATTTTCATAATGGCTGTTTTTAAGTTGAAAATACTAGTACTTTGTGGTATTATTAACATGTAAAAAATTAAAACTCATAAGGAGAGTATTATAATGTCAATTATTACTGATGTTTACGCTCGCGAAGTCTTAGACTCACGCGGTAACCCAACACTTGAAGTAGAAGTTTATACTGAATCAGGTGCTTTCGGACGTGGAATGGTTCCTTCAGGAGCATCAACTGGTGAACATGAAGCAGTTGAACTACGTGACGGTGACAAATCTCGTTATAACGGATTAGGAACTGAAAAAGCAGTTGACAACGTAAACAACATTATCGCTGAAGCTATCATCGGTTTTGATGTACGTGATCAACAAGCTATCGACCGTGCTATGATCGCTCTTGACGGAACTCCTAACAAAGGTAAATTAGGTGCTAACGCTATTCTTGGTGTTTCTATTGCCGTAGCTCGTGCTGCTGCAGACTACCTTGAAGTACCTCTTTACAACTATCTTGGCGGATTTAACACTAAAGTACTTCCAACTCCAATGATGAACATCATCAATGGTGGATCTCACTCAGATGCTCCAATCGCTTTCCAAGAATTCATGATCATGCCTGTAGGTGCTACAACATTTAAAGAAGCTCTACGTTGGGGTGCTGAAGTATTCCATGCTCTTAAGAAAATCCTTAAAGAACGTGGTCTTGAAACAGCTGTTGGTGACGAAGGTGGATTCGCACCTAAATTTGATGGCACTGAAGATGGTGTAGAAACTATCCTTAAAGCTATCGAAGCTGCTGGATATGAAGCTGGCGAAAACGGAATCATGATTGGTTTTGACTGTGCGTCATCTGAATTCTATGATAAAGAACGTAAAGTATACGACTACGCTAAATTTGAAGGAGAAGGCGGAGCAGTTCGTACTTCTGCAGAACAAATTGATTACCTTGAAGAATTAGTTAACAAATACCCAATCATTACTATCGAAGATGGTATGGATGAAAATGACTGGGATGGTTGGAAAGCTCTTACTGAACGCCTAGGCGGACGTGTTCAATTAGTTGGTGACGACTTCTTCGTTACAAACACTGAATACTTAGCTCGTGGTATCAAAGAAGAAGCTGCTAACTCAATCCTTATCAAAGTTAACCAAATCGGTACTTTGACAGAAACTTTTGAAGCTATTGAAATGGCTAAAGAAGCTGGATTCACTGCAGTTGTATCTCACCGTTCAGGTGAAACTGAAGATTCAACAATCGCTGACATCGCAGTTGCAACTAACGCTGGACAAATCAAAACTGGTTCATTATCACGTACTGACCGTATTGCTAAATACAACCAATTACTTCGTATCGAAGATCAACTTGGTGAAGTTGCTCAATACAAAGGTATCAAATCATTCTATAACCTAAAAAAATAATCTAATTATTTGATTAGTGTTCTGAAACATTGATTTTAAAGCATTCTAGGGAACTGACCTAGGATGCTTTTTCTTTTTTTGTTGCATTTATTTCAATGAAATAAGATAATCAAGTAATTATTAAATATATTGGAGGTAAGTTATGACACATACCAAATTTAACATTATTACTATTTTACCGGCAGGATCAAAATTGAAAGATGGGACTGTTTTAACATAACAAACAAAATTCTCATCAGATGAGTTCGAAAAAAATGCATTGATGCTTCCAGCTGATCATCCAGTAAATCAATTTTTACTGCGTTTATCAATAGAAAGATGGAGAAATAATACAGATAAATAACTTGATGATGAATAGATTTTTAATTTATATAAAAATGTTTTGTATGTACTTTTGAAATATCTCAAAATCTGCTATTATATTATTAATAGATGAGTAGTTTAAGAGTGAGAATATGGTATGGCATAATACTCGAAAGAGCTGATTGAACTGGTTTGTATTAAGTTTCATCTGTTACTTTTGCAATAAACGGGATGCAGATGTCATTATCAAGATATCGGTTGAAATCCGATCAATCTATTATAAAAAGCACTTATCAAATGATAGGTGCTTTATAAATATGTGTATTATTTTGATTATTTAATTTTTATTTTATGGTAACTTTGATATTTTTAGTTTTAGAAAATAGACTGATACGTTTATCAAATGTCAATTTAAATTCTAGTTGTTCTATTCTCTCTGTTAGATAGAATGAGAATGAGGTTCTATCATTAGGTAGTAGAATTCTTGGAAAATTATCGTCAGATAAAACATTACTGGTCACAGGACTATCTTCTTTATAGTCAATCAAATATGTAACTGGTTTTCTATTATTTGCATTAGTAATTTCAAGACCTAAAAGTTTTATACCAGATGTTGAATAGTTTAAAATATCAAACATTAATAGATTTTGATATTGATCATCGAAAAAGAGGTATACTGAATTAACAATTTCGATAAGAATCCTATTTTCTTTTATTGAGTATATTAGAGTCAGTATTGCAACTAGTAATGTTAAACTTCCGATAAGCAATTCGATTGTCATATATTATATCCTTTTTTATTAATTATATCACAATAAATATGATTGAAATTTCCATATGTTAAATTAGTTCTTGTGTTTTCTAGATATGGTACTTGATATTAGTGATATAATATAGATAATAGGGCAGTGGTCTAATATGGATGACGCATCATGTTATGATGATATGGCGATGCAAATCCGTCTGACTATTATTTAACACAAGAGTAGTATATAGAGATTGCCCCTTTATTGATGGGATGCCGATTCGAATCCTGACTATTGTGTTAATGCATCCAGATAACTGGGTGCTTTTAAAAATATTAAGGACAAATTTTAAATATGAAAAAACGAAATTACTGGAGATTAACAGCAATAATTATTATATTATTTATTTCAAGGTTTAAATTTTCAAAAGAAACTACAGTTTTAATGACAAAAGCAGTCTTCTCTCGAGAATTTTTTTCAAGTTTCTTTGGTGCTGCAGTAGCTGCATGCATAACTTTGTATGTCTTTTTTAAACAGTCTAAACAGGCTGAGAATATAATGAAAACTCAAATAGAGACTCAAGAAAATCAATTAAATCAACAACTTGAATCTTCTAATATTCAATTCAAGGATCAGCAAGAAATGGCAAAGCTACAATTTCAAACTCAAATAGAAGTACAAACCGAGCAATTCAATAAACAGCAGATTTTTGAATTTAAAAAAATTGAGATAGAATACTACTTAGAAAAAGTGCAAGAGGTGAATAATTTATTATTACGAGTTAAGGAGATCACTGAAAATGGCTTCAAGCCACTCACAATCAGAATGACAGAACTACAAACTGATTTGCGTAGCAATCAAAATAAAGAGTTATTTCATTTGTATTTTAAAAAAAATTTACCCCAAATAGAAGCTTTGTACTTGGAATACTATAAATTTTCAATAGAAATCCATGAAATTTCAAATAAATTAATTGTATTTTCTGAATTGTTCGATACTGGTTTATCAAAGCATATACTTGATTTTGTAAGAGGTGAATTTGGACTAGAGTTTTATGAGACAAATTTAGTAGAAATTTGGTGGGAAAATAATATACAAAATTCTTATAAAAAGTACTCAGAGCATAAGTCAGAAAACTTTGATAATATTGTACCGACCTTAAAAATATATGAAAAGGTATTAAATCTTGATCAAAGAGTAATTCCTTTTGAAATAAAAAATAAGCATAGTGAATTAAAAGAATTAACTTATAAAAACATAACATAAAAGAGGCACAAATCAATGTGCCTTTTCTTGCCTGCTGAACTCATAAAATTGTTACCTTTTTTGTTACCAACTAAGTTTTTGATAATTAGTTATTCCAAATTTCTAGTGGTATAAAAAGTGATATTAACAATCTGTAAAATGTGATATTTTGAAGTGTTATTTAATAGGTAGATAACCTAAAAAAATAATTTAACTATTTGATTTAGATTATCTTAGATAATTTGAAAAGCACTAATTTTAGAATTAGTGCTTTTTTTGTTTATTTAATACAGGAATATATTTTCATAACTATGAAGTATAGAATGAATAAGATACTGAAATTTTCAAAAATATGAGAACGGTTTTATTATTAAGTAATGATTGAAATAGCAAAGCATGATAACTTTTCACTTCTTGAGTGACTCATAACTTTTATATTAACTTTTTTAGTTGTTATGATGGCATTGACTAAAGCACCTTTAATAAGTGATAAGAAGGCGGGTGGAATTACCATTGGTTGGGTAAATGATTTCTCGGGTTTCTTATTTTTTGCAATGCAAATGACTATTTTGTTAGTAACAGGAAATGCTGTTGCCAGCTCACCATCTGTCCAGTTATTTCTTAAAGCACTGGCGAAAGTTCCGATTACAAGTACACAGATTATCATTTTCTCCGTTCTTGTGAGCTCTATTTTGGGATTTTTACATTGGGGCTTGAAAATGATGGTTGCTATTGTTCTTGGTAAGGAATTACTTGTACAAGCTCGTTTTTAGGGGAATAAGGTTGTTTGTCTCAACCCTATTCTTTGGGATGTCGGGAGGAGCTGCCGTTTTATATGATGCAACTCCCAATTACTTAAAAAATAGGGTTGCAAAATCCTATAAAAATTTGGTTCTAGATATTGTTCCTCTAACTGACTCAGTTCTCAATTTACCTTTTATCAGCTTTTTTTGTGGTATGCATGGTGATTCCTATTTGCTTTGCCTCTTTTGCTCATCCAAAGGAGAACAGTAAAATCATTGAACTTGATGAAGTGATTTATCAAAAAAGTTTAAACTCTGGTACTCTTTATTAACTTCTTTCAAAATTAATTTCTTCTGCAATTCATATGATCCGACTTTAATTATGGTAAACTTAATATCTGGGATATTTTCGATTAATAAAGGAATTAGTTCAGAAAAGACAATACCAGAGATCAATTCAGATATACCAAATGTGGTTTGTTCTTTGTATTTCTTAGAAGCAATCCTTAAAAAGCTGTTAATTGTTCGTGAGATGAAATGACTAGTTTTGCATTTTCATAAAATCTTTCCCCAATACTGGCTAAACCAACTAATCTACCTTTTTTCCGAAAAAAAGGGTTATGTCTTCCTCAAATTCAATTGTTTTTATATAATTACTAAGGGCAGGTTGTGAGTTGTGACACCTGGCAGTGGCCTTGGTTAAGTTATAATTTCAAATAACAATTTTTATAAAATAGATTAGTTTGATAATGTTCGTAAACACCTTATCTTTAATAAATTTTTGTGATATCTTTTATAACCAAACTATAGCCATAATTAATACCAATAATTACATAATATAAATATAAGCGTTTCATTAATAGGAAAAAGGAGTATATATGTCAAATGAAGTAGTTGTCGTTTCAGCTTTAAGAACCCCAATTGGAAACTTTGGAGGTGCCTTTAAAACTGTTTCAGCCGTAGATTTAGGTACGACAGTAGTTGAGAAAATTTTACAAGATACAAAAATTGCTCCTGGTTTAGTGGAAGAAGTTATTTTTGGAAATGTCCTACATGCAGGATTAGGACAAAATGTTGCAAGACAGATTGCAATTTATGCCGGATTGCCTGTTACCACGCCAGCCTTTACCTTAGATATGGTTTGTGGTTCTGGATTAAAGTCCGTGGAATTAGGTGCCCTAAAAATTCTTTCTGGTGATGCTGAGGTTGTTATAGTTGGTGGTACAGAGAATATGAGCCAGGCTCCATATGTCATTACTAACCAAAGATGGGGCTCACGAATGGGCGAATCCAAGGTCGTTGACACCATGATTTCAGATGGTCTGAGTGATGCTTTTAATAACTACCACATGGGAATTACTGCTGAAAATATTGCTCGACAGTACAATATAAGTAGAGAGGAGCAGGATCAATTTGCTTTAAATAGTCAACTTAAAGCAAAAGTAGCTATTGAATCAAACCGTTTTAATGAAGAAATAGTTCCAGTAAGAGTTCCTCAACGTCGTGGAGAGGATCTGATAGTTGATCAGGACGAGTACCCAAGAACAGATAGTAGTCTTGAAAAGTTAGCAAAATTACGTCCTTCTTTCCTTAAGGAAGATGGTACTGTAACTGCAGGTAATGCATCTGGTATCAATGATGGTGCTGCAGCTTTATTACTTATGAGTCGAGAAAAAGCTGAACAGTTAGGCTTGCCTATTTTAGCGACCATTCTGAGCTCAGCTAGTGCGGGTGTAGAACCAAGTCTAATGGGATGTGGTCCAATCCCTGCTAGTCGCAAAGCTCTAAGTAAAGCGAATTTAAAAATGGAACAAATTGATTTGATTGAAGCAAATGAGGCTTTCGCATCGCAATCTCTTGCAGTTGCAAAAGAATTAAATCTTGATCCAGAAAAAATCAATGTTAACGGCGGAGCAATTGCCCTTGGGCACCCAATTGGGGCTTCTGGTGCACGTATCTTAGTGACCTTGATTTCCGAAATGAATAAACGTGATGTAGAATATGGACTTGCAACTTTATGTATCGGCGGTGGTCAGGGACAAGCTGTTATTGTTCAAAAATCTAAATAAAAATCATATTATGTCTTGCTAATTTTTGGGTTACAATAGATATTAAAAAGACTTCTAAACTATTAGAAGTCTTTTTCTTTTAAGTATTCGTAATCAATCCATTTCAACTTTTTTTAGATAACGATAAACACTAGGTTCAGAGATTTTTAATATCTCAGCAACCTTGGAAACAGCTCCTTTGAGTTGGAAGACACCTTTTTCAGATAATTTAGTTACAATTTCAATTTTGACATCTTGACTTAATTGAATGTTTTGATTAATAAGTGAAGGGTCAATAATTTCACTAATAATATCTTGGATATTGTTAGATAAAACTTCAACTGTTTCTTCTTGGGTCATAGTCGTTGCTTTTTGAGTTAAATCAGGAATCAGTTGACCTAGGTCTAAATTAGCCAATGATAAAACATTTGCAGCTATATTTTTATAAGCGGAAATGTCCAAATTAATACATAACATACCTTCTAAATGTCCCTGATCATTTTTTATAAAATAAGTTGATCCACGGACTTCCTTATTTTCAGGGCTAACAATTGCTTTATAATTTGTAACATAGTCCTTTTCTAAATAAACCTTTTTATTTATCAAATCTAAAGCAAAAGTAGTAAGAGGGGAATTCTTTGTTCGACCACTAATATGATTATTGACAATCTCACCAATATAAATATCATCTTCATCAATCACATGAAGAATAATTTCATAATTTTTTCCTAAAACACCACTTAAAAATGCAATAACAGTTTTCCAATGATTTAATTGTTCACTTTTCATGTTGATTTTCCTTTACAGCTCTGTTACTTATATAGTAATATATTTCCTCCTAAAAGACAAACAATAGTTATCGTGATAATAAAAAATTATTAAAATGATAAATTTTTATTGACTATGTATCCGATTTCATGTAAAATTTATTTATATCAAAAAGGAGGTTCATTTATGAGTGAGTATCCCAATCCAATTGGGCCATATTCTATTTCCAGAATTGAAGGGGATGTCCTATATCTTTCTAGTCAATTACCAGTTAATCCAGAAACTGGTAATGTATCCAGTGATTTTAGAGAGCAGTGTCGACAAGCCTTCACAAATATTAAAGGTATTCTACAAGAAAATAATCTTGATTTGAATGCAATTTTTAAACTAACGATATATTTAAATGATATATCACAATTTAATCATTTAAATGAAATCATGTTGCATTTATTTGAAAAGCCTTATCCCACACGAACAGTTGTTCAAGTGGCTGCATTCCCATATGATGCTTCTATCTGTATAGAGGCATGTGCAAAATTATTATAATAAAAAATTTTATTAAAGAATGGTGGAAAATCTTTTATGGACATTATTATTGGTACAGGTCTTCTTTTACTCGTTTTAGCATTATTTTCTCTTTTTAACTATAAAGCACCTCATGGTACTAAAGCAATGGGTGCGCTTGCGGCAGCAGCTTGTGCTTCATTTTTAGTAGAAGTATTTCAAGACTCTTTTTTTGGACAAGTTTTAGGATTTAAGTTCCTAAGTGAAGTTGGTGCTGCTAATGGATCAATGGGAGGTGTGGCAGCAGCTATTTTAGTTGCTATTGCAGTAGGTGTAACACCAGGTTATGCAGTGTTAATTGGTCTATCAGTAACTAGTTTTGGAATTTTACCAGGTTTTATAGCTGGTTATTTAATGTCATTTGTTGTTAAATGGATGGAGAGAAAAATTCCCGGTGGTTTAGATTTAATTTCAATTATTGTTTTTGCTGCACCAATGACAAGACTTATTGCTAAAGTAATTTCTCCAATAGTTGATAAAACACTTTTAACAATTGGTGAAATCTTAACTTCAACTGCCCAAAGTTCTCCAATAATTATGGGGATTATACTTGGAGGAACAATTGTTGTCGTAGCAACAGCTCCATTATCTTCAATGGCTTTGACAGCTATGCTAGGACTCACTGGTATTCCAATGGCTATTGGTGCCTTATCAGTATTTGGTTCTTCATTTATGAACGGTGTCCTATTTTATAAACTTAAGCTTGGTGAAAGAAAAGACAATATCGCATTTGCGATTGAACCTTTGACTCAGGCCGATGTAACTTCAGCTAATCCTATTCCAATATATGTAACCAACTTCTTTGGCGGAGCAGCATGTGGTGTGTTAATTGCTTTGATGAGGCTTGTAAATGACACGCCAGGAACAGCCACTCCGATTGCAGGATTTGCAGTTATGTTTGCATATAACCCGATGGTAAAGGTTTTAATTACAGCAGTGGGCTGCATCATCTTAAGTCTACTAGCAGGTTACTTAGGTGGCGTTGTCTTTAAAAACTTCAAAGTAATTACAAAACAAGAATTACAAGCTATGGATCATTAAGAGCAGAAAGCTTATCAATTAAAATATTAATGAAGACTTAAACCGGATATTAAGTTAATCAAAAAAATAAAAAAATATACAACTTAATATGCAAAAGCTTACTTTTTTTAGAAAAAAGGAGTATTGTATACTTATAAATATCGTACAAGACAAAGAATTTTAGACAGTGTCAGGTCAACTAAAAACGAAACAAATAAATAGTATAATTTTATACAATTTATGTAAGGATTAAGTGCGTGAATAATTGGCTTGTCTTTACAAGCTCCCAAATGAGTTTGAACCAAATTTTTGAGATGATCAGTGATCCAAACTTTATGGGATATCGCATGGCAGAATGAGTCTGCCAGATTTCCCTAAAATTTGGGTTTTTAATTTTTTTGAATGGCATATCAAAAATAAATTCTTACTTAAATTTAATTGGTGAATTTTAAATTGAAGTCTTGTAAGAAAGGAGAAATCTATGTCTCAATCAATTTTGACAGAAATGACAAGCATTGAAGCTGAAGCAAAAGCAATCAGCGATAGCTTTTTACAAAAGAAAAAAGACTACAAAATTCAAAAAAATGAAGAGATTACAAAGTTGAAAGCTACCTATGATGTCGAAATTCAAAATGCTTTAACAGAAAAAGAATTTGACTTAATCAATCAGCTGAAACTTCTGGAAAGCAAAGTGCTAAATACTCAAGAAATGAATAAAGAAAAAGCTGAAGCTATTATGAAGGATAATAAAGAAACCATTATCAATCAAATAGTAGACAAGGTGGTAAGTACCTATGGCTATTAGTCAAATGAGAAAAATTTCTTTTCTATTTAATAAAGAGATTTTAGATGATTTACTAGTGACACTGCAAGAATTGGAGTCGGTTGAAATAAGAGATATCAGTCAGTTAGATTCTTGGAAAAGCGCTTTCGAAAGTCAAGAGGTTACAATTCCTCAAGTTAAGACTAATAATTTGATGGGTGAAAGTCCGATTAGTGAACATGATTATTTGCATGTATTACAAACAAGGCAAGCAGAGCTAGAAAAATTAATAGCCTCTCTTTCAAACTTTTTACCTAAAGAAAGTAAAATTTCAGCATTAAAAAAAGGGAAGCAAACTGTCTCGCTAGAACAATTATTTGCAGAGGATGCTGATAAAAGATTTAGTTTAGTCCAAGAACTATTAACGCAAAGAATCAATAAGTTAGAGAATGTTAACAAAAAGATATCTGAGTTGAAAGCATTAAATGCAAGTCTCTCTAAATGGCTTCCACTGAAAACCTTACCCATCCAACTTAGTCAATACCAATTTCTTCAAGGAGCAATCGGCACAATACCAAATACTGCTGATGGCAAAATTTATGAGCAGTTAAAAAAGAATTCGCAAATGGTTTGTGAAGAGATATTTCATGATGAAACTGAAATTGGATTGTTACTTTTTTGGAATAAGGAAGATGAGGTTAATCTTGAGGAATACCATTTTATCTCTCTCGACTATCAGGAATCAAAATTGCCTGAGGAAGTAATAAAAATTAATAATGACAATCTTGCAAAACTAGAAAAAGAGAAAATTGCCTTAGAAAGTCAATTAGGAACTTCTGGGCAGGAATTACTGCAATTACAAATAGCTACTGATGCTGTTATTGATACTTATAATCTTCATCAATCAAAATCTAAAATGGCTAGTACTAGCCACTTGGTGACAATCCAAGGATGGAGTGAAACTCAGTCAATAGCTAGAGTTAAAGAAGTCCTCACTAAAAAATTTGGTCAAGCTATTATGATTGATGACCAAGAAGTTACAGAGGCAGATTGGGAAAAAGTACCAATTAAACTTAAGAATCATCCACTAATTAGTCCATTTGAATTGATTACGGAGATGTATGCTTTACCAAAATACAATGAAAAAGATCCAACCCCATTTTTAACACCATTTTACTTTACCTTCTTTGGAATGATGGTAGCGGATTTAGGTTACGGCTTACTCTTGTTTGTAGCTACTTTCTTAGCTTTGAAACTCTTTTCATTGCAAGAAAAACAAAAACGTTTTTTATCATTTTTCAATATCTTAGGACTTGCTGTTTCACTTTGGGGTCTGATTTATGGCTCGTTTTTTGGCTTCAATCTTCCTTTTGCAATATTATCCACTCAAACTGATGTCATGTCAATATTGATATTATCCGTTATATTCGGATTCATCACAGTCATAGTTGGACTGGTATTGGGTGGTTTACAAGAAGTAAAAATGAAAGATTACGGTGAAGCCTATCGTTCAGGATTTGCTTGGTGTTTCATCTTAATCGGCTTACTATTGATTGCAATAGGTTTAGCAATACCAAAATTTGTTGGTTTATTAATTATAGGTAAATGGTTAGCAATAATTAATGCCATTGGTATTGTGATTGTGGCTGTTGTTAAAGCTAAGAGCCTAAAAGGGATTGGTTCAGGCCTGTATAATCTTTATAATATCAGCTCCTATATTGGAGATTTGGTTTCTTTTACCAGACTGATGGCGCTAGGATTATCAGGGGCGAGCATTGGTTCTGCATTTAATTTAATTGTTGGGATTTTTCCTCCAGTCGGTAGATTTACCATTGGGATTATCCTATTTATCTTATTGCATGCTATAAATATCTTTTTATCACTCTTGTCAGGATATGTTCACGGGGCAAGATTAATGTTTGTAGAATTTTTTGGTAAATTTTATCAAGGTGGCGGGCAGGCTTTTCAACCACTTAAATATTCAGAAAAGTATCTTAAAATTAATAGAGAAGAACAATTGGAGGAAAAATAATGGAAAACTTAGCATCATATTTTGCAACTCACGGGGGCGCTTTTTTTGCAGCTATGGGAATTGCTATCGCGGTCAGTTTGAGTGGTATGGGGTCAGCCCATGGGGTTGGTAAGGCAGGACAAGCTGCAGCAGCGCTTTTAAAAGAAGAGCCAGAAAAATTTGCCTCAGCTTTAATATTACAGCTTTTACCAGGTACACAAGGTTTGTATGGATTTGTTATTGGTATCTTGATTTGGTTGCAATTAACACCAGATTTGTCTCTAGAAAAAGGAGTAGCTTATTTCTTTGTAGCACTTCCAGTAGCAATTGTTGGTTATTTTTCAGCTAAACACCAAGGTAATGTTTCTGTTTCAGCAATGCAAATTCTTGCCAAACGTCCAGAGGACTTTATGAAAGGTGCCATTTTGGCAGCTATGGTTGAAACCTATGCTATTTTAGCCTTTGTTATTTCCTTCATTTTAACTCTTCGTGTTGGTTAATAGGCCTAACTTTTATGAAAATAATACAAGAACTGAAAGAAGGCTTGAAAGGAGTACAGGTTAATGACTGCTATTGAAAATTTAAAAGCTAGTGTTCTTGAAAAAGCTTATCAGGAAGGGCAGGCTCAACTAGATAAAGACTTGCTAGCTATCGATCAACAATTCGATTTGGAAAAAGAAAAAGTAATTGTTGAAAAAAAAGAATCAAAATTGATTCAGTTAAAAGAGCTTGACCGTGGCTATCAGGTCCAGATGCAACAATTACGTAATCAAGAACGGCAATCTAGCTTAGCCATTAAGCAAGAGGTATTAAAATCTTTATTTAATGGGGCTTTGTCCAAAATGGAAAATTGGGAAAAAGGTGAAGAATTATCATTTATGGATCAAATTCTGACAAAATACCAAACCGAAAGCTGTCAGGTAACTTTTGGGCAAATCACCGCTCAAAAATTTAATCAGGATGATTTTCGAAAATTTGAAGAAACATACCCTAATTGTCAATTTTCAAAAGATTTTATTGATGGAGAAGCTGGGTTTGTTATTTCGATGGACAAGGTTGATTATACATACTTGTACAGTCTTCTAGTAAACTCCCTTTTTAAAAGTGAATGCGCGGAGATTTCAAATCAATTATTTAGTGATCGATAGGAGGCGTTATGGAAAAAGAACAATTCGCCCAAATCAATACGACGATTGCAGTTAAAGAAAAAGAAATGATTTCAGCTCAGCAATTCCAAAAAATCCTTTTAAATCCGAATAAAGAGACAATTATTAATCTTATGCAGGAGAAAGGTTACGCCATTAAAGTTGAAAATTTTGAGAATTTGGATCTTGTCGAAAAGGCGCTGATGTCTAAATTAATTGTTGCTTATCAATGGGCTTTTCAAGAGTCTCCTTCGGGTGAGGTTGTGGAAGTTTTAGCTCTCCCTTATCTCTATCATAATTTGAAGGTTCTCCTGAAAGAAAAGGCTAGCAAGCAAGATTTGAGTAAGCTCCTTATCCCGATTGGAAAAGTTTCTTTGAGTCATTTAGACCATCTGGTAAGAACTCTATCCTCAGATGTTTTACCTGACCATTTGGTAAATGAGGTAGCTGCTATTTGGCAAGAACACCTAAACTATCAGGATTACAGGGTCTTAGAAGTTGGCTGTGATTTGGCTTACTTTAAACACCTTAAGCGAATTGCTGAGCAGTTAGACGACCAGAAAATTTATCAAGCAACAAGTCTTATCATTCAATTTTACAACCTAATAACAGTTAAACGTGCTGAGGCTTTACACAAAAATCAAGGCTTTATGAAACAATTGATAAGTGATCAAGGTCATTTAGGCCTGAGTACTTATCTTGATCTAGCCGAGGGCAAGGAAGTATCCACTTGGTTTAATCAATTAAATCCGGATGTGTTTTCGTTGCAATTTAAAGAGGCTCAGACTGCTTTAGTTAATGATAAATTAACCCTGCCAGAACTTGAAAGGCTAGTTGATCAACTCTTATTTAGTGCTTTTGAAAGTGGAAAATATAATGCAGATGGTCCTTATCAGCTTTTAAGATATCTTTTAGGACTGGAGTTTGAGATTAAAAATTTCAGACTCTTAATCTCGGCACTTGTCAATGATTTGCCAATTGAACTTGTTAAAGAAAGAATGAGACCTATTTATGAATAATACAACTTATAAAATTGGTGTCATAGGAAATCGGGATGCCATTCTACCTTTTCAAATTATTGGTTTTTTCACTTATCCTGTTGTTAGTGCGGAAGAAGCAGTAAATACTCTCCGTCAATTAGCCATGGATAATTTTGGCATCATTTATATTACAGAAGATATTGCAGAAAAAATACCTGATACCATTGCTTTCTATGACAATCAAATTATGCCAGCCATTATCTTAATTCCAAACTTCAAAGGTAAGGCAAAACTAGGTCGGCAATTTTTGGAAGAAAGAGTGGAAAGAGCAGTTGGGCAAAATATATTATAAGCATTTTAAGATACATTATATGAATAGCCAATTTTTAATTAATTGAGATTGTCAGTAAGTAGATTAAATAAATGCATATTTAAAGATAGATTTTAAAGGAGACAAACTTGAGTCAAGGAAAAATTATAAAAGTTTCAGGACCATTAGTTGTGGCCTCTGGAATGGAAGAAGCTAATATTCAAGATATTTGTCGAGTAGGTCGTTTAGGACTAATTGGTGAAATCATTGAAATGAGAAAAGATCAGGCTTCTATTCAAGTATATGAGGAAACTTCTGGGATAGGTCCTGGTGAACCAGTTTCATCAACTGGCCAACCTTTGTCAGTAGAATTAGGTCCAGGATTACTTTCAGAAATGTTTGATGGTATCCAAAGACCACTCGATCGTTTCAAATCAGTTACCAAAAGTAACTTTTTAATTCGTGGAGCTGAAGTTCCAAGCTTAGATCGTGAAGCAAAGTGGTCATTTGATGCTAGTATAGAAATTGGCAGTGAGGTTAACCCAGGTGATATACTAGGTTGTGTTCAAGAAACAAAAGTTATTGAACATCGTATCATGGTTCCAAACCAGGTTTCAGGTAAGTTGATTGCCATTTCATCAGGTCAGTTCACTGTTGATGAATGTGTATATCAAATTAAACAAGCTGATGGTAGTATATACAAAGGAAGTTTAATGCAAAAATGGCCTGTCCGTAAAGGACGTCCTGTTGCTAAAAAATTAATTCCAGTTGAACCACTGATTACAGGTCAACGTGTCATCGACACCTTTTTCCCAGTGGCAAAAGGAGGAGCTGCAGCTGTTCCAGGACCATTTGGTGCAGGAAAAACAGTCGTACAGCATCAGATTGCAAAATTTGCTAATGTCGATATTGTTATCTATGTAGGTTGTGGTGAGCGTGGTAATGAGATGACCGATGTATTAAATGAGTTTCCAGAATTAATTGATCCCAATACAGGTCAATCAATTATGGAACGGACAGTATTAATAGCGAATACATCGAATATGCCGGTAGCTGCGCGTGAAGCTTCGATTTATACAGGGATAACAATTGCTGAATATTTTAGAGATATGGGTTATTCAGTGGCTATTATGGCAGATTCAACATCTCGATGGGCTGAGGCGCTTCGGGAAATGTCAGGCCGTTTAGAAGAAATGCCTGGTGATGAAGGTTATCCTGCATATTTAGGTAGTCGGATTGCTGAGTATTATGAACGTGCAGGACGTTTTCAAGTTTTAGGAACTGATGGACGTGAAGGTTCAATTACGGCTATTGGAGCTGTCTCACCTCCAGGAGGGGATATTTCTGAGCCAGTTACGCAAAATACATTGCGGATTGTTAAAGTCTTTTGGGGTCTTGATGCACCACTGGCTCAACGTCGCCATTTTCCGGCAATCAATTGGTTGAATTCTTACTCCTTATATAAAGATGAATTAGCAAAAGTGATTAGTAAGAAGGAAAATACAAATTGGTCTGAAAAAGTGACCAGTGCTATGAATACACTGCAAGAAGAAGCAAGTTTAGAAGAAATTGTGCGTTTGGTTGGTTTAGATTCATTATCTGAACAAGATAAATTAACAATGGCAGTTGCCCGCCAAATTCGAGAAGATTTTTTACAGCAGAATGCATTTGATACAGTTGATACATTCACATCATTCAAAAAGCAAGATGCTATGTTAACAAATATCCTTACCTTCCAAAAAGAAGCACAGAGAGCCTTAGCATTGGGCGCTTATTTTACTGAGATTATGGATGGGACTGTTACCAATCGTGATAGATTGGCTAGAAGCAAATATATTGCTGAAACTGAACTTGAACAAATAAGTGCCATCAGTGAGCAAATAAAAGTAGACATTCAAAGTATCATTGAGAAAGGAGGACTCTAATATGACAGCTATAAAAGAATATCGAACAGTCAGTGAAGTGGTTGGTCCTCTAATGATTGTGGACCAAGTTTCAGGCGTCCACTATAATGAGCTAGTCGAAATCAGTATGCATGATGGTCAAAAGCGCCAAGGACAAGTCTTAGAGGTTCATGAGGATAAGGCCATGGTTCAATTATTTGAAGGTTCTAGTGGGATTAATCTTGCCAAAACTAAGGTTAGATTTACAGGACATCCACTGGAAGTTGCCGTTTCAGAGGATATGATTGGGCGGATTTTTGATGGCATGGGGAAACCGATTGATGGGGGACCTGATTTGCTACCTGAAAAATATTTAGATATTGATGGGCAAGCAATAAATCCCGTGGCGCGTGATTATCCTGATGAATTTATTCAAACAGGAATCTCAGCCATCGACCATCTGAATACACTTGTCCGCGGACAGAAATTACCAGTTTTCTCAGGTTCTGGGCTTCCTCATAATGAATTAGCTGCGCAGATTGCCAGACAAGCAACTGTATTAAACGCCGATGATAATTTTGCTGTTGTCTTTGCAGCCATGGGCATCACATTTGAAGAGGCAGAATTCTTCATGAATGATCTCCGTGAAACAGGGGCAATTGACCGGTCAGTCTTATTTATGAATTTAGCTAATGACCCAGCAATTGAACGGATAGCAACACCACGAATAGCTCTAACAACCGCAGAATATTTAGCTTACGAAAAAGATATGCACGTTTTGGTTATTATGACTGACATGACTAACTATTGCGAGGCACTTCGAGAGATTTCAGCTGCTAGACGAGAAGTTCCTGGTCGACGTGGTTATCCAGGATATCTTTATACCAATTTATCAACACTTTATGAACGCGCTGGAAGATTAGTTGGAAAAAAAGGCTCTGTAACCCAAATTCCAATTTTAACCATGCCTGAAGATGATATTACCCATCCTATCCCAGATTTAACGGGTTACATTACAGAAGGTCAAATCATTTTATCTCATGAATTGTATAATAGTGGTTTTAGACCTCCAATAAATATTTTGCCATCCTTATCACGTTTGAAAGACAAGGGTTCAGGTGAAGGGAAAACTAGAGTAGACCATGCTGCAACAATGAATCAATTGTTTGCCGCTTATGCTCAAGGAAAACAAGCTAAAGAATTAGCTGTTGTCCTTGGAGAATCAGCCTTGTCTGATACTGATAAACTTTATGTAGACTTTACAAATCGTTTTGAAAAGGAATATATCAATCAAGGTTTCTATAATAATCGAAGTATTGAAGAAAGCTTAAATCTCAGTTGGAAGTTATTAGCTATTCTGCCAAGGACCGAATTAAAGCGGATTAAAGATGATATGTTGGATCAATATCTTGGTAAAGAGTAAGATTTAGCTATAACGCAGTGACAGAAAGGTTTATCACAGATGGTTAGATTAAATGTTAAACCGACGCGCATGGAATTAAATAACTTAAAAAAAAGACTGAAAACCGCTAAAAGAGGTCATAAGTTATTAAAAGATAAACGAGATGAACTCATGCGTCGTTTTATTGCTTTGATAAGAGAAAATGATAGTCTTCGGAAGACAGTCGAGGACAGTCTGCAAGGCACTATGCAGGAATTTGTCTTGGCTAAATCAGTTGAAAGTGACGCCATGGTTGAGGAATTATTTGCTCTACCAGTTCGACAAGCAAACCTTTTTATTGAAGAAGAAAATATTATGAGCGTCCACGTGCCCAAATTTCACATAAAAGAAGAGATTGATAATTCTCAAAGAGAATTTACATATAGCTTCTTAAGTTCAAATAGTGAAATGGATCGAACCATCGAACAGATGGAATCACTGATGGAAAGTTTACTAAGACTGGCTGAGGTGGAAAAGGTCTGCCAATTGATGGCTGATGAAATTGAAAAGACTCGTCGAAGAGTTAATGGTCTGGAATATGCAATTATTCCTCAGTTGGAAGAGACAATTCATTATATTGAATTAAAACTTGAAGAAGCAGAACGTTCTAATTTAGTACGTATTATGAAGGTGAAATAAGTATAATCTCTCTTATTTGAACAATAAAAAGACTTGGATCAAGATTCAAGTCTTTTTGTACACAAAATTGTTTAATAAATTCTCATGAATTGACATTGTCTGCAATTACTGATAGAGTCAGAATGACAGTTATTTTATGTTTGTAGCAGGCTTACTATTGCTTATCATTTAATAGAAAAAGTAGAAAGTAAAGATATATGAATCAAACAATCCACACTATATTAGACCATGTTTCTGTAAGAAACTTTATAGACCAAAAATTGTCTGAAAAGGAGATTGAGGTGCTTGTTGAAGCGGCACAGGCGGCCTCTTCAGCCAGTTTCTTACAAGCCTATTCGATCATGAGTATAGATGATCCAAAGTTATTAAAAGAATTGGTGAAAGTTGGAAAACTACAGCCATTTATTTTGGAAGCAGGTCACTTTTTTATTTTTTGTGGTGATTTTAAGCGACATCATGATTTTGCTAAAGAAAAAGAGATTGCCATAGAAGAAACAATTGGTGGAGTAGATGCTTTAATGGTCGGGGCAATTGATGCTAGTCTAGCAGCTCAAAACATGACAATAGCAGCTGAATCATTGGGTATGGGTGTTTGTTATATTGGTGGTGTTAGAGATGGTATTGAAGCAATCTCAGAGCTTCTTGACCTGCCAGATTATGTCTTTCCTGTTTTCGGATTAGTTGTTGGTTACCCAGCAATTAAATATGAGACCAAACCTCGCTTTCCTGCGGATGCCATTCACCATCGAAATGAATATCCCAATGAGACCTTAACTAGCACCTTAGCTTATGAAAAAATTAGTGAGGACTATTACTTGAAACGGTCCAACGGTAAAATGCAAAGAACATGGTCTGACACGGCTTTTAAAACACTAATTAATTCGCCACGCCCATTTATGAAAGATTATCTAAAACAACGAGGTTTAGACAAACATTAAAGAGCATCCGAAGGTGCTCTATTTTTTTATTTAGGACAGCCGCAAAACGACGGTCTGGGATAAACCACATAATTGCTGTAATGACATAACAAGCAATTGTTAGGGTTGGTGAAAAGTAACTAAGTAAAATTCCTGAACTGTAAAAAACTATTGAAAGAATCCCTTTACTGTCATTGCCAATTGCCTGTTGCAACTCTATTTTGATTAGACTGCTTGCTACAATTTTTTGGTTAATCAGATTAAACTTTGTTTATTTTAACATAGTATAGCTTTTTATAAGTTACGTTTGGTTTTAAAAAGCTCCCAATTCTTCAATTGAGAGCATAATTGGAATCAAGAATAGGAAGTTTGTTAACTATTCATCTGTATCCGTTTGAGTAGTTGTAATTACTTTTGAAAAAACTTTGCCTTGGACAAACCAGAAAATGGCTGTTAATAAGTAGCATGCCATGGCTAGATGAGAAGAGAAAAAACTTAAGATGATTCCAATAGAACAAAGTGCTAATGACAGAGTCCCTTTTTTATCTTGACCAATTGTTTGACCTAATTGGTCTTTTTCATCTGTCATGTTATAGATTTCTTTTTGTAAAAAGACATAAGACATTCCTGTAAAAAGTAAAAGTATTCCATAAACCATTGAAGGCATACGATACATGTGGTACTTACTAACCCATGAAGTAGTAAAAGGAATAAATGACATAAAGAATAACCAGATAACATTTGCCCAAATGATTTTCGCATTAACCAATTTAACGCTTAAGAGGATATGGTGATGGTTAATCCAATATAGGATAACAAAGAAATAACTTAAGGTATATGCCAACAGTTTTGGTAATAAGGGAAGTAAATCATATATGCGGGGACCTTTTGGCATTTGAAATTGTAAAACCATAATTGTAATTACAATTGCTAATATAGCGTCACTAAATGCTTCTAAACGAGAACTTTGCATGAGGATTTCCTATCAATTCTATAAATTTAATAAAAATTTGCATTTTCATTAAATTTAGACACACTTTAATGTACAACACTTATTTTAACATAACTTTGCTTTCCATTACCATTATTTGATAATAGACCAAAGTCTTGCAATTTTTTTGGAAAGTTTCATTTCCTAATCTTTTTATGCTATAATAATTGAGTTGCCGTGCAACCCTTGGTGCTTAAGTTCCTTTCACCAAGCATATTATACGCGAGATAAAGAAGTATCTTTATTTTACGCCAAAGGAGAATCTTATGAAAAATTTTACAGTACGTGATTATGTCCAAATTGCATTAGTTGCAGCTTTATATGTCGTTTTAACGATTACCCCGCCACTCAACGCAATCTCTTATGGAATGTATCAATTTCGCGTTTCTGAAATGATGAACTTTTTAGCTTTTTACAATAAAAAGTACATTATTGCTGTAACAATCGGCTGTATGATTGCTAATTTTTACAGTTTTGGTTTAATTGATGTATTTATTGGAGGAGGTTCAACCTTAGTATTTGTTAGCTTAGGAGTCTACTTATTCAAGAAATATAAATCAGATTATTTATTTAATGGGATGTTAAATAAAGCTTTTCTTTATTTTTCAATCTTTTTTGCACTATCAATGATTACAGTAGCTATTGAACTGAGTTTCTTTGGTTCACCATTATTCCTAACATGGTTTACGACAGCCCTAGGAGAATTTGTATCTTTAATTATTGGTTCAATCATTATTGATAAATTGTCAAAACAGGTTGATTTGACTGTTTAAAGAATCAGTTACTAAATTTGTCCTATAAACAAAGTAACTTCACTACAAGTGAAGTTACTTTTTTTCATAGTAAGTATAGAACCTAGCAAATTAGGTGAATTATGATAAAATAAGATTATGGAAAAACGAATAAAAGAATTAACGGATTTATTAAACCAATACCGTCTGGAGTACTATACCAATGATAGTCCGAGTGTTAGTGACCAAGACTACGATAGGCTATATCATGAGTTGGTTCAATTAGAAGAAGAATATCCCGAATATGCTTTAAAAGATAGTCCAACACAAGCAGTCGGTGGACTAGTTTTAACAGGTTTCGAAAAATATCAACACGCATATCCGCTCTATAGTTTACAGGATGCCTTTTCACCGGAAGAGTTGTACTCATTTGACCGACGAGTTAAAGCAGAATTTCCAAGTGCTGAGTATGTAGCAGAATTGAAAATAGATGGCTTATCAATTTCCCTTAATTATCAAGAAGGTAAGTTAGTCACAGGAGCAACACGTGGTGATGGTAGTATTGGTGAAAACATTACAGAGAATATCAAACGGATTAAAGATATTCCTCACCAGTTAGATCAAGCAATTGATATTACTGTCCGTGGTGAAGCATATATGTCACGGAAATCTTTCCAACAAATTAACTTAGAACGGCAAGAAAATGGTGAAACTGAGTTTGCCAATCCAAGGAATGCGGCAGCTGGAACATTACGTCAGTTAGATACATCAATTGTTGCTAAGAGAGAGTTAGCAAGCTTCCTATATCAAGAAGCTAGCCCCACAGATGAATTAAGTCAAGAGTTAGTTCTAGAAAAGTTAGACAACTTAGGCTTCTCAGTTAACCCACGTCGCCTTATCACGCAATCTATGGATGAGATTTGGGACTTTATTCAAGCAATTGAAATTGAACGAGACCAATTATCTTATGATATTGATGGGATTGTTATTAAAGTAAACAGTCTAGCAATGCAAGAAGAGTTGGGCTTTACCATCAAAGCACCAAGATGGGCTGTTGCTTATAAGTTTCAAGCTGAAGAAAAAGAAGCAGAAATTCGATCAGTCGATTGGACAGTAGGTCGAACAGGTGTTGTAACGCCAACAGCCAATTTAACACCGGTTAAATTGGCAGGGACGACAGTAAGTCGAGCAACCTTGCATAATGTCGATTACATCGAACATAAAGATATTCGAATTGGAGATACAGTAATTGTCTATAAAGCAGGAGATATAATACCTGCAGTTTTACGGGTCGTTACAGATAAACGTCGAGATGATTCTGAACCAATGCCGATTCCCAGTCTATGTCCGTCTTGTCAGAGTGAATTGATTCATTTTGAGGATGAAGTGGCCTTAAGATGTATCAATCCACTATGTCCAAATTTAATTCAAAGAAGTTTAGAACATTTTGCTAGCCGAAATGCAATGAATATTTCTGGCTTGGGTCCCGCAATTGTCGAGAAGCTCTATTCAGCAAACCTAATTCATGATGTAGCTGATATTTATAAATTAAATCTTGAACAATTATTAGCTTTAGAAGGTATTAAAGAAAAGTCTGCCGAAAAATTATTAACAGCGATAACTAATTCAAAGAAAAATTCAGCTGATAAACTATTGTTTGGTTTAGGAATTCGGCATGTCGGTGCTAAAGCCAGCCGTATATTATTGGAAGAATTTGGTGATATCGAATCGCTAGTTGAGGCCAACCAAGAAGAAATAAGTCAGATAGATGGATTAGGCACAGTGATTGCCAAATCCATCGCTCGATACTTTGAAAAAGCCGAAGCCCAATTATTACTGTCAGAATTAAAAAGTGCTGGATTAAATCTTTCTTATTTAGGTAAGAAAATTGATAAAACAGCAAAATTGTTTGGTATGACAGTTGTTTTAACAGGAAAACTAGAACAATTGACTAGGAATGAAGCCAAAGCAAAATTAGAATCTCTTGGGGCAAAAGTTACCTCAAGTGTTTCAAAAAAAACAGACCTATTAGTCGCTGGAAGTGATGCTGGGTCAAAATTAGACAAAGCCAGTACTCTCGGAATTAGAATTGAGGATGAAGACTGGCTAGTGAATTTGTCATAAATGGAGAAAAAATGAAAAAAAGAAAAAAAGCTAGACTAATTTATAATCCTACATCAGGCCAAGAAATTATGAAAAAAAATGTGGCTGATGTTCTTAATATTTTGGAAGGGTTTGGCTATGAAACATCTGCGTTTCAAACAACTGCAGCGAAGCATTCAGCACAAAATGAAGCTAGAAGAGCTGGTGAAGTAGGATTTGACTTAATAATTGCAGCTGGTGGTGATGGCACAATTAATGAAGTTGTTAGCGGAATTGCTCCTTTGAAAAAACGTCCAATGATGGCCATCATTCCAACAGGGACAACAAATGACTTTGCTAGAGCATTGAAAATTCCACGAGCAAACCCAATTCAAGCAGCTAAATTAATTGGTAAAAACCAAACCATAAAAATGGATATTGGACAAGCAAGAGAAGATGTATATTTCATCAATATTGCTGCTGCAGGTAGTTTAACGGAATTAACCTATAGTGTTCCAAGTCAATTAAAAACCATGTTTGGTTATCTTGCATACTTAGCAAAAGGAGTAGAATTACTTCCTCGAGTTAGTAATGTACCAGTTAAAATAACCTATGACGATGGTGTCTTTGAAGGCAATGTGTCCATGATATTTGCTGCAATTACAAATTCAGTTGGTGGTTTTGAAATGATTGCTCCTGATGCTAAATTGGATGATGGAAAATTTACATTAATCCTGGTCAAAACAGCTAACCTATTTGAAATTGTACACTTGTTACGTTTAGTTATTGATGGTGGTAAACATTTAAAAGATAGACGAATAGAATATATTAAAACTAGTAAAGTAGATATCCAACCAAAATCGGATAAACGAATGATGATCAATCTCGATGGGGAATACGGTGGTGACGCCCCTCTTAAGCTAATAAACTTGAAGAATCATATTACATTTTTTGCTGATACCGATTTAATATCAAATGATGCTTATAGTGTAATTGCTGATGAACCAGAAATTGAAGAAATTGCTCAAAAATTTGCCCATGAAGTTGAAGACTTAGAAGGTGAATTAGGGGAATAATAGAATGATAAATAATACAGTCATCGTTCATTACCATAGTCAAGCTGGGAAATATTTTGACTTGAGCTTATGGCAATGGCAAGATGGTAAGTTAGGAAATGATGCTTATTTTTCAAAATTTGATAGTTTTGGAGCTGTTGCAGTTCTTGATTATGAAGCTCCCTATTTTCTTAGTCATGCCTATGTGATTGTAAAAGACCAATTTTGGAAGAAAAAGACTGTTGATTATCGGATTGAAAGAGAATATGGTCTGGAAAAAAGTGAAGTTTGGATTGTTAGCGATGATCCCACCCCTTATTATTCCAGACAGGCTGCTATCTCCAGTCGTAACTATCGGGTCCGCAACGCTCATGCCTATGACATGGCTGTTAATAGTCAACGCTTTGATAAAAAGTGGGGATTTTCTGGCTGGCTTGGCTATCGTTACTTAGAAAACCAAACTTCCTTTAGACTTTGGGCTCCTACAGCTGAAAAAGTAGATTTAATCTTTTTTGATTCGACGGATAATACTGCTAGTGTCCATCGAGTCTATCATATGGCGCGCGGTAAAGGGAAGAATCCAGACAATCACATTTTGAACCGTCATGGGATCTGGGAGATAACTATTTATGGTAACCATAATTATCAATCTTATGTTTACCGTGTTCATTATCGAAAACAAACTTTCGTGGAAACCCGTGATCCATATTCGATTGCGACTACTGCTAATGGTCGGCGATCTGTCGTAATAGATCCCACAAATTTAGTTCCCGAAGGATTCTCTGTTAAGCACAATCAAGAAGCGACTTGGCGTTTAGATAACCCGAATCAGTCAGTAATATATGAAATGCATGTTCGTGATTTTTCAATATCTGAAACCTCAGGAGTAAGCCCAGAAAATAGAGGAAAATTTAGAGGCCTTTTTGAAAAAGGTACTAAAAATCCGCAAGGTGATGCAACTTGTTTTGATTATGTGACTAATTTAGGTGTTACACATATTCAACTACAACCTATTTTTAACTATCATCAGAATATTGATGAAGAAGGCAACTACGCTTATAACTGGGGTTATGATCCTGAGAATTTCAATGTTCCAGAAGCTAGCTATGCGAGTACTGCGCATGGACCAGCAAGTAGTATTTTGGAGCTGAAAGAGGCTATTCAAGCATACCATGATGCGGGTTTGAATGTTGTAATCGATGTCGTCTTTAATCACACATATTCAAGCCGAGATTCAGCCTTTCAATTATCAGTGCCAGATTATTATTACCGCATGGCCCCAAACGGATTATTCCTAAATGGATCTGGATGTGGTAATGAAACTGCTAGTGAAAAAGAAATGTTTCGCAAATATATGATTGACTCTATATTGTATTGGGTACATGAATACAATGTTGATGGCTTTCGATTTGACTTAATGGGTCTGCATGATGTTGAAACGATGAATCAGATTAGACAAGCAGTTGATAAAGTTGATCCTCGGATTATTTTATATGGTGAAGGTTGGGACATGGGAACTGGCTTAGCTGATTACCAAAAAGCTAAAAAAGAAAATGCTAATTTAATGCCTAGAATTGGTTTCTTCAATGATACCCAAAGAAATGCAATAAAAGGAGCAGAAGTCTATGGTGCTTTTGTAGAAGGATTTGTATCTGGTGCTGCAACTGAAGATGTTATTGCTAAAGCTATATTAGGTAGTGACGAATTAAACCCATTCCTTAGTCCTGAACAAGTTATTAATTATGTGGAAGCGCATGATAATTACAATCTAAATGATTTATTCTGGGCCTTAAATGAAAATGATAGTATTGAAATTCATACCAAACGTGTTCAATTAGCAACAGCAATGAACATCTTAATGCAAGGTATTACCTTTATGCAGTTAGGACAAGAATTTCTAAGAACTAAGCTACATGCAACTGGGCCACTTAATGAGTTAACTCAAGAAGACAAGCATAGAGCGATGAATTCATACAATGCTTCGGATAGTGTTAATCAGGTTGATTGGAATTTGGTAACTTATGAAAAAGATACCATAGATTTTGTAAAAAAATTGATTTTTATGAAAACTAAATCAGATATGTTTTCATTTTCAACTTTTGATGAGATTCGGCGTCATGTATATATTGAGAGTGCAACAAAAGGTAGCGGTTTTATAAGTTTTACGATAAAAAATTCAATAAATTATCAATTTATTTTCAGTATTTATGGGAAACGTTTGCGAGAGGCTAAAGAAAATGATATAATTATTACCAATGATAAGCGCTTTCACAATGATAATTTAATTATTAATAACTTGACAGCTATGATCCTTGATATTACTGAAAAACCTGAGTAAGTCAGGTTTTTTTTGCTATCAAGTATCATTTTTATCATTTTAATAACTTAAGAAAGGGTGATGTAATGACAAATGACTTAGATCTTTATACTTTTGGGACTGGGGAAAATTTTCATATTCAAGATTACTTTGGAGTACATAAAACAAGTCAAAATGGCGAACAAGCGTATGTCTTCAGAGTTTGGGCACCAAATGCGGAGACAATTAGTTTAATTGGAGATTTTACTAATTGGTTTGAAAATCCAGTTCCAATGGAAGTAAATGAAGCTGGAGTTTGGGAAGTTATAAGCAACTTACCCAAAGAAGGCCAAATATATAAATATCTAGTCAAGAGGCAAGGTGGACATGTTATTGAAAAAATCGATCCGCTAGCTATTGTATTCGAAAACCGTCCAGGAACTGGAGCAAAAGTTAAAACACTTACTCCTAAAAAGTGGCAAGATGGTTTATGGATGGGAAGACGGAAACGTTTTGGCTTTAAAAAACGTCCCGTTAATATCTATGAAATGCATGCTAACTCTTGGAAAAATGACAATGAAGGCCAACCTTATCAGTTTAAAGAGCTGAAAAATGAATTAATCCCTTATCTTAAGAAAATGAATTATACCCATGTCGAATTTATGCCACTTATGGCTCATCCATTAGGTATGAGTTGGGGTTATCAATTAATGGGATATTTTGCTTTCGAAACTACATTTGGCAATCCAGAAGATTTCCAGGATTTTGTTGAAGAATGTCATCTAAATAACATTGGAGTTTTAGTTGACTGGGTACCAGGACATTATACAAAAAATGATGATGCCCTTGCTTATTTCGATGGGACACCTACATATGAATATCAAGATCATGATCGGGCACATAACTATGGTTGGGATGCACTAAATTTTGATTTAGGTAAGAATCAAGTACAGTCATTTTTGATTTCAAGCGCTATGTTTTGGTTGGAAACCTATCATTTAGACGGTATCAGAGTTGATGCTGTAAGTAATATGCTCTACCTTGATTATGATCAAGGGCCATGGCAACCAAATGTTAATGGGGGTAACCATAATCTAGAAGCAATTGCATTTTTGCAAAAATTGAATCAAACAATTAAAGATAAATATCCTGATGTCATGATGATTGCAGAAGAAGCAACTTCAGATATTCCAATAACTAAACCAATTTCAGAAGGTGGACTTGGCTTTGATTATAAATGGAATATGGGATGGATGAATGATGTTTTAAGGTTTTACGAACAAGATCCATTTTACCGTAAATTTAATTTTAACTTGTTGACTTTTAGCTTCATGTATTGTTTTGATGAGAATTTTATTCTTCCTTTTTCACATGACGAAGTTGTACATGGTAAAAAAAGTCTAATGCATAAAATGTGGGGTGACCGAAATAACCAATTTAGTGGATTAAGAAATTTACTAACCTACCAGATTTGTCATCCAGGGAAAAAATTATTATTCATGGGATCTGAATTTGGCCAATTTCTCGAATGGAAATATGATGATCAATTGGTTTGGGATAGTTTAAATGATGATCTTAACCAAAAAATGGCATATTTCACTGCAACCTTAAATCAATTTTACAAAGATAATAATAATCTTTGGCAAAATGACGAAAATTATGATGGTATTGAAATAATTGATGCAGATAACTTGGATCAGACAGTCCTATCCTTCTGTCGTCAAAACGATAAAGGTGATTTATTGCTTTGTGTTTTCAATATGACACCAGTAGAACGTCCTAATTTCACAATTGGTGTTCCAGTAGCTGGTCAATATGAAGAAATATTTAATACTGAACTTGAAGTTTTCGGTGGTGTATGGAAAGAAACGAATCCAAACAAAACAACTGAAAATGAAGATTGGAAATCTTATCATGAGACATTGACATTTACTTTACCAGCATTAGGTGCTAGTATTTGGAAAGTTAAACGTCGCATTAGGAGAAAATAAGATATAGTTATTTCTAATTTTTGTTAATCACATTTTTATTGATTTTTAAAAAAATCAAAGGGGGAAATAAATGAAAAATGAAATGTTAGCTCTCATACTAGCAGGTGGTCAGGGTACCCGTTTAGGGAAATTGACACAAAGCATTGCAAAACCTGCAGTACAATTTGGTGGACGTTATCGTATTATCGATTTTGCTTTGTCTAACTGTGCAAATTCGGGTATCCATAACGTTGGAGTAATCACACAATACCAACCACTCGCTTTGAATAGTCATATTGGTAATGGTTCATCATGGGGCTTGGATGGAATTGATAGCGGTGCCACAATTTTACAACCTTATTCAGCAACTGAGGGAAATCGTTGGTTCCAAGGTACGAGTCATGCGATTTATCAAAATATTGACTATATTGATAGTATCAATCCTGAATATGTTCTCATTTTATCAGGGGACCATATTTACAAAATGGACTATGACGAAATGCTTCAAACACATAAAGATAACTTAGCGAGCTTAACAGTTGCTGTTATCGATGTGCCTCTTAAAGAAGCAAGTCGTTTTGGAATTATGAATACTGATACTAATGATCGTATCGTTGAATTTGATGAAAAACCTGAGCATCCAAAATCTACAAAAGCATCAATGGGGATTTACATCTTTGACTGGAAACGTTTAAGAAACATGCTCGTTGATGCTGAAAAAAACAATGTAGACATGGATGACTTTGGAAAGAATGTTATTCCTGCCTATCTTGAAGCAGGTGAACGTGTTTATACATATAACTTTGCAGGTTACTGGAAAGATGTTGGTACTATTGAATCATTATGGGAAGCAAATATGGAATATATTGCTGAGGACAATGAATTAGATAGCCGTGACCGTTCATGGAAAATTTATTCTAAAAATCATATTGCACCTCCAAATTTTATATCTGAAGAGGCTAAAGTTAGAGATTCATTAGTTGTCGATGGTTGTTTTGTCACAGGTTCTGTTGACCATTCAATTCTTTCAGCTAATGTTCAGGTCAAAAAAGATGCTGAAATTAAAGATTCATTTATTATGAGTGGTGCTACAATCGGTGAGGGTGCGAAAATTTTTAAAGCCATCATCGGTGAAGGCGCTGTTATCGGAAACAATGTCATTATTGATGGTAGTGACGAGATTCAAGTTGTAGGCTATAATGAAATTGTGGGGGTTTCAAATGAAGAGTGATAAGTATTCAGCTATTTTAGGTAGTGCAATTGGTTTTCCTGAAATGGAAGGTTTAACTGACAAACGTCCATTAGCAAACTTACCTTTCGACGGGAAATATCGGCTCATAGACTTTAATTTATCAAATCTGGCAAATGCTGGAATTAGAAGTATTTATGGTATTTTCCGTGGAGAAAACATTCGTTCCGTATTTGATCATGTCCGTAGTGGTCGTGAATGGGGGCTTAATTCATTACTAAGCCATTATTTTCTAGGATTTTATAACACTAAGGAAAGTGATCAAGAAGCAGATGGGGATTATTATGAACAAATCCTGACATATTTAAAACGTTCTGGGTCAGATCAAACCATTTACATGTCATGTGATATTTTATGTAATATCGAATTAGAACAAGTTATTCATTTACATAATGCAAACCACCGTAATATCACTGCTGTTTATAAAAAAACACCTGTTTCTTCAATCTCACCTGAAAATGATATTTTAGAAATTGATGAGACTGATACAGTTGTTGGCAGAAGTACCATTCATGAAAAAGAAGGCATCGAGAAAATGTCTGCTGGGATCTATGTTGTCAATACAGATTGGTTGATTGAAAAAATGGAAATTGAAGCTCAAAAGGAACGCCCTAAAAAATTACGTTTCTTATTAAGAGATCTAACTGTTGACGAAGGTGCATTAGCTTTTGAGTATACAGGTTATATGGCAAATATTCATTCAGTTAAATCTTACTATGATGCCAATATGGATATGTTAGAACCTCATAAATTTTATTCACTTCTTTACTCAAATCAACGTATCTATACGCGTGTGAAAAATGAAGAAGCAACTTACTTTGATAAAACTTCCGTTGTTAACAATTCTCAATTTGCATCAGGATCAGTTATTAAAGGAACTGTAAATAATTCTATTATTTCGCGGAATTGTTACCTTGAAGAAGGTGCAGTAGTTAAAAATAGTATTGTTTCACCCAAAGTTAAAATTGGTAAGGATGCTCGAATCGAATATGCAATAATTGATAAATCAGTAAGAATTGCAGATGGTGTTTCCGTTAAAGGTACACCAGAAAATCCTGTCGTTGTCGCAAAAGGTAGTCATGTTATTGAGGATCACATTAAATGAAACTTTTATTTGTAGCAGCAGAAGGAGCTCCTTTTGCTAAAACAGGTGGATTAGGCGATGTTATTGGAGCATTGCCTAAATCACTAGTTAAAAATGGCCATGAGGTTTCTGTCATCATGCCTTATTATGATATGGTAGATGCCAAATTTTCTGACCGAGTCGAAGAAATTACACAATTTTACATTAATGTTGGTTATCGCCATCAATTTGTTGGCATAAAAAAGATCGTTGAAAATGATGTCAATTTCTATTTTATTGATAACCAGTATTACTTCTTCAGAGGGCATGTTTATGGGGATTGGGATGACGGTGAACGTTTTGCCTATTTCCAATTAGCAGCTATAGAAGCAATGGAAAAGATTGGCTTTATACCTGATGTAATTCATGTCAATGATTATCATACAGCGATGATCCCATTCTTATTAAAGGAAAAATATCGTTGGATTCAAACGTATAATAATATCAAATCAGTATTCACAATACACAATATTGAATTCCAAGGCCAATTTGGACCTGAAATGTTGAGTGATTTATTTGGTGTTGGTGCAGAACGATACGAAGATGGTACCTTACGCTGGAACAATTGTTTAAATTGGATGAAAGCAGGTGTACTATATGCTGATCGTGTCACTACAGTTTCACCAACCTATGCTCAAGAAATTCAAACACCAGCCTTTGGTAAAGGTCTAGATCAAATTATGCGTATGGAATCTGGCAAACTGTGTGGCATTGTTAACGGTATCGATACTGAATTATTAAATCCAGAAAACGATCCTTACTTGAGTGAACCATTTTCAGTAGCAGATTTATCTGGTAAAGCAGTTAATAAAGCAGAACTACAAAAACGAGTTGGGTTACCTGTTAATGCTGATGTACCTTTAATAGGTATTGTTTCTCGTTTGACAGACCAAAAAGGGTTTGACTTAGTAGTTCAAGAATTAGATAATTTATTGCAACAAGATTTGCAAATTGTTCTTCTTGGAACAGGTTATCACCAATATGAAGAAGCATTCTCATGGTTTGCTCAACAATACCCAGAAAAACTGTCTGCTAATATAACCTTTGATTTAGGTTTAGCACAGGAAATTTATGGAGCTTCGGATATTTTCCTTATGCCAAGCGCATTTGAACCATGTGGTTTATCACAAATGATGGCTATGCGTTATGGAACGATTCCAGTCGTTCATGAAATTGGTGGATTAAGAGATACCGTAACACCATTTAATGCTTATGAGAAGGCTGGTACTGGCTTTGGCTTTAACCATTTTACTGGTTACTGGATGACCAATACCTTGCTACATGCTTTAGATGTATATAAGAATCAACCTGAGGATTGGAAAATAATTCAAAAAAATGCTATGACTAGTGATTTTTCATGGAAAACTGCCAGTCTTGTTTATTTAGAACTATACACTAGTTTAGTTTAAGTTTAATTTGGAGAGAGAAATGCAAGTCACAAAAGAACAATTTATACGTGATTTTAAAGATACCTTACATGAGGAACAATTAATTAAAATCCCAGTGGCTAGTGATACAGAGTTATTCTATGCCCTAGCTAAATTAGTAAAAAAATATTACACCAATATTTGGATTGATCGAAATCGTCAATTGACAGAAAACAAACAAAAGGTAGCTTATTACTTTTCAATTGAATTTTTACCAGGTCGAATGTTAGAAACAAACTTACTAAATCTTGGTATTTTAGATTTAGCAAAAGAAGCTTTTAATGACCTAGGCGTTGATTTTCAAACTGTTAAAGATGCAGAACATGATATGGCTCTTGGGAATGGAGGCCTCGGCCGACTAGCCGCAGCCTTCATGGACTCTTTAGCAACAACTGGTTATCCAGGTTTTGGAAATGGCTTACGCTACCAATACGGATTATTTAAGCAGCGCATCATTGATGGCTATCAGGTAGAATTGCCTGATGCCTGGTTTGGCTCACGCGGAAATGTTTGGGAAGTAAGAAAAGATCATGATATTGTTACAGTTAAACTATTTGGAAATGTTTATTTAAAAGCAGATGATGATGGTAAATTAAAACCGATTTATGATGGAGCTCAGATTTTAAATGCAGTTCCTTATGATGTACCACAAATCGGTTTTGAAAATGATGTTATTAATAATTTGCGTCTTTGGGATGTTGAAATTCCTGAAGAGTATGAATTAGATTACCCAACATTAGAGTCGCGTCGTCGTATTCAAGATATTACAGCAATCCTCTATCCAGATGACACAAGTTATGAAGGAAAAGAATTGCGTCTTATTCAAGAATATTTCATGACCAGTGCTGGATTGCAAACTATTATTAAAGCTTACCTTAAACAGGGCTTACCTTTAGAAGAGATTTATAAAAAAGTGTCAGTCCATATTAATGATACCCATCCAGCAGTAGCACCTGCGGAATTTATGCGACTATTAATTGATGAATACGGAATCGAATGGGAAGATGCTTGGCAAGCTACTATCAGAACGATGAGTTACACCAACCATACAATCCTTTCTGAGGCTTTGGAAAAATGGAATGCTGACCTCTTCAAAAATGTTTTACCTCGCGTTTATCAAATAATCTTAGAAATTGACAATCGTTTTGTCGCTGAAATGGCTAAAAAAGGTATCCGTCCAGATATTATTGAAAACACGCGTATTGTCAAAGATAATTTAGTTCATATGGCTAACCTGGCAATCATTGGTGGACATTCTGTTAATGGCGTTGCAAAACTTCATACAGAGCTTTTAAAAACTGATACACTGAAAGATTTCTATACTTTGTATCCCGAAAAATTTAACAATAAAACAAATGGTATTGTTCAAAGAAGATGGACACAGATTGCAGCTCCCGAATTATCAGTGGCAATTGACCGAACAATTGGTAATGAATGGCGTAAAGATATCCATGAATTACGCAAATTATTGGCATTTAAAGATGATCAAGCCGTTCTAGATGACTTCTATCAAGTGAAACAAGTCGCTAAAGAACGATTAGCTAAATATATCCTTGAGAAAACAGGAATAGTATTATCCACAAATGCAATTTTTGACGTTCAAGTTAAACGTCTTCATGCTTATAAACGTCAACTGTTAAATGTTTTAAACATTATGAGGATTTATCTTGATTTGAAAGAAAATCCAGATTTAGACATGGTTCCAAGAGTTTTTATTTTCGGGGCAAAAGCAGCGCCAGGATATCATTTTGCTAAATCCGTAATTAAAGTTATTAATGAAATTGCAAATCTTGTTAATAATGACCAAAGTCTTCAGAATAAGCTTAAAGTTGTTTTCCTTGAAAACTACAATGTTAGCTTGGCTGAATTAATTATTCCGGCTGCTGACGTGTCAGAACAGATTTCATTAGCCTCTAAAGAAGCTTCCGGTACATCAAATATGAAATTTATGATGACAGGTGCCGTCACTCTAGCTACTCTCGATGGTGCCAACATTGAAATCAAAGATGAAGTCGGAGACGACAACATTGTCATCTTTGGTATGGATAAAGATGCAGTTTATGATCATTATGCAAAACATGATTATTTCTCACGTGGTTTATATGAGTCTAATCCCCAAATACGTCGTATCGTCGACAGTTTTGTGAATGGAACAATTCCTAATTGCCAACATGAAGGCATGGAAATCTACGAAGCATTAATCACTCATAATGATGAATACTTCTTATTAGAAGATTTAGAATCTTATATAGCTGCTCAAGAACAAATTGATCGATTGTATCGAGATAAAACGCGTTGGGCTCAAATGAGCTTAGTCAATATTGCTACATCTGATAAATTCACTTCAGATGATACAATCAGAGAGTATGCTAAAGAAATTTGGCAACTTGAACAGTAATCTAGTTATCAAAATCTGATAAGACCAGAAAACGGCGAAAGCCGTTTTTCAATTTGAAAGCTATCTTTGATAAAGTCTACTATTATTGGTATAATAATCATAGGCTATTGATTGTTTAAATTGACTTATTATTTAATCATTTTTTGTAATGTTAAGTATTCGTTGAATTATGCACACTCAACTACAATTTTGTATTGACATTCTTTATTTTAAGGAATAGAATAGCAAAGTAAAAAAAATTTTAAGGAGAATTTTATTATGACTTCGTTTTTCGCATTAGTATTAGCATGTATTGGTGTTACATTAGGTGAGAGTTTCCTGATTGCTAATTTGTTTAAATCAGCTGCTCGTCAACCAGAAATTTTGAATCAATTACGTTCTATCATGATTCTAGGTATTGCCTTTATTGAAGGTACTTTCTTCGTAACACTTGCAATGGCATTTATTTTAAAATAAATGCTGAAATTTTAACAAATTAATTTGGATGGTATGTATTTTATAATTTAGGCATACTATTTCAATTGTAAGGTAGATAGGAGGGAATCCGTTGGAAGAACATAGTCCAACACTGATACTAGGTCCTGTGACCTTTAATTTAACCCTGCTTGCAATGTGCTTGGTAACTATCCTACTTATTTTTGCCTTTGTTTATACAGCAAGTCGTCATATGTCAATCCGTCCTAAAGGAAAACAAACTGTCTTAGAATTTTTATTAGATTTTGTTTCCAGTGTTACTGATGAACATATTGAAAGACCATTTCGTAGAACATATTCACTTTTCTTTTTCACAATTTTTCTTTTTGTGATGGTAGCTAATAACCTTGGTTTGGTAACAAAGATTGAAACAATGGATAAGATGAACTTATGGACATCACCTACTGCAAATGTAGGTTTTGATATTGCTTTGTCTTTACTAATCTCAATTCTTTGTCAGGTAGAAGGAATTCGTCAACGCGGTTTTCTTCCCTATCTAAAAAGGTTTGCTACACCATCGATTATGACTCCAATGAATATTTTGGAAGAAGTAACTAATGTACTTTCATTAGCTTTGCGTCTTTATGGAAATATATTTGCTGGTGAAGTTGTTATGAGCTTAATCATGAAATTAATTGCCGCCAATATGGCGTGGTTCCCAGTTGCATTTATTTTGAATATGGTCTGGGTTGCATTTTCAATTTTTATTTCTTGTATACAAGCCTATGTATTTACCAAACTAACATCAATGTATCTTGGTAAAAAAGTCAATGAAGAAGAAGAATAAGAAAGGAGAGCCTCTATGGAATTAACAGTTGGTGAACTTATTGGAAATTTTATTTTAGTAACAGGTTCAATTCTTGTTTTATATCTTTTACTAAAGAAATTTGCATGGGGTCAAATAAGTGGTATTTTAGATGAACGTGCTGCAAAAATCTCAAATGATATTGATAAAGCGGAAAATGCGCGTATTAATGCTGAAAATCTTCAAGTTGAAAGACAAAAAGAATTAGATGGCGCAAAATCAGAAGCTAGTCAGATTATTGTAGATGCAAAAGAAATTGGTCAAGCTCAAAGTACAAAACTTATTGAAGAGGCTAATGATGAAGCTAGTCGTCTAAAAGAAAAAGCTGATATTGATATTGAACGTAGTAAAGCAGAAGCTTTGTCTGATGTGAAAAATCAAATGTCAGATTTATCTATCTCATTAGCAGAAAAAATCATTGGTGCAAACCTTGATAAGGATGCTCAAAGTAAACTCATTGATAGTTATCTTAATGATTTAGGAGAAGCTTAATATGACCAAAAAAGAAGAGACTCTCATTGGGCAATATGCAAAAAGCCTTGTTGAAGTTGCTTTTGAGCATAATGTAAGTCAGGCACTTAAAACTGATTTACTTGCTATTTTGGAGACATTTGAAGCTACACAGCTTGAACAAAAATTAGCAAGTTTAGCCGTTTCACAGGGTGAAAAGGAAAATCTTATTAGGTTACTAAAAGATCCTAGTACAGTTTATATAAACAATTTAATAGAACTACTGATTCAAAATGATCGAATGAACTATTTTGCAAAGATTGTACAAAATAGTTTAGAAAGATTAAGTCAAATTAATAATGAATACGATGTTCAGGTTTCGACTACTGTGCCTTTAACTGAAAAACAAAAATTTCAGATTAGAAATATCGTTTTAAAAAAGTTTGGTTTTAAGACCGGTAGAATTATTGAAACTATCGATGAAGCACTTTTAGGTGGATTCATTATCAATGTAAATAATAATGTAATTGATACAAGTTTAAAACGTCAATTATCAGAATTTAAAAAGAAATTAATATAGAAAGTGGTGTGACTTTTGGCAATTAATGCTCAAGAAATTAGCGCTTTAATAAAAAAGCAAATTGAAAACTTCCAGCCAAATTTCGATGTCACTGAAACTGGTGTCGTTACCTACATTGGTGACGGTATTGCACGTGCTCGTGGATTAGATAATGCCATGAGTGGTGAACTTCTAGAATTTTCTAATGGTGCCTTTGGTATGGCTCAAAACCTTGAGTCTAATGATGTAGGTATTATTATTCTTGGTGATTTTTCAAGTATCCGTGAAGGAGACATTGTTAAACGCACAGGAAAAATTATGGAAGTACCAGTTGGTGAAGCCCTAATTGGACGCGTTGTTAATCCACTTGGTCAGCCCGTTGATGGTTTAGGAGAAATTGCAACTACAGGATTCAGACCTGTTGAAACACCAGCTCCTGGAGTAATGCAACGTAAATCAGTTTTTGAACCTCTACAAACAGGTTTGAAAGCGATTGATGCTTTAGTACCAATTGGTCGTGGTCAACGTGAACTTATTATTGGTGACCGTCAAACAGGTAAAACATCTGTTGCTATCGATGCTATTTTGAATCAAAAAGGTCAAGACATGATTTGTGTCTATGTTGCCATTGGTCAAAAAGAATCAACAGTTAGAACACAAGTTGAAACACTTCGTAAATATGGTGCCTTAGATTATACAATTGTTGTCACTGCATCTGCAGCACAACCTTCTCCATTACTATTTATTGCACCTTATGCTGGTGTAGCGATGGCAGAAGAATTTATGTATAATGGCAAACATGTTTTAATCGTTTATGATGATTTGTCAAAACAAGCGGTAGCTTATCGTGAACTTTCTCTTTTACTTCGTCGTCCTCCAGGTCGTGAAGCTTATCCAGGGGATGTTTTCTATTTGCATAGTCGTTTGCTTGAACGTTCTGCAAAAGTTTCAGATGAGTTAGGTGGTGGATCAATTACTGCTCTTCCATTTATTGAAACGCAAGCTGGTGATATTTCAGCTTATATAGCAACAAACGTTATCTCAATCACAGATGGACAAATTTTCTTACAAGAAAATCTATTCAACTCTGGTATTCGACCAGCTATTGATGCAGGATCTTCTGTATCACGTGTTGGTGGTTCAGCACAGATTAAAGCCATGAAAAAAGTTGCAGGGACTTTACGTCTTGATTTAGCTTCATACCGTGAATTAGAAGCCTTTACTCAATTTGGTTCTGATTTGGATGCTGCTACACAAGCTAAGCTGAATCGCGGTCGTCGTACTGTTGAAATTTTAAAACAACCATTACATAAACCACTTCCGGTTGAAAAACAAGTTGTTATTTTATATGCATTAACACATGGTTTCTTGGATGATGTTCCTGTTGATGATATTTTAGTCTTCGAAGAAGCTTTATATGAGTACTTTGATAGTCATTATGCTAATTTATTTGATACAATCCGTCAGACTAAAGATCTACCTGAAGAAACAGAATTGAATAATGCAATTCAAGCATTTAAAGATCAATCGAACTTTAAATAATAATGGGAGGTTTTTGGTATGGCAGGCTCTCTAAGTGAGATTAAAGATAAAATTAATTCAACAGAGAAAACAAGTAAAATAACTAGTGCCATGCGTATGGTCTCTTCAGCTAAACTGGTAAAATCAGAGCAAGCTGCTCGTAATTTTCAAATATATGCATCCAAAATAAGACAAATCACTACTGATTTTTTGAAAGCTGAGTTAACAAATGGGTCATCTACGCATCCAATGTTAGCTTCACGTCCTGTTAAAAAAACTGGTTATATTGTTATTACTTCTGATAAAGGTCTTGTCGGTGGTTATAACTCAAAAATCTTAAAATCAATTATGGAAATGATTGAAGAATATCATCAGGATGGAGATTATTCAATAGTTTCAATTGGTAGTGTTGGTTCTGATTTCTTTAAATCTAGAGGAATGAATGTTTCTTTTGAACTGAGAGGACTTAATGATCAACCGACTTATGATGAAGTTGGCAAAATCATTGAAAAATCAGTTAAGATGTTCCAAAGTGAAATTTTTGATGAATTATATGTTTGTTATAACCATCATGTTAATAGTTTGACAAGCCAAGTTCGGGTTCAAAGAATGCTACCTATTTCTGACTTAGTTGCTGAAGAAGCAGCTGATGAAGGTGTAACTGGATTTGAAATCGAACCAGACCGAGATACGATTATTAATCAATTGTTACCACAGTTTACTGAAAGTATGATTTATGGAGCAATTGTTGATGCAAAAACGGCAGAGCACGCAGCAGGTATGACAGCTATGCAAACAGCTACGGATAATGCAAAAAATGTTATTGATGAACTAACAATTCAATACAATCGTGCACGACAAGCAGCAATTACGCAGGAAATTACGGAAATTGTTGCAGGGGCTAATGCATTAGAATAGACTGTAATAGTTATTAATTTGTAGATTTCTGATTGATAACAATAATTAAAGGATTAGAACACAGTAGTTCTTCCTTTATAACTTATATAAGGAGAAATTAATGAGCTCAGGCAAAATTGCTCAGGTTATTGGACCAGTTGTTGACGTTATTTTCGACAATGGTGCGACATTACCTGAGATTAATAATGCATTGATAGTTTATAAAGATAGCGACAAGAAACAAAAAGTTGTTCTTGAAGTAGCCCTTGAATTGGGTGATGGAATGGTTAGAACAATCGCTATGGAATCAACTGATGGGCTTACTCGTGGATTAGAAGTTTTAGATACTGGACGCGCGATTAGTGTTCCAGTAGGTACTGAAACTCTAGGACGTGTGTTTAATGTATTAGGTGATACCATCGACTTGGAAGAACCTTTTGCAGCAGATGCAAAACGTGAACCAATCCATAAACAAGCACCAGCATTCGATGAACTATCAACATCTTCAGAAATTCTTGAAACAGGTATTAAAGTAATCGACCTACTTGCCCCTTATTTAAAAGGTGGGAAAGTTGGTCTCTTCGGTGGTGCCGGAGTTGGGAAAACCGTTCTTATTCAAGAATTAATTCATAATATTGCACAAGAACACGGTGGTATTTCTGTTTTTGCAGGAGTAGGTGAACGTACTCGTGAGGGTAATGACTTATACGGCGAAATGAAAGAATCTGGCGTTATTGAAAAAACTGCAATGGTATTCGGACAAATGAATGAGCCACCAGGAGCACGTATGCGTGTTGCCTTAACAGGTTTGACAATTGCTGAATATTTCCGTGATGAAGAAGGACAAGACGTTCTCTTATTTATTGATAATATTTTCCGTTTCACACAAGCAGGTTCTGAGGTTTCAGCCTTATTAGGACGTATGCCTTCAGCAGTTGGTTACCAACCAACACTTGCTACCGAAATGGGACAATTGCAAGAACGTATTACGTCTACCAAAAAAGGATCAGTTACTTCAATTCAAGCTATCTATGTTCCAGCCGATGACTATACTGACCCAGCGCCAGCAACAGCATTTGCCCATTTGGATTCAACAACCAACTTGGAACGTAAATTGACTCAAATTGGTATCTATCCAGCGGTTGACCCACTTGCTTCAAGTTCACGTGCACTTTCACCAGAAATTGTTGGAAAAGAGCATTATGATGTAGCAACAGGAGTTCAACGTGTTCTTCAACGTTACCGTGAATTGCAAGATATCATTGCAATCTTAGGTATGGATGAACTTTCTGATGAAGAAAAAACATTAGTTGGACGTGCACGTCGTATTCAGTTCTTCCTATCACAAAACTTCAACGTTGCGGAGCAATTTACTGGTCAACCTGGTTCTTATGTTCCAGTTGAAGAAACTGTACGTGGCTTTAAAGAAATTCTTGATGGTAAATACGATGATATCCCAGAAGATGCCTTCCGTTCAGTCGGACGAATCGAAGATGTTATCGAAAAAGCAAAAAAAATGAACTATTAATGAGGTGATATCATGACAGAAATGGCTGTACAAGTGGTAACACCAGATGGTATTGTTTATGACCATCATGCTAAATTTATCTCTGTTAAAACACCTGATGGTGAAATGGGTATCTTACCACATCACATCAATTTGATTGCGCCGCTTGTTATCCACGAAATGAAAATTCGTCGTACAGATGATGAAAAACATGTTGATTGGATTGCAATAAATGGTGGTATCATTGAGATAAAAAATAATATGGTCACAATTGTCGCAGATTCTGCTGAACGTGATCGTAATATTGATATAAGTCGTGCGGAACGTGCGAAGTTAAGAGCAGAAAAAGAAATAGCAGAAGCTAAAACTTCTCATGATATTCATGAAGTTGAACGTGCAGAAGTTGCATTGCTTCGTGCCCTTAACCGTCTTAAAGTTGGTAAAAAATAAAAATTAGACTCCTAGTCTGTCAAAAAGTTGGAATGTGTTACTCTAACTTTAAGACAGATTTGGTTGAGTCTTTTTTTTATGTTCAAGTTATTCTCTTTAGTTCCTTGTTTTGTTATAATATATTTATGGAATATATCAATAATTTATTAGGTTTGTTTTGTCATTTACTTTTTATCGGCATCAGTTATCAATTATTGATGTCTTTATTTGATTGGTCAAAATTAGTAAAAAATAGAGCTGAAAATTTAGGAAAAATTCAATTATTTGTCTTCTTCATTGCTATTATTATGGGCTATTTAGTAAGTCATTTTATATTAGAGTTAATCCAAATGGGGCAAAGCCTCTTTTTAGTGTTCGGTTAAAGATTCAAAATATAAATTATGTTATAATTTTAATATTAATGAATAGTGAAGAATGGAGAAAAAATTGGATAAAATTATTATTGAAGGCGGACAAACACGACTTAAAGGAGAAGTTGTGATTGAAGGTGCAAAAAATGCAGTTCTTCCTTTGTTAGCAGCCACTGTTTTACCTTCTGAGGGAAAAACAACCTTATATAATGTACCAATCTTATCTGATGTCTATACAATGAATAATGTTGTTAGAGGTTTAGATATTGATGTTTCATTTGATGAAGCAAATAATAAGGTAGTGGTAGATGCATCTGGGGATATCTTAGATGTTGCACCATATGAGTTTGTCAGTCAAATGCGTGCCTCTATAGTAGTATTAGGACCTATCCTTGCTAGAAAAGGTCATGCACAAGTTTCAATGCCTGGCGGTTGTACAATTGGAAGTCGTCCAATTGATTTGCATTTAAAAGGACTTGAAGCAATGGGGGCTAAAATTACCCAAAAAAATGGTGATATTACAGCAACTGCAGATCGTTTAAAAGGCGCAACTATTTATATGGATTTCCCATCTGTTGGAGCAACACAAAACTTAATGATGGCAGCAACGCTTGCTGATGGTGTGACTACCATTGAGAATGCTGCAAGAGAGCCAGAAATTGTTGATTTAGCGCAGCTATTAAATAAAATGGGAGCTAAAGTACGTGGTGCTGGTACGGAAACATTAACGATTACTGGAGTTGACAGTTTACGTGGTGTTGAACATGATGTGGTTCAAGACAGAATTGAAGCTGGAACATTTATGGTTGCTGCGGCAATGACTTCAGGCAACGTGCTAGTGAAAGATGCAGTCTGGGAACATAATCGCCCATTGATTTCTAAATTAATGGAGATGGGTGTGTCTGTTACTGAAGAAGACAGTGGAATAAGAGTCAAAGTGGATACTGCCAGTTTAAAACCAGTGACTGTTAAAACATTACCTCATCCAGGCTTCCCAACTGATATGCAAGCGCAATTTACTGCCCTAATGGCCACAGTCAAAGGTGAGTCGACAATGGTTGAGACAGTTTTTGAAAATCGTTTCCAACATTTAGAAGAAATGCGTCGTATGGGATTACAGGCTGAAATCTTGCGTGATACTGCCATGATTCATGGAGGAAAAGAATTACAAGGTGCACCTGTTATGTCTACTGACTTACGTGCAAGTGCTGCCCTTATTCTTACTGGTTTAGTTGCACAAGGTCAAACAACAGTAACACAATTAAGCCATTTAGATCGTGGATATTATCAATTCCATGAAAAATTAAAAGGTCTTGGAGCAACTATTCAACGTGTTAGTGAGGATTAGAAAATGACAAAAGGATGGAAATACGTCTTGAAGCTATTTATCCTAATTATTGTTGTTGCCTTATTAGCCTGCCTATTTTTAGCAATAGGTTTAATGATTGGATATAGTTTTATGGGGGATGGTCAACACCCCACTGCAATATTATCCACGGATAAATGGACCGAATTAATTAATAAATTTACTGGAAAGTAGGCTTTGCCTACTTTTTATATGAGAGGTCAAATGTCAAATCACAATTCCAAAAATTGGAAAAATATAGGTAGTCTTATCTTGCTAATTTTCGTTCTAGCAGGTTCCTATCTAAGTAAGAACGATGTCATTTCGGATAATAATCCGATTAAACAAATCTATCAATCAGTAACCGGTGAAAGTGATGGAAAGCCTTTTACCAAGGATAATAATAACCCTGATACGCCAAGTAAAGCTCAAGCATTGACGGTAATGACTAGTCATGTTAAAAATCAATTAGTTGGTAAAATTACATGGAACGGTGCGGGTGCTTTTATTATCAATAATAACAAAACAAATTTAAATGCTAAGGTGTCTAGTGCCCCTTATGCTAATAATCAAATTAAATATGTACAAGGTCGAAAAGTGCCACTTGTCGCAAATGCCTTATTAGCAAAGTCAACAAGACAATATCAAAATCGTAATGAAACAGGTAATGGTTACACCAATTGGAAACCTGCCGGATGGCATCAGTTACATGGTTTGTTGGGGGAATATGACCATGCGGTGGACAGAGGTCACCTGTTAGGCTATGCCATAGTTGGTGGACTTAAGGGGTTTGATGCCTCAACGAGTAACCCAAGCAACATAGCAACGCAATTATCATGGGCTAATCAAGCAGCAGATGAAGATTCAACTGGTCAAAACTATTATGAGACGCTAATACGACATGCACTTGATCAAAATAAGCGTGTGCGCTATCGTGTAACTTTAGTTTATGAAGGGAACAATATTTTATCTAAAGGAAGTCATTTGGAAGCAAAATCTGATGATGGAAGCTTAGAATTTAATGTGTTCATTCCAAATATTCAAAAAGGAATAAAAGTCAATTATCAGACTGGTCAGGTCGATATAGAACGCTAGGCATAATAGCATTGTCTATTGTCAAGACTTAAACTTTCTGATAGAATAGTTATAATTGAATAGTAGTCAGTGAGACTAGTAATGACAGAGACATTAACAGGGAGTGAAGGCCATAGACTGTAAGCCTTCTTAATGAAAGCGTCATGAATTCACTCATTTATGACTTGAAATTAAGGTCTGAATGATCAGACGAAAACGGATGGTACCGCGTGTCAACGCTCCGCATTTTATGGAGTTTTGGCACGCTTTTTATTTTTCCAAAAGAAGGGAATACAATGGATTTACAAACACAATTAGAGCAATTAAAAACGCAAACTTTAGAAGAGTTAAAATCTCTATCAGGGAATCATACAAAAGAATTACAAGATTTACGTGTCTCTGTTTTAGGGAAAAAAGGTTCTTTGACAGATTTATTAAAAGGCTTAAAAAATCTATCAAATGATTTAAAACCAGTGGTAGGGAAACAAGTTAATGAAGTACGTGATGTTTTGACACAAGCATTTGAAGAGCAAGCAAAAATTGTTGAAGCTGCTAAAATTAAAGCCCAATTAGATGCTGAAAGTATTGATGTAACTTTACCAGGTCGTCAAATGAACTTAGGCAATCGTCATCTTCTTAGCCAAACTAGTGAGGAAATTGAAGACATTTTCTTGGGGATGGGCTTCCAAATTGTTGACGGTTATGAAGTGGAAAAAGATTACTATAACTTTGAACGTATGAATTTGCCAAAAGACCACCCTGCAAGAGATATGCAAGATACTTTCTATATCACAGAAGAAATCCTTTTAAGAACCCATACAAGTCCCGTACAAGCACGTACTCTTGATCAACATGATTTTGCTCAGGGTCCTCTTAAAATGGTCTCACCAGGCCGTGTATTCCGTCGAGACACAGATGATGCAACTCACTCACATCAATTTCATCAAATTGAAGGTCTGGTTGTTGGTGAAAATATTTCTATGGGAGATTTAAAAGGGACCTTAGAAATGATTATCAAAAAAATGTTTGGTGATGAACGAAAAATTCGTTTACGTCCATCTTTCTTCCCATTTACAGAGCCATCAGTTGAAGTAGATGTTTCATGTTTCAAATGTGGTGGTAAGGGATGTAATGTTTGTAAGAAAACGGGTTGGATTGAAATTCTAGGTGCTGGTATGGTTCATCCAAGTGTCCTTGAAATGTCAGGAGTAGACTCAGAAATTTACTCAGGATTTGCTTTTGGATTAGGTCAAGAAAGAATTGCTATGCTCCGATACGGTATTAATGATATCCGTGGATTCTATCAAGGCGATGTTCGATTTTTAGATCAATTTAAGTAAGTAGCAGAGTCCAAAAATGGAAATTTGTTTTAAGTTACACACTATGTCCTTTCTTTAGTTAAGGTGTGTGCTAGAAGGAGATAGTATGAATAATGATGTTACAATCGACTTGGTTAAGTCAACAGAGGTAGAAGAGTTACAGGCGCTAGCTATTCAAACATTCACTGAAACCTTTGGTGGCCATAATACTGATGAACAGTTACAAGAATTTTTTGATGAAGATTATACTTTAGAAAAGTTACTTGATGAGATTAAAGACCCAAATTGTCTGGTTTACTTTATTAGATTGAATAATGAAGTTGTAGGTCATTTAAAAGTCAATTGGGATAATTCACAAACCGAGCAAGAGTTAGAGAATGCCTTTGAAATACAACGCATTTATCTTCTTAATAAGGTTCAAGGGATGGGATTAGGTAAATATCTTTTTGAATTTGCTTTGGATCGTGCTTATGATTCTGACCGTGACTGGGCTTGGTTAGGTGTTTGGGAAAATAACCATAAAGCACAAGCTTTATACAGAAAATATGGCTTTGAAAAGTTTTCGGAACATTCATTTGCAGTTGGTGATTTAGTAGACACTGATTGGTTAATGAAAAAAGCATTGAAATAGAAAGAAAGAATTTTATGTTAGTATCTTATAAATGGTTAAAAGAATTAGTTGATATTGATGTCCCTTCAGCAGAATTAGCTGAAAAAATGTCGACGACTGGGATTGAAGTTGAAGGTGTCGAAGTGCCTTCTGAAGGTCTCTCAAAACTTGTGGTAGGAAACATCTTATCTTGTGAAGATGTTCCTGATACACACTTGCATTTATGTCAAGTGGATACTGGTGATGATGAGCCTCGTCAAATTGTCTGTGGTGCACCCAATGTAAAAGCTGGTATTAAGGTTATTGTTGCTATTCCAGGTGCTCGTATTGCAGATAATTACAAAATCAAAAAAGGTAAAATCCGTGGAATGGAATCTTTGGGGATGATCTGTTCTCTCCAAGAGCTTGGTCTTTCAGATTCAATTATTCCAAAAGAATATTCAGAAGGTATACAAATCTTACCAGAGAATGCGATTCCAGGGGAAAGCATTTTCCCAGTACTTGATTTAGATGATGAAATTATTGAATTATCAATCACTCCAAACCGTGCAGATGCTTTGTCAATGCGTGGTGTAGCTCATGAGGTGGCTGCGATTTATGGTAAAACAGTTGCTTTCCCTGACAAAGAGCTAGTAGAGAGTAATCAAGAAGCTTGTGATATCTTAGAAGTTACCATTGAGACTGATAAAGTACTAACTTATGCTAGTCGTATAGTTGAAAATGTCACAATTGCCCCAAGTCCACAATGGTTACAAAATCTCTTGATGAATGCTGGTATCAGACCAATTAATAATGTGGTTGATGTGACAAACTATGTTCTTTTATATTTTGGACAACCAATGCATGCCTTTGATTTGGATAAATTTGACGGTAAAAAAATCATTGCCCGTCAGGCAAAGGCTGGTGAAAAACTAGTTACACTCGATGGTGAAGAACGTGAGCTAATTGAAGAAGACATTGTTATCTCAGTTAATAATCAAGCTGTTGCACTTGCTGGTGTCATGGGTGGAAAAGCGACTGAAATTGACAATACTTCAAGAAACGTTGTTCTTGAAGCTGCAGTTTTTGATGGCAAATCAGTTCGTAAAACAAGTGGCCGTTTAAACTTACGCTCTGAAAGTTCATCTCGTTTTGAAAAAGGTGTAAATTATGACACTGTTTTAGAAGCTTTAGATTTTGCGGCAGCAATGCTAACAGAGCTAGCAAATGGCACTGTTTTATCAGGTCAAATACAAGCTGGTCAATTACCAACAGAACCTGTTCAAGTTTCAACAAACTTAGATTATGTCAATGTTCGCTTAGGAACAGAACTAACTTATGCGGATATTCAACAAGTATTTGCTCAATTAGGATTTGGTTTGAATGGCTCTGCTGAAAACTTTACGGTATCTGTACCACGTCGCCGTTGGGATATTTCAATCCAAGCTGATTTGGTCGAAGAAATTGCCCGTATTTATGGTTATGAAAATTTACCAACAACCTTGCCTGAAGCTGGTGGCACTGCTGGTGAATTAACAAAAACACAAAAATTACGTCGACAAATTAGAACAATTGCTGAAGGTGCTGGATTAAATGAAGTGATTACTTACGCTTTAACTACTCCAGATAAAGCAAAAGAATTCACTCTTGAAGCAAGTAATTTAACTGAGTTGATGTGGCCAATGACGATTGATCGTTCTGTTTTGCGCCAAAACATGATTTCAGGAATGTTAGACACTATTGCTTATAATGTGGCTAGAAAAAATAACAATATGGCTATTTATGAGATTGGCAAAGTTTTCCATCAAACTGGAAATCCTCAAGAAGAGTTACCTGAGGAAGTCAATACTTTTGCATTCGCCATCTCTGGTTTGATTGCTGATAAAGACTTCCAAACGCAAGCACAGCCAGTTGATTTCTTCTATGCCAAAGGAATTCTTGAAGTCATGTTTGAAAAGTTAGGTCTAGAGGTCACTTATCAAGCCGAAAAAGAAATGGCAAGTATGCACCCTGGACGGACAGCACGTGTTTATCATAATGATCATCTGCTTGGTTTTGTTGGTCAAATTCACCCTCAAACGGCTAGTAATTATGATGTTCCGGCAACTTACGTTGTTGAGTTGAATCTAACTGTAGTTGAAGGACTTTTATCGGATGAGTACATATTCCAAGAAATTCCAAAAATTCCAGCGGTTTCTCGTGATATTGCTTTACTATTAGATCAAGAAGTTAGTCACCAAGCTATTTTAGATGCGATCACTTCTGCAAAAGTAAAATTCCTTAAATCAGTTAAACTTTTTGACGTCTATGCAGGCCCTTCACTTGGTGAAGGGAAAAAGTCAATGGCTTATAGCTTAACTTTCCAAAATCCAAATGAAAGCTTAACAGTCGAAGAAGTCGCTAAGTATATTGAGAAAATTACCAATGCTTTAACAGAGCAAGTTAATGCAGAAATCAGATAGAATGAAAACCTGAGCGGAAGTTCAGGTTTTTTTGTAAAATAAAATTACTGAAACTGCAGCTGTGGGAAAATAATGAATAAGATTTTAGTAAATTGGTTCAACTCTTTGTGATGTCATGATTAATTTGGTTCGTCTCCCCCAGTCGAAAAGAAGATGTTCATTTTATTTCGCAGGAAATGATGCTAGGTGGCTGTGCTTTTAATGTTTCAATAGCCCTTAAAGAAATGTCAATTCCTTTATTACCACCAGTTGGTGCTGGTGATAGTTATGATTGTGCTTTTATGGTAGCTTATTTAAATAAACAAACTATAAAAGAAGATTTGGATTTTGCCAATTATTTTGCTAGTCAGGTGGTAGCAAATAAAGGGGTTTCACTAAGTCGAGAAACTTACCAAAATCTAAAGCAAAGATTAGATTGTTAGTTCATAAACAGTTATTTAGACTTTCAAATTTCATTTTGTTAAAATAGAGAAAATAACGAAAGAGGAATTATAATGTACCAAGCTAATGTTCTCGGTGATAAATTATATCATGCCACATCAGAAGGTTACGGTGATAGCATAGAATTATTTGGTCAAACCAATGAGGGTGATACACCGATGAGCTTAGTAGTTATTGCACTAGGGGCCTGTGTTACCATGTGTATACAAGGCTTTTATAAACGAAAATATGCAATTGAAGTAATGCCAATAACAGTTAGCACCAGTTTTGAAAATGATAGATTTAATCAAACGATTCAATTACCAGAGAAACTGGAAGAAGAGACTGAGCAAGCTTTACTAGCCTATATTTCTAGAAGTTGCAATGTCAAAAAAGTACTACGACAGGATTTAGTTTTCAATATAAAATTTACTTATTAAAAGGGTGATGTTATCATTCTCCCTTTTCAAATCGGGGAATGAAGGAGAAAAAATGTTTCTAGCACTAAATGAAATGAAAACAGCAAAGCTAAGGTATAGTTTAATTATGGGCTTACTATTATTGATTGCTTACCTTATGTATTTTTTGTCAGGCTTGGCCTTTGGACTAATTGAGGAGAATCGCTCCGCTATTGATAACTGGAAGGCAGATACCATTCTTTTATCCAAGGACGCTAACGCTAGCTTAAATTTCTCCAAGCTTTCGCTTAAAGACAAGTCAGAAATTAAGGCTAAGCAGGTTGAAGAACTGGCAGAAATCAATACCGTTGTTTGGAATAAAAAAGACCCAAAAGAATCTGACAAAGAAAAAGTTGCTTTTTTTGGACTAGATAAGACATCTTCACTTATTCCTAAAGTTATTAACGGAAGAGAGTTGAGGAATAAAGAGGAAATTCTAATCGACCAATCCCTAGCCCAGAAAGCAAATTTTAAAGTTGGAGATACCCTAACAGAGGCGAATAGCAAAGAAAAATTTAAAATAGTTGGGATAACAAAAAAAGCAACCTTTAACGTTGCTCCCGTGATTCACCTATCCTTAGACGACTTTCAAAAGCTTAATCAAATACCATCAAGTAAGAACAACCTAAAGGTTAATGCATACGTGGTTAAAGGAAAGATTGAGTCATTTAATGAAAGTAAGTTTCAAAAAATGACAAGTAAAAAATTTATCCAAAAGTTACCAGGCTATAATGCCCAAGTTTTGACTTTCGGTTTTATGATTGGCTTTTTGATTCTAATTTCCGCTATTATTATCGGCATATTTATGTATGTCTTAACCATTCAAAAAGCACCAATTTTTGGCATCATGAAAGCTCAAGGGATTGCTAACAAAACAATTGCCAACACCGTTATCTCGCAAACAATTATCCTTAGCTTTATTGGTAGTTCATTAGGGCTTTTAGGGACATGGCTGAGCTCCATAGTTTTACCCCAAGCAGTGCCTTTCCAAGGCAACTGGGTGCTCTATGCAGTTATATTTGCACTAATGATGCTCTTTGCAATTTTGGGAAGTCTCTTTTCCGTTATTGCCATTGTCAGAATTGACCCCCTCAAGTCTATAGGATAGGAGTAGTTATGCCAGTATTAGAATTTAAGGAAATTATAAAAGAATTTAAAGATGGGGATAAAACGATTCAAGCTTTAAAACCTTGCTCATTTTCAATTGAGGAAGGGGAATTCGTTGCTCTAGTTGGTCCTTCAGGGTCAGGTAAGTCTACTTTCTTAACCATTGCGGGTGGGCTGCAAGGTCCAAGTAGTGGTCAAGTTATGATTAATGGTCATGATTATACAAATTTATCTGAAAAGAAACGATCACAATTACGTTTCAAAGATATTGGTTTTATCTTGCAAGCCTCAAACTTAATTCCGTTTTTAAATGCTAAACAACAATTGGAATTAGTGGATAAATTGAATAAAACAAAAAATATAAACAAGCAAAATGAGCTGTTTAAAGAATTGGCTATTGAACATATAAGACATAAACTTCCGCAGGAAATTTCAGGGGGTGAAAGACAACGATTAGCCATTGCTAGAGCATTGTATAATGATCCGGCATTAGTACTAGCTGATGAACCAACTGCTAGTCTGGATACCGAACGTGCTTTTGATGTTGTCAAACTGCTTGCTAAAGAAGCAAAAGAAAAAAATAAAGCTATCATAATGGTTACACATGATTTAAGAATGATTTCTGATTGTGATCGGGTCTATCAAATTAAAGACGGTCAATTAAGTGAACAAAAATAGGATTGCATAGCAATCCTTTTTTTTATAATCCGTCATATGGTACGGCAAATGTATCCCCGTGTTGAAGGTCTCCATATTCTAAACCTTTATCAAACCAACGTTTACGTTGTTCGGAAGTACCATGAGTGAAGCTATCTGGCATTGTTCGACCATAAGCTTCTTTTTGCAATTTATCATCACCAACAGCATTTGCTGCAGACATAGCTTCTTCAATATCTCCTTTATCTAAAAGGCCTTCACCTTGAACATATTTAGCCCACGTTCCAGCATAGTAATCAGCTTGTAACTCCAATTGGACATTCATATGATTGGCTTCGGTATCACTTTTTCCTTGTCTTGCTTGAGCATATTCCTCTGTTGTTCCTAATAAGTTTTGCACATGGTGACCTACCTCATGGGCGATAACATAAGCCATGGCAAAATCACCAGCCGCCCCATACTTATCACTTAATTCGTTATAAAATGAAATATCAAGATAAACTTTATTATCTCCTGAACAATAGAAAGGTCCAGCAGCAGCTTGCCCTTGACCACAGGCTGTTTGAATTGATCCAGTATAAAGAACCAATTTTGGTTTATCATAAGTTTTACCTTCTTTTTCAAACTGCTGTGTCCAGTAATCTTCAGTTGAAGCAAAAACTTTACTAACAAATTTCACTTGTTCTTCAGAGGCATCAGCACTTTTTGTTTCAGTGACCTTTGTAGATTGATAAGAACTATTATTACCAGTGCTTTCTTGTCCACCACCTGTAAAGATTCCAGAGAGGCCGCCACCTCCCATTACTAACATAACAATGAGGATTAAGATTTTAGATTTCCAACTGCCTCTTGAAAAGAGTAGTTGTAGGAGCATGCCAAGGCCTCCCCCACCGCCTCCGCCACCAAATCCCCCACCGTAGGAGGATCCTGACGTTTCACCGCGTCTATCTTCAACATTCGAACTTTCTCTCATATTATCTGTTTTCATGTAATATCCCCTTTATCTCTTTATAATAACTTGTGGTTCATGTTTATATTATAATTTATTTTGCTGAGAATTGCTTGATTTCTTAATCGAAAGCGCTATTTTTTTCAATAGAATCATCATTTTGGGGACAGTTTAATAACATTATTTTTGGTATAATGAGAATACTAAATATAGAGAGTTGGTAATGATGAGATTACTATATACTGATATAAATAATTCTTTAACACAGATTCTAGTCAACCATGCTCAAGATTATGCACAAACTGGTAGCAAGGTTTTTTATATTGCTCCAAATTCATTATCTTTTGAAAAGGAACGATCGGTCCTAGAATTACTTGATAGAGAAGCCTCGTTTGATATTACGATTACTCGATTTGCTCAATTGGCTCGTTATTTTACACTTGATATTGATAATCATTCTAATTCATTGACTGACGCAGCATTAGTGATGGTGATTTACAGAAGTATTATGCAACTTACAGAGGATGATTTATCTGTTTATAGTCAATTGAGAGCTGACTTAACCTTTGTCGAACAGTTAAAAGACCTTTATAAAGAATTAAAAATTTCAAATTTATCTGTATTCGATATTTCTTTTGAAAACGAACGTAAAGCACATGATTTAATTACTATTTTCACAAAAATTGAAGAAGTACTGCAAGCAGAATCCTTAGTTCAAGAGAATCCTCTTAATTCTCTAACTGACCATATAATACAAGGCCATTTAGACCAAGAGTTATCGACAACTGTGCTTGTTATTGATGGCTTTACCCGTTTTTCTGCAGAAGAAGAATTGTTAGTTGCAGCCTTGAACGATAAGTGTCAAGAAGTCGTGATTGGAACCTACATCAGTAAAAAAGCACAAGCCAAATCATATATTGAAGGAAATCTTTATCAAGCCAGTTTAGATTTTATGAGGGACTTATCTGGTCATTTTCAGGCTAAGATGGAGTATGTTACTAGTCAACAATCATTTCATGAAGAGTTTGGTCTCTTAAGTGAATTATTGGAGGCTGAAGCGGACTTTACTCAGACCGACAAAATGTTGCCAGCGCAAGCTCGAGAGCGGATTCATATCTGGCAATCGCTCAATCAAAAAGAGGAACTTGAGCATATCGCCAAAGCTATTCGCCAAAAGTTGTATCAGGGTCATCGCTATAAGGACATTTTAGTTCTGTTAGGCGATGTTGAGGCTTATCAGGCGCAAATTGGTCCCGTTTTTGATAAGTATGAGATTCCATATTATTTAGGTCGCTCGGAGGCGATTTTACATCATCCTTTGGTTCAGTTTGTAGAATCTTTGGAGAGATGTCGTTCCTATAATTGGCGTCGGGAGGACATAGTTAACCTTTTGAAATCAGGGCTCTTTGGACATTTTGAGAAAGACTGGGTTGATCAGTTTGAAGCTTATGTTGAATTTGCTGATATTAATGGTTACACCAAGTTTTCACGTCCATTTGAGGTAAACTCAACAGATGGCAATAATCATTTTCGTTTTGATTTGGAAATAGTGAACCAGATCAGAGAGTTTTCCTTTAGTAATTTAGCCCAGTTATTCAAAAGTCAGAAGCAAAAAGGGCTGTCGCTTCTCGAGAAACTAATGACACTCTTAAATGCAGTCGACTTGCCGAAGAACTTTCAAGAGATGATGACAGTGCAAGATGAAAATGAACAAGAGCGTGATCAGGAAGTCTGGAAAACCTTCGTATCTATTCTAGAGGATTTCCAACTAGTCTTTGCAAATGAAAAGTTGACTTTAGATCAAACCTTATCCCTTTTGAAAATGGCTATGCAAGCTGCTAATTACCGTGCAGTTCCTGCAACATTAGATGTGGTCACTGTTAAATCTTATGATCTAGTAGAACCTCACAGTAAGCCCTTTGTAATGGCTTTAGGATTGACTCAAAATAATTTTCCTAAGAAGACAAAAAATACCAGTCTTATTTCTGATCAAGAAAGAAGTCAAACTAATGAAGATCAGGATTATTTCCATCGATTTGACCTTGCAAGTCAGGATAATGCCAAAAAGAATCATTTTACGGCCTTATCATTGTTTAATGCAGCAACAGAAGAATTACTTTTAAGCTATCCGCTGATGTTAAATGAGTCCTCTGAGGATATGTCTACTTATCTGAAATCAGTTCATCAATATGGTATTCCGATTGAAGAAAAAGGGAAAAATAATCTGTCACGAACTGACTTAGATATTGGTAACTATAAGTCCTTGTTATCACAACTCGTTGAAATAAATCGTGGTGCTATTGAAGGTGAATTGCAAGAAGAAGATAAAAATTTCTGGACAGTTATGCTTCGTTACTTAAAGAAACGCCTTGCAAATGAAAATCTTCAGTTTCCACAAGCAAAAAATCATTTGGAAACTAAGGCTATTAGTGAAGAAGTCATGTCATTAAGGTATCCTGAGCAAAAACCAATGTCACTTTCAACATCTGCCTTGACTGTCTTTTTTGATAATCAATACAAATATTTCTTGCAATATGTTCTTGGTCTGCAAGAATTGCAAACTATCCATCCAGATGCTCGCCAACACGGAACCTATTTACACAAAGTATTTGAAACAATTATGGGCGATCATCGTCCAATTGATTTTGACCAGAAGGTAGAGGATGCCTTAAATGTAACACGTCAAAACAATCAATTTAAACATTTTTATTTGGAAGATGCGCAGGGCAGATACAGTTTACAAGTTTTAGAAGATATCGCAAAATCAACTGCAGGCATTCTAAAACTTAATCAGAATCTTAAAGTCTTAAGTCAGGAAGAAGCATTTGAATTGCCAATTACTCAGTCCTTATTAGTCAAAGGTAAAATTGATAGGATTGATCAACTTGTTGATGATAGTATTGGTATTGTTGATTACAAGTCAAGTGCTAACAAATTTGACATCGGCTGTTTTTACAATGGCTTAAATTCACAGCTAGTTACCTATTTAGCAGCCTTAAGAGAAAAAGCGGCAGCCATGTCGACAGAAGAAAAAGCGATTTCTATTTTTGGTGCTATGTACTTACATTTACAAGATCCTAAATTAGATTTAAAAGATTTTAAACAGTTGGATGATAAATTAGTTGAGGAAGTATACAAAGATTTAACTTATAAAGGTATTTTCTTAGAAGATGAAAAAGAGAAGCTTTCAGACGGTTCCTACCAAACTAAAAATAACTTGTATAGCCAAGAAGAAGTAAATCAATTAGTCGCCTTTAATCAATTTCTCTATGAGGAAGCTGAAGGTTTTATTCGTAGAGGTCATTTCTTGATTAATCCATATACAGAGGATGGAAAAACTGTTAAGGGAGATCAACTAAAAGCAATTACAAGGTTTGAATCTGATCTTGATATGGGTCAAGCTCGTCAATTAGTGACCCTTCCGACTAGAGAAAAAAGGGAAGGATTTTTAACCATGATGAAAAAGGAGGTGAGTCCAAATGAACTTTAAGCCATTTTTAACTGCTGATCAAATCAAAGCTTTGCAATTACATGAAGCAAGTTCTAATAAAAAGCAAAAACGGACACCTGAGCAAATTGAAGCCATTTATACAAGTGGACAAAATGTTCTTGTATCAGCTTCAGCTGGTTCAGGTAAAACCTTTGTTATGGTTGAACGAATCATAGATAAGCTTCTCCGTGGAGTTGCAATCGAGGAAATGTTTATCTCTACATTTACTGTTAAAGCAGCTACGGAATTAAAAGAACGTCTTGAAAAGAAATTAGTTGAGGCAATTAAAGCTAGTGATGATTATGAGATGAAATCTTTTCTCAATTACCAACTCCAGTCTATACACATAGCTGACATAGGAACAATGGATTCCTTCACCCAAAAGTTGATTTCAGAATATGGTTATACCTTAGGAATTGCGCCCAAATATCGCATTATGCAAGACAAGTCTGAGCAAGATGTTATAAAAGATATTATTTATAAGGACCTATTTGAAATTTACATGGCATCAGATGAGACTGGTGACTTCCTCAGATTAGTCAAAAACTTTTCTGGAAATCGCAAGGATTCAAATGGTTTTAAGGAAATTGTCAATAAGGTCTACACCTTCAGTCAATCAACGGAAAATCCCTTATTATGGCTAGATGAGGTTTTCTTAAAAGGAGCACAAGACTACCAAGGCTATGCTGATTTACCGGATTATATTATCACTGATTTCCTCAAAATCATGTCTGAAACAGCAAAGCAATTACGTGATTTAACTGAGATGGAAGGTTATCCAAAAGAGAAAAAAGATGGTAAACCAACGGCTAAGTATACAGGACACTTAAAAATAATTGATTACTTAGAGCAGAACGCTAATGAGTTTAATTATATTGAAGATAAAGATAAGATAAGTCATTTAGCTAACGAAGTTTCAAACTTATTACCAGCAGGAGATTCTATTACAGTTAACAAAATCGCCTATCAAGTCTATAAGCAAATTAATGCTAGCTTAAGAAACTTACGTCATCTTGATACCATTATTCAGTATCAAGCAGAAAGTATCCCACTTTTAATCCTTCTGAAAAATTTTGTTGTTGATTTTTCAAATGCTTATCTAGATCGCAAAAAAATTGAGAATGCTTTTGAATTTTCAGACATTGCTCATTTTGCAATTGCTCTTCTAGAAACATACCCAGAGATTAGACAGCTGTATCAAGATAAGTACCATGAAGTAATGGTTGATGAGTATCAGGATAACAATCACATGCAAGAACGACTACTTGACTTATTATCAAGTGGGCATAATCGTTTTATGGTAGGTGATATAAAACAATCGATTTATCGCTTCCGTCAAGCTGACCCACAAATCTTTAATAGTAAATTTAAAGCGTATCAGGAAGATCCAAATCAAGGGAAATTAATCCTACTAAAAGAAAATTTCCGGAGTCAATCGGAAGTTCTTGATGTAACAAATGCTATATTTACTCATTTGATGGATGAAGAAATTGGTGATATCCTTTATGATGACAATCATCGTCTCATCCCAGGAAGTGCAAAACAAAGAGAACTGAAAACAAGTAATCAAGCTCAAGTCTGGATTTATGACACAGATGAGACAAGTAATCCTGAACCTGATTCAGAAAGTGACAATGACAACCTTAGCCCAGGTCAAGTCAAGATTGTAGCAAAAGAAATAATCCGTCTTCATCAAGAAGAAGCTGTACCCTTTTCAGAAATTACCTTATTGGTCTCATCCAGAACGCGTAATGACAGTATTTTTCAAACCTTTAATCAGTACGGCATACCACTAGTGGCAGATGGCGGTCAAGAAAACTATCTGAAGTCAGTAGAAGTCATGGTTATGCTAGAAACCCTTCGATCCATCAACAATCCTTATAATGACTATGCTTTGGTTGCCTTAATGCGATCGCCAATGTTTAACTTTGACGAAGATCAATTGGCAAGAATTGCTTTGCAGACAAGCCAAACTCAAAAGTTAGATAGTTATTATGAAAAATTAAAACTAGCAAAAAGTGGACAGGGTCAGCAGCGACAATTAATTACTACTGAATTAGCCGAAAAAATTGGCAAATTTCTAAGTTATCTTAGTCAATGGCGAACCTATTCTCAGAAGCAATCATTGTATTCCCTAATTTGGAAAATTTATAATGATCGATTCTATTTTGATTTTGTTGGAACATTACCGAAAGCTGAACAGGCTCAGGCCAACTTGTACGCACTTGCCTTACGGGCACAGCAATTCGAGAAGACAGGGTTTAAAGGTTTAACACGGTTTATCGGAATGATTGATAAAATTCTAAATAGTCAAAATGACTTGGCTGATGTTGATGTTGCGAAACCAAAAGATGCGGTTAGTATCATGACTATTCATAAATCGAAAGGCTTAGAGTTTCAGTATGTCTTTATCTTAAACTGTGATAAAAAATTTGCCTTGAAAGATATCCACTCACCGATGATTTTAAGCCGCCACCGTGGGGCTGGAATTAAATTTTTAGCTGATTTAAAAGACAAATTACAAGCTAATCAACTGGCTAGTCTAAAAGTTTATCTGGAAACAATTCCTTACCAAATGAATCGTCAGGAGTTAATCTTTGCTACCCTATCAGAACAAATGCGACTCTTCTATGTGGCGATGACCAGAGCAGAGAAAAAATTGTATTTGATTGGTAAAGGAAGTCAAAAGAAATTAGTAGATAAATTTGATGGTCAAAAAGAAGGAAACCACTTACCGAAAGCTTTAAGAGAAAGTATGCAAAGCTTTCAAGAATGGATTCTCGCTATCCAGGCTGCCTTTCCACTAAAAGACTTGCATTTTAATCTAGCATATATTGATGATAGTCAACTTACTGATCAAGAAATTGGCCATTTAGAAAACAAACATAGTTTAGATCCTGATAATCTCCAAAATAACCGGCAGACTGATGAGATTGCGCGTGCCATTGATATGTTGGATAAAGTCCAAGAGCTAAATCAAACATACCACGCGGCGATTACTTTACCAACAGTTCGTACCCCAAGTCAAATTAAGAAGTTTTATGAACCAATTATGCCTTCTGAAGGGATTGACATTATCAGTAAAACACCATTTTTACCGGCTGAAATTGTCTTGCCTGATTTTTCAAAAGAAAAAACAGTATTGGCTAGTGATATTGGTTCAGCAATGCATGAACTAATGCAGCGAATTCCCATCTCTGATTCTCTTAGCTTAGATGATGTTGAAGAAGCTAAAAGGTTAATTGATGCAAGTGAGGAAGTTAAAGCAGCATTAAACCTCAATATGGTGTTTGATTTCTTTGAACATACTGAATTAGGTCAAATGCTTCAAAGAAATAAAGAACGTTTATATCGTGAAGCACCATTTGCCATGCTCAAAATGGATAATGCCAGCCACGAAAAATTTGTTGTTCGTGGGATCATTGATGGTTTCTTACGTTTTGATGATAGAATTATCCTTTTTGATTATAAAACGGACAAGTACAAGAATCCTCTTGATATTGGCCATCGTTACCAAGACCAAATGGAACTATATGCAGAAGCTCTCCAAAAAGCCTATGGCATTCATAAAATTGAAAAACATTTAGTCCTACTTGGTGGAAAAAAAGTTGAAATAATAACCTTATAAAAAAGAGTTGATTACATTCAGCTCTTTTTTTCTTGGAATAATTATGCAAATAGACTTGACAATAGAATAAATATACTATATTCTATTAATTATTATACAGGAGGTGAGATATGCAATTACCAATTTTTGGAGTTGAAGAATGGTTAAATGAAAACGAAAAATTGGCTAAATATGATATAGCTGGTGTCTCCATTTCTTCTCTCTCACTAAATGAGTTATTTGACATTACTGGAACAAACAGGACTCAATTCTACCAGACATTGGCCAAGACAACTCTGGACTATGGGTGGATTGAAGGGTCACCTCAGTTCAAGCAAGCTGTTGCAAATTTATACAGGAATCAAACAGCTTCGAATATCCTGCAGAGCAATGGGGCAACAGGTGCCAACTTGACCGTCCTTTTTACTTTGGTTGAGCCTGGTGATCAAATCATTGCTCATTATCCCAGTTACCAACAACTTTATGATCTTCCGCGGTCAATGGGGGCATCTATTGACTACTGGCACATTAAAGAAGAAAATAATTGGTTGCCGGATTTAGAAGAATTAAGAAATCTGGTTGGACCTAAGACAAAGTTGATTACTATCAATAATGCTAACAATCCTACTGGAGCTTATATGGATCGGGACTATCTCCTGGAGCTGGTGGAGATTGCTAGGTCCTGTGGCGCTTATCTCTTGTCTGATGAAGTTTATCATTCCTTTGAGAGCAATCAATTGTTAGGAATTGTCGACCTTTATGACAAAGGAATTAGCGTCAACAGTTTATCCAAGACTTTTTCCTTACCTGGCCTTAGGATTGGTTGGATAGCTGCTGCAGAAAGCATATGTAAGAAAATAAAAAATTATCGGGATTACACAATGATTTGTGCAGGCGTCTTTGATGACAAGGTGGCTAGTTTAGCCCTTTCTCACTCAGATAAAATTCTCAAAAGGAATGAACAGATTGTAAGTGAAAATCTGGCCATTTTGCAAGAGTGGGTAACTCAAGAAGACAAAGCAAGTATGATCGCACCCAAAAAAGTTTCGACAGCTTTTGTCAAACTTGATATTGAAGGTCCAATTGAAAACTTTTGTCGGTACCTTTTAAACGAATATGAGACTTTGGTTGTACCGGGTAATCGCTTTGCCCGTGAGTCATATGTCAGAATTGGCTATACCTGCAAAAAGGAAACCTTAATTGCGGGCTTACAGTGCTTGAGCTTAGCTTTAAACAAGTATCAAGCAGATAATAAAAAATAGATGAGGAATTTATCATGAATAAAAAACAAATTTTAACTAGTGTAGTTGCAACTATGGCTCTTTTAAGCTTATCTGCTTGTGGTAACAGCAGTAAGGAAAGTCTCCAAGATCAGATTAAAAAGGATGGAAAATTAGTCGTCGCTCTTAGTCCAGATTATGCACCTTTTGAATTCAAAACATTGCAAAATGGCAAAGATACAATTGTCGGTTCTGATGTTCAATTGGCACAAGCTATTGCTGATGAATTAGGTGTCAAATTAGAAATTTCACCGATGAGTTTTGATAATGTCTTATCAAGTGTTCAAACGGGTAAAGCAGATATGGCCATTTCAGGAATTTCTTATACAGAAGAGCGTGCAAAAGTTTATGATTTTTCAAAACCATACTATTCTACTGAAAATGCAATTTTGATTAAAGCATCAAATAAAAATCAATTACAAAATTTGGATAGTTTAGCCAACAAAAAAGTGGCTGTCCAAAAAGGGACGATAGAAGAGGGGTTGTCAAAAGAGCAATTGAAATCATCGCACATCGTTTCGTTAACTGCTATGAGTGAAGCTGTCAATGAATTAAAATCTGGTCAAGTTGACGCAGTTGATTTAGAAGGACCAGTAGCAGAAGGTTATCTTGCTCAAAATCCTGAATTAGCAATTGCAGATTATAAGCTAAAAACTAGTGAAGGTGATGCAAAAGCAGTAGCAATGCCAAAAGGCAGCAAGGAGTTAAAAGCTACAACAAACAAAGTGATAACTAAACTAAAAGCTAAGGATGGCTATAAAAAATTTATAAAAGAAGCAGCAAAACTAACAGGAAAAGCAGTTGATTAAAATTCTTGTCAAAGTTTAATTCCTCCAAAAGAATCCATACATGAAAAATTTATTGACATTTTCCGAAAAGTCATGTAATATAGTTAAGAACGTGAAAATGTTACGATATCTTGAGGAGGTGAAACACATGTCAAAAACAGTAGTACGTAAAAATGAATCACTTGACGATGCACTTCGTCGCTTCAAACGTTCTGTAACTAAAGCTGGTACTCTTCAAGAATCACGTAAACGTGAATTCTACGAAAAACCTTCTGTAAAACGTAAACGCAAATCAGAAGCAGCTCGCAAACGTAAAAAATTCTAATTTATAGAACATAAAAGCAGTCTTTCGTAAGAAAGACTGCTTTTGATTCTCTTCTTCAAAATGGCCCCGAAAAAAAAAGAAGCCAAAGGCTTCCATTTTTTATATCTTCTTAAACTTCTTTGCTTGCAAGTAAGTCGCGGATTTGAACAAGTAGTTCTTCTTGAGTAGGACCAGCGATAACTGGTTCTTCTTCAACTTTACGGTAACTCATAGCTTTATTTGCAGCTTTAACTACGAAGAATAAAGTAGTACCAACGATTATGAAGTTGATAACAGCAGCGATGAAGCTACCATATTTAACACCATTCCATACTAATTCAGCAATGTTAGAAACACCAGCAGCTTTTAATACTGGGTTTAAAATAAGTGGAGTAACCACATCAGCAACTAAAGAGTCAATGATTGCTTTAAATGCAGCACCAATAACAACAGCTACAGCTAAATCTAACACATTCCCTTTAAATAAAAATTCTTTTAATTCTTTTATCATTAGAATTCCCCTTTTCTTAATTAAGATTATCATAACATAAATTTTATGAAAATGACAACCAATTTAACCTTGTTTTTTTAAATTTACAAAATTCTTTTCAAGTGATATAATAAAGATAAAATTAAAATGGGATTTTTGTGGGGAGGTGAAGTCTTGGCAGTTGATAAAGAAATGATTTCCCAAATAAAAAATAGCCTAAATATTGTTGATGTCATTGGAGAAGTTGTCAGTCTTTCACGATCAGGTCGACATTATTTAGGACTGTGTCCCTTTCATAAAGAAAAGACACCCTCATTTAATGTGATAGAAGACCGACAATTTTTTCATTGTTTTGGTTGTGGCAAATCTGGAGATGTTTTTAAATTTGTCGAAGAATATCGGCAAGTTCCTTTCTTAGAAAGCGTTGAAATTTTAGCTGAAAAAGCTGGTATGGCGGTCAATATAGCCTCACAAAGGCAAGACTATAGTCCACGTGTCTCAGCTCACCAACAATTAATAGCAATTCACGAAGATGCTTTGAAATTTTACCACGCTGTCTTAATGACGACAACTGTTGGGCAAAACGCTAGGAACTACCTTTATAATAGAGGGATGACAGATGAGTTATTAGAGCATTTTAATATTGGTTTGGCGCCTGATGAAAGTAACTATCTTTTTCAAAGCTTATCAAAAAAATACAGTGAAGAAGAATTAGCAGCTTCGGGCCTTTTTAATTTATCGGAGCAATCTAATACCATTTATGATGCCTTTCGAAATCGGATAATGTTCCCATTAACTGATGAAAGAGGTAGTACGATAGCATTTTCAGGACGGATATGGACTGAAAAAGATCAAGCGGCCAAAATTGCTAAGTATAAGAATTCAAGAGCTACAGTACTTTTTAATAAATCCTTTGAATTTTACCATTTAGATAAGGCCAAGCCTGTTATTTCAAAAACACATGAAGTGTTTTTGATGGAAGGGTTTATGGATGTAATTGCTGCTTATCGAGCAGGTTTTGAAAATGCTATCGCTTCAATGGGGACGGCATTGACTCAAGAGCATGTCAATCATCTGAAAAAATTAACTAAGAAAATCGTTATCACTTACGATGGTGATAGTGCTGGTCAAAATGCAATTGCTAAATCTCTAGATTTATTAAAAGAGTTTCAAGTTGAAATTGTTAGAATTCCAAATCAGATGGATCCAGATGAATTTATTCAAAAGAATTCTGAAGAAGAGTTGGCAAATCTACTTAGTCATTCTAGAATTAGTAGCACAGAATTTTTTATCGATTACTTTTTACCCGAAAATATGGATAATTTGCAGTCTCAGATTGCTTACGTTGAAAAGATAGCGAAAATTATTGCAGCTGATCCATCTATAACAGCACAAAATTCATACATTAATCGTGTTTCTGATTTATTACCAGATTTTGATTACTTACAAGTTGAACAGTCTGTTAACAGTTACCGACTACAAGATAGACAAGAACGACAAGGTCAGATTGTTAAATCGGAATCAACCTTGGTTACGTTACCTATTAGTAAGAGTATAACAGCCTTAGTTCGCACGGAAAATCATTTACTACACCGGATAATTCATAATGATTATTTATTAAATGAATTTCGAACTAAAGAAAATTTTTATTTTGATACACCTAGTTTAGAAGAGTTGTATCAGTTATTAAAAACTAATGGGGAAATTAGTCCCCTGGATTTATCTCAACTTTCTCAAGAAGTCACCCAAGCTTATTATCGCGTATTAGAAGAAAGTCTCCCTGTAGAAGTAGCACCAGGTGAGATTGATGATTTACTGCAAAAGCGCCAGCGATTATTAAAAGAAAGAGATATTCATAAACAAGGAAAACAAGTTAGAGAATCAAGCAATAAGGGTGACCATCAATTAGCCTTAGAAGTTTTGGAAAATCTAATAGCGCAAAAACGAAATATGGAATAGAGGAAAAAATGGCCAAAGAAAACGATATTACAACTTTTAACGTTCAAGTTGCAGATTTTATTCGTAATCATAAAAAAGAAGGATCTGCAGTTGATGATGAAATTACAGAAAAATTAGTTATCCCATTCGTTTTAGATGCTGACCAAATTGATGATTTATTAGAACGCCTGACTGATGGCGGTATTTCTATCACAGATAAAGAAGGAAATCCTTCATCTAAATATGTTGTTGAAGAACCAAAACCTGAAGAACTTACAGATGAGCAATTAATCGGAAGTAATTCAGCTAAGGTAAATGATCCAGTTCGTATGTACTTGAAAGAAATTGGGGTTGTTCCACTATTAACTGGTGAAGAAGAAAAAGAATTAGCAGTAGCTGTTGATGAAGGCGATTTAGAAGCTAAACAACGTCTGGCTGAAGCTAATTTACGTCTTGTAGTATCTATTGCTAAACGCTATGTTGGTCGTGGCATGCAATTTTTGGATTTAATTCAAGAAGGTAATATGGGGCTTATGAAAGCAGTTGATAAGTTTGACTATTCTAAAGGTTTTAAATTTTCAACTTATGCAACATGGTGGATTCGCCAAGCAATTACACGTGCCATCGCCGACCAAGCACGTACTATTCGTATTCCAGTACATATGGTCGAAACGATTAATAAATTAGTTAGAGAACAACGTAATTTGTTACAAGAATTAGGACAAGACCCAACGCCAGAACAAATTGCTGAGCGTATGGAAATGACACCTGATAAAGTACGTGAAATTCTAAAAATTGCTCAAGAACCTGTTTCACTTGAAACTCCTATTGGTGAAGAAGATGATAGCCATCTTGGTGATTTTATTGAAGATGAAGTGATTGAAAATCCAGTAGATTATACAACACGTGTTGTTTTACGTGAACAATTAGATGAAGTTTTAGATACATTAACTGACCGTGAAGAAAATGTATTGAGACTACGTTTTGGTCTTGATGATGGGAAAATGCGTACTTTAGAAGATGTTGGTAAAGTTTTCAACGTTACAAGAGAGCGTATCCGTCAAATTGAAGCCAAAGCACTCCGCAAACTCCGCCACCCAAGCAGAAGCAAACAATTAAGAGACTTTATTGAGGACTGATAAATGCCAGTGACACTTATCAGCGGTTTTCCTAGAAATTAAAGAGAAAACTGGTTTGGACCTTTTTAACGGTGAGCTTGAAATATAAAACGAGCCTAGAAGATCAAGAAAGAATAAAATCCTTGAAATAGATGAAATATGGAGATATGAGCCATGACTGATGATAAAAACTATACTGACGAACAAATTGCTAAAATTAAAGATCGTATTTTAGAAGCACTTGAAATGGTAATTGACCCAGAATTGGGAATTGATATTGTCAATCTTGGCTTAATCTATGAAATTCATTTTAAGGATGATGGTCATACACAAATTGATATGACCTTAACTACCATGGGTTGTCCACTAGCCGATCTCTTGACTGACCAAATTCATGATGTTATGAAGGATGTTCCAGAAGTGACTTCGGTGGATGTGAAACTTGTTTGGTATCCGGCTTGGACAGTCGATAAAATGAGTCGTTATGCACGAATTGCTCTAGGAATTCGATAAAAAGTATAAAAGGGATGAAATATCCCTTTTTTTATTGTAAAATATATGATAGTTATATACTTGATTACAGCAAGTTTAAGGAGAAAAATATATGATTTTAATTACAGGTAGCAATGGACAACTAGGTACAGAACTTCGTTATTTATTAGATGAAAGAAATGAAGAGTATGTCGCTGTAGATGTAGCAGAAATGGACATCACAAATCCTGAAAAAGTAGAAGAAGTTTTCTCACAAGTAAAACCCACTCTAGTCTATCATTGTGCAGCTTACACAGCTGTAGATGCTGCTGAAGACGAAGGCAAAAAACTTAATCAATTAATCAACGTTGATGGCACTGAAAACATTGCAAAAGCATGTGGAAATCATAATGCAACCTTAGTTTATATCTCAACAGACTATGTCTTTGATGGTCAAAAACCAGTTGGAGAAGAATGGTTAGAAACTGATGTCCCAGATCCTAAAACTGAATATGGTAGAACAAAACGTTTAGGTGAAGAAGCAGTTGAAAAATATGCAGATAAATTTTACATTATCAGAACGGCATGGGTTTTTGGGAATTATGGCAAAAACTTTGTTTTCACAATGCAAGAGTTAGCAAAAAAACATCCAAAATTAACTGTTGTTGATGACCAACATGGTCGTCCAACATGGACACGAACGTTAGCAGAATTTATGACCTATTTAGCTGAAAACAATAAAAATTTTGGCTATTACCACTTGTCAAATGATGCTAAAGAAGATACAACTTGGTATGATTTTGCAAAAGAAATTTTAAAAGATACAAATGTTGAAGTTACTCCAGTTGATTCATCTGCTTTCCCGGCTAAGGCAAAACGTCCACTAAATTCTACAATGAATTTAGATAAAGCAAAAGCTACAGGTTTTGTGATTCCAACTTGGCAAGATGCCTTAAAAGAGTTTTACAAACAAGAAGAAAAATAAAAAAGTTTAGCCAAAGACCATAGCTCTTTGGCTTTTTCTATTGGTAAAATATCGCTATTGCTAGTCTTTTATGCTATAATAATCATTGATTATATTTAGAATGGGGCATTGTGACATGCAAGACGTTTTTATTATTGGTAGCCGAGGTTTACCTGCAAAATATGGTGGTTTCGAGACTTTTGTGGATCAATTAGTGACACATCAAAAATCACCTGATATTAGCTATCATGTTGCTTGTCTAAGCGATACTCAACATCATGAACACTTTGAATATAATGGAGTGGATTGTTTTTATATTAATCCTCCCAAACTTGGTCCAGCTCGAGTCATTGCTTATGATATCATGGCCGTAAATTATGCCCTGTCTTATATTGACCAACATCAAATTGACAAACCGATTTTTTATTTATTAGGGAATACCATAGGTGGCTTTATGGGACCTTTGGTAAAAAAAATTCGGGATCGAGATGGACTGTTTTACATCAATCCTGACGGTTTGGAATGGAAAAGGTCAAAATGGACAGTTCCGGTAAGATGGTATTTAAAATTTGCTGAAAAGAAGATGACCAAACTTGCTGATTTAGTTATTTCTGACAATATTGGCATTGAAAAATACATTAATGACAACTATCCTTGGGCCATGACTAAATTCATAGCCTATGGAACCGATACTAAGCCCTCTAATTTATCTTTTGAAGACGATATCGTGCGTGATTATTTTTATCAATTTGACTTCAATGAAAAAGGCTATTATTTAGTTTTGGGTCGCTTTGTACCTGAGAATAATTATGAAACGATTATCAATGAGTTTATGACTTCACACACAGAACGGGATTTGATTATCATTTGTAATAATAAAGGTAACACCTATTATGATACCTTAATTAAAAAAACCGGCTGTAATAGAGATGAGCGTATAAAATTCATTGGGACACAATATGACAGGCAACTTGTTAATTATATCAGGGAAAATGCATTTGCTTATATTCATGGTCATGAGGTTGGTGGAACCAACCCAGGTTTATTAGAAGCGTTAGCTCATACCAATCTTAATTTAGTACTGGGAGTTGACTTTAATAAATCAGTTGCAAGGACCAGTGCACTCTATTGGACTAAAAAAGAAAATGACTTATCACAGTTAATTGATAGTGTCGACGAACGTTCAAACTATGAGTCGCTAGGCCAAGAAGCTAAGAAAATTATTCAGGAAAATTACACATGGGAAAAAATAGTAGAGGAATACGAGGCTTTATTTTTAAATGAAAATTAATATTCTGATGTCTACATACAATGGGGAAAAATACCTAGCCCAACAAATTAAAAGTATCCAAGATCAAACTCTTACTGATTGGAAACTTTTAATTCGTGACGATGGGTCTAGTGATAGGACACCTCAAATCATTAAAGAGTTTGTAGACATAGATTCTCGAATTGTTTTTATTAATGAAAATGATCGAGAAAATTTTGGAGTTATCAAAAATTTTTATACTTTAGTAAAACATGAAGTAGCTGATTTCTACTTTTTTAGTGATCAAGATGATTATTGGATACCAAGGAAACTTGAAATATCTATTGAAGAGGCATTGAAATATAATGAAAGTGAACCACTTTTAGTTTATACAGACTTGTCAATTGTCAATAATCAATTGGAAGTTTTGCAAGAAAGCATGATTCGTTATCAATCTGATCACGCTAATACAGATTTATTATCAGAATTAACAGAGAATTCTGTGACTGGTGGGACATCAGTCATTAATCATTGTTTGGCAGAATTATGGACACAGTCTGATAACTTATTGATGCATGATTGGTATTTAGCCTTAATTGCTGCAGCAAAAGGCAAACTAGTTTATATCGATCAGCCAACGGAGCTATATCGTCAGCATGAAGCTAACGTTTTAGGAGCTAGAACGTGGTCAAAACGAATCAATAGTTGGATCAATCCAAGCCAATCTCTAAAGAAATATTGGTGGCTAATTACATCAAGTCAAAAACAAGCAAGTTATTTACTTGAATTGGATATAGATAATTTTAAGAAATCTATGATTGAATCATATGTAACTCTGATTGAACAACCCTTTTTAACACGCATAGAATTATTAAGAAAGTATGGTTTTAAAAAAAATAGACCATTTCACACATTTATATTTAGAACTCTAATTATTACAAAATTAGGGTATAGGAGAAAGTAAGTAATGGAATTATTCAGTAAAAAGAATCGTATTCTTTTGAAAGAATTAGTTAAAACTGATTTTAAATTAAGATATCAAGGAAGTGCCATCGGTTATCTATGGTCCATCTTAAAACCGCTAATGATGTTTACAATTATGTATTTGGTCTTCATCCGCTTCTTGAGATTAGGTGGGTCTGTACCGCATTTCCCTGTTGCCTTGTTATTAGCCAATGTTATTTGGTCATTCTTTTCAGAAGCGACAGGTATGGGAATGGTTTCGATTGTAACAAGGGGAGATTTACTCCGAAAGTTAAATTTTTCTAAGCACACAATTGTCTTTTCTGCTGTATTAGGCGCATTAATCAATTTTTCAATCAACCTAGTAGTCGTACTTATCTTTGCGGTCATTAATGGTGTTACCATTTCTTCACATGCATACCTTGCAGTATTTTTATTTATTGAACTATTTGTGTTAGCCGTCGGAGTAGCTTTGCTTTTATCAACATTATTTGTTTATTATCGAGACTTAGCTCAAGTTTGGGAAGTTTTGATGCAAGCTGCCATGTATGCGACACCGATAATTTATCCTATTACATTTGTATCTGACCAACATCTTTTAGCAGCAAAAATTCTAATGTTAAATCCACTTGCACAGATGATTCAAGATTTTAGATATTTGTTAATTGACAGAGCAAATGCGACAATTTGGCAAATGTCACATAATTGGTATTATGTTATTATTCCCTATATTCTACCTTTTTGCATTTTGGCTTTAGGAATTATTGTATTTAATAAAAATGCTAAGAAATTTGCGGAGATTATCTAATGACAGAAACTAAAAAAGAAATTGCAGTAAAAGTAGAACATGTTAGTAAATCCTTTAAATTACCGACAGAAGCAACAAAAAGCTTTAGAACAACTTTAGTCAATAGATTCAGAGGGATAAAAGGTTTTACAGAGCAACGTGTTTTAAAAGATATTAATTTTGATGTACATAAAGGTGATTTTTTTGGAATTGTTGGACGAAACGGCTCTGGTAAGTCTACATTATTAAAAATCATTTCACAAATCTATGTTCCTGAAAAGGGTCAAGTGACTGTTGATGGTAAAATGGTTTCATTTATTGAGTTAGGTGTGGGCTTTAATCCAGAATTAACTGGACGCGATAACGTCTATATGAACGGTGCCATGCTTGGATTCACACAAGAAGAAGTAGATGGTATGTATGATGATATTGTTAGCTTTGCAGAGTTACATGATTTCATGAACCAAAAACTAAAAAATTATTCTAGCGGGATGCAAGTCCGCTTAGCATTTTCTGTTGCAATTAAAGCACAAGGAGATGTTCTAATACTTGATGAAGTATTAGCGGTTGGGGATGAAGCATTTCAACGAAAATGTAACGACTACTTTATGGAACGCAAAGCTAGTGGAAAGACTACAATATTAGTTACCCATGATATGGGTGCTGTAAAAAAATATTGTAATCGTGCTGTGCTTATTGAAGACGGCTTAGTAAAAGCGTATGGTAACCCTGACGATGTAGCCAATCAATACAGTTTTGACAATGCTATTGTGACGGAAGAAGAATCTAATGAAGAAAATGAAACTGAAGAGCAAATTTCATTCATTGAGGATTTAAAGGTTAACTTATTGTCAAAAAGTCTACAAGGACCAGACGATATAATTGAATTTGAAATCCACTACGATGTTCTAAAAGATATGAAAACATATATTGCTTTTTCTCTAACTGATATTGATAGAAATATATGGATTTATAATGATAATACAATGGACAATATGACTAGTGGAACTGGCAAAAAAATTCAACGATATAAGTGTAGTGTGTCAACACTCAATAATGTGAAATTAAAATTACAAGTATCAATTAGAGATGAAGATGATAAAATGATTGCATTTGCTAATAATGAAAATAGTCCAATTGTTATTGTAAATAGAACGGACATTGACGAGGATGATTTTTCAGAATTAGATTCATCTACCGGTATGTTGAAAAGAAATGGACAATGGGAATTTGTAAATGAATAAATTGGTGTCAGTTGTTGTTACATGTTACAATCATGAACAATATATTGAAGAGTGTTTAAGAAGTATTTTTAAACAAACATATACTAATATTGAACTGTTGATTTTTAATGATGGCTCAAAAGATTCTTCAGGAGAAATCATAAAAAGCATTTTGAAAGCTTCTCCTTTTAAGGATACGAATTATTTTGAACATTCAAATATGGGACTAGTCGCTACTAGAAACAGGGCATTCGAATACATCAATGGAGAATATTTATTGTTTGTTGATAGTGATAATTTTCTACAAGAAAATTATATCGAACAACTTTTATTGACTTCAATTGAAAATAATTTCGACATAGTTTATTCAAAATTAGTGAATCCAGATAATAATAATATTGTTCTTGAACTTCAACCGTTTAATTTAGATCACTTTTATATTGAAAACTTTATTGATTCTTGTTCACTGATTAAGAGAAATATTATTGGAAATATTAGATATGATGATTATCTAAATTATAAGAAACTTGAAGATTATGATTTTTTTATGAATCTAATTATTTTAAATAATGCAATTCCTGGTCCCTGTGAGAATACCTACTTAAATTATCGTGTAATAGATACATCAATGAGTGCTAGAGATGATTTGAAATATTATTACCAAGTTTATTCTTATATTCTTGGTAAATACTTCTCATACAATCCTAAATTAGCTCAAAATGCTCTGAAAATAAATTTCGAAAGATTATATAATCTTTCGAATATAGATGGTCAATATGAGAATCAAAAATTAACAATTTATTATACAAGTGAAAATAAACCATTTTTTTCACAGGATAGTATTTTAGAATATGACCTAAAGAAAAGCGACAAAATTAAAATTGAAGTTCCTAATGATACTACATATATTAGAATTGATTTAGGAGAACTACCAAGTTTTTACAATGACATTTCACTAGTTAATTTATCAACGAATACTTCATTAATTGGGATACATTCAAACGGGATAAACATTAACAATGGAATGATTTTTAATGAATTTGATCCTCAAATTATTTATGATATAAAATCAATACAGTTGAAAAACCTTGAATTACTGTATTCAAGGTTTAATATTGCTAATATTTATTCTGATGATTATATAGGAAAAATATTAGGTGAAAAAATTACTAATTATAAAGAAGTAGTAGCAGAACGTGATTTATTTTTACAAAACTTCTCACAAACGTTAACTGAGAGAGATTATTATAAAAATGAGTTGGAAGAAATGGTTGTTCGTTATAATTCTGTTACCCATTCACGTAGATGGACAATTCCAACGAAAATAATTAATTTTTTTAATAAAATTTTACAGAGAAAAAGTTGAGAATTAATACTAAAATTAAATACCGTAGGAGAACAAAATGAAGAGATTACTTTTATACGTGCACTTTAATAAATATAATAAATTGAGTTCACATGTGGAGTACCAATTAAAAAAATTAAATCCTCTATTTTCAAAAGTAATATTCATTTCTAATAGTCAATTAACTAGTGAAGATCAGTCAAAATTATATGATCAAGGATTAATCAATGATATTATTATTCGAAAAAACATTGGATTTGATTTTGCGGCTTGGCGCGATGGAATGTTGAAAATTGGTTTCGAAGATCTTAAAACTTATGACTCTATTACAACAATGAATGATACATGTTTTGGACCGATTTGGGATATGACTGATTATTATGAAAGGTTTGAAAATGACTCAGATGTTGATCTTTGGGGATTAACTAATAATCGAGAAAATAAAAAAACACTTCATAATAATGGATTTAGGGAACATATACAAAGTTATTTTATTTCATTCAAAAAGGCAGTTATACTGTCTGAAAGTTTTTACAATTTTTGGTTAGGTATAAAGGATCTTACAAATGTTGATGAAGTAATATCTAATTATGAAACTAAAGTAACCACGACATTCATAGATGCAGGTTTTAAATATGATGTCATTTTTAATACTGTGAATGAGGATGCTAGCCAATTGCTGCATGCTGATTTTTCTTATTATCATCCCACAGCGATTCTTCAACATCGAGTACCTTTCATCAAAGTAAAAGCAATAGATAATAATCAACATATAACTCCATATTTATTGGACTACATAAAAATAGAGTCTACTTATCCAGTGGATTTGATTGTTGAGCATATGTCAGATATTAATTATCCGGATTTTAAATATCTATTAGCAAATAAATATCTAAAATCTGATTTGCCAAGTGAAGTAATTAATAAAAAAGTTGCAATTCATTTACATACTTTTTATGTTGATCTTTTACAAGAATTTTTAAGTGCATTTGAGAATTTTCATTTTGATTATGATTTGTTTATTACAACTGATATCGAAGAGAAAAAAACACAAATTGAAAATGTATTGAATGAAAATAATCAAAAAGCTGAGGTCTTTGTAACTGGTAATATTGGTCGCGATGTTTTACCAATGTTGCTTTTAAAAGAAAAATTGTCAGTTTATGACTACATTGGTCATTTTCACACCAAAAAATCCAAAGAAGCTGATTTTTGGGCTGGAGAAAGCTGGAGAAAAGAGCTTATCAAAATGTTGGTCCTTCCAGCAGATAGCATCTTAGCAACTCTTGAAAAAAATAAAGTAGGTATCGTTATTGCTGATATGCCGACTTATTTCCGTTATAATAAGATAGTAACGGCTTGGAATGAAAATCTTATAGCCCCGGAAATGAATGAGTTATGGAAAAAAATGGGATTAACAAAGTCCATTGATTTCAATCATCTTCACACTTTTGTCATGTCCTATGGGACCTTTGTCTGGTTTAAATATGATGCTTTAAAGCCTTTATTTGACTTGAACCTGACAGTAGAAGATGTACCTGCTGAGCCATTACCTCAAAATTCAATATTACATGCAATAGAAAGGCTATTAATTTATATTGCTTGGAATCAACATTATGATTTTAGGATTTCTAAAAATCCAGTTGACTTAACTCCATTCATCGATAATAAATTATTGAATGAACGTGGAAATGGTGCACCAAATACCTTTGTAGACTTCACTTACATGGGTGGTATAAAAGGAGCATTAAAATATATTGTGATAGGACCTGCTCGAGCATTAAAATATATAATAAAAAGAATAAAGGAAAAATTAGTTAGGAATTGATATGAGTCATAGAGAAACAAAAAGTCACAACAATAATAAGTTAACTATATCAACTATAGTAAAATATCTATTTCCATTAGTAATAACAATTCTAGTTTATATATCTTCAAAAAGTTTATTACTATTGTTTATTGGATTAATTGAGTTATCAGTAATCTTCTTTCTTACAAACGCAATATTATCTTCCAAAAGAAATATTATTGGATATTCTCTAAATTCAATACTATTATTAATATTTAATATTCAGTTTTTTGTTAAATATTTTTCGGGGACATTTGTTAATTTAATTATGTTAACAAATTTTGAATCATTAGACGGATTGTCTGGTAAATTTCCTATATATATTGGCGGGACAATATTAGTATTACTATTTTCATTTTTACCTGTTGGTTATGTCAAATTTTTCAAAAACAATACTGCATTTTTATCAGCATTTCTAGCATTTGAATTATTAATTACTATGTTATATGGTAATTCATATTCACAAGCATTTGGTGTTTATAATATTGCATTACAATATAAAAATAATATGGAACTTAGAGCTGCAATTAAAGCACAAGGGAATGTAACAAAAGAGTTCTATAAAGATAAAATTTCAAGTGCTCGAGATACTGATAAAAAACTTCCGAAAAATCCAAATGTAGTGGTAATATTTACTGAGGGATTATCACAACATGTTATCGATGATGAAAGAAATATTATGCCGAATGTAAAAGATTTACAAAATAAATCTATTACATTTAATAACTATTATAATCATACTTTCGCAACATATAGAGGACTTATTGGTCAATTATATTCAGGCTATCAATTAGAAAATTATGACAAAAACAATTTAGTTTCAATTCAAAGCATACTAAAAAATAATGGTTATAGTACAACATTTATTAACGCAGAACCTAAGAATACTCAATTCACCTCATATTTAGAATCCTTTGGATTTGACAAGGTGATTAGTGATTATAAAAATACAAAAGGGAATGCAAATAGCCTATCTGACGAACAGTCGTACAATAAATTATTCGAGACAATGCAAAAAGAAAATGAAAATGGTAAACCTTTCTTTACTTCAATTTATACTTATGGTACCCATCAAACATTTGATTCAAGTGATAAAAAGTTTAAAGATGGTAAGGATAAAGTACTCAATCGTTTTTATAATGCTGATTACTACTTTGGAAAATTTATGAAAAAATTTAACAAAAGCAAGCTGTCTAAAAACACAGTTTTAGTATTCACAACAGATCATTCAACATTTGCTGATGCCGAATATAAGAGTGCTTTTCCTAAGGAAAATCGCGCAAATCCAGATTTAGGAACTATGCCATTATCAATTTATTTCAAAGGAATTTCTCCAGAAAGATTAGATGTTCAAGGAAGAAACTCTTTAAGTTTAGCTCCGACGGTTCTTGATTATATTGGAGTTTCTGAAGAAAATTACTTCTTAGGAGTTAGTTTGTTTTTTGGAAAAGATAATAATAATAGTTATGATACTATTTTCCACGATAATTCTTATACATTATCTTCTGATAAGGCTTCAATACAAGCCCCAACAGCGACACAACAAGAAATTATTGATAATCAATTACAAAAATATTTTGCAGCAAAACAACAAATAGTAGAAAAATAAGGTTAAACAATGAATATTGTATATGAAAAATTTGTTCTTAAATTATTTACAGCTTTGATGTTGTTAATTGGTATATACTGGTTGTTTTCAAGTTTAACTTTGTTAGGTAGTGCACCAAATCCATTACTATTTGTATTGGCAATTTTATTAATGTTCTTGTTTTTGATGCCAAAGTTTAGTAGAAAAGTTATTAATGTTTTACTTGAGTACAAAATATTAATATTCCTATTCTCTATCTGTTTTCAATTACTAATATTATTTTCAACAATCTTAATGATCCGGTCTGATGCGGCAATGGTATTTAATGGTGCAATGAAGATTGTAGATAATTCAACTATTTCAACTTACTTATCATATAATCCCAATAATCTATTTTTATTTTTATATGAAAGAGTTTTTTATAATTTATTTAAAAATAATGCAATTTGGATCATGCAGTTTTTAAATATATTTTATGTAAATCTATCTAGTTATCTACTATATATTGTCTCAAAAAAGTTTATTTCACAAAATGTAGCTGATATTGCATTCCTATTATTTACATTTCTTATTACACTTACACCACAGTTTGTAACAATGTATACAGATGTGATGGTTTTACCAATTATCACTATTCAATTATATTTAATATTTGAAATTCTTAACAAAGATAATGAGATTAAATCTTTAATCCTTAAAGTCATTCTTTTAGCAATTACCACGGGTATTGGATATACCATAAGACCAACTTTATTAATATTAGTAATGGCATTCTTTATCATTTCTTTTATTTACAAAGGTTATAAACAATTCCTAGTGTACTTTGCTGTTTTCTCATTAATATTTGTTCCGACCATTACAATTTCTAAATCAATTAATAATAGTCAAAATGTTGTTTCAATAAAAAAAGAGTATGCCAAAACTCCACTGGCTTTTATTGACCTAGGTTTAACATATATAGGTACAAATCAAATCGAATTCCAGAATGGATTATCTATGTTCGTTAACGAGAGTACTAAGGTAGATTCCGAATATGATGGTAGATACTCAAACGAAGTAGTCAAGAAGGACATAAAGAGAAGATTAAAAGAATATAATTTAAACACATTTATTGGACATTTGTTGTATAAGCAGTCTGCCACTGTGAAAGATGGTAGTTTAGGTTGGAATTATAAGGATGCTTCCAAAGAAGGTGCATTCTTCATAAATCCTATGTATCAAAATCATAAAGATAATAGAATTTACAATTTTTTTAGAAATTATATTATCTATACAGATAGACCAACTTTTAATTATTATCGAGTCTTTTTACAAATTATATATATTATTATGATTATTGGATTTGTTATTAGCTTTATCAAAGTAAATAACTCATTAATTTCACAGACACTCGCAATTGCTGTTTTTGGTGGTTTACTTTTTCTATTAATCTTTGAAGGTGGTAAATCTAGGTATATGATTCAATTTTTACCACAAATAATATTATTATCAGGTATAGGATTTAACAATCTCAGTATTAAGTTAAATACTCTAAAACGGTTTGTATAAATTAGAAAAGGTCTTAATAATGAAAAAACTTAGTATTATAATTCCTTGTTATAATGAGGAAGAGACAATTTATCCATTTTTAAACGAGACTAAAAAAATAGAGAAATTGATGCTTGATGATTTAATATTTGATTATATTTTTGTCAATGATGGGTCATCTGATAAAACTCTCGATGTTTTATGTCAGGCTTCTAAAGAGTATCTAAATGTAAATTATCTCTCTTTCTCTAGAAATTTTGGGAAAGAAGCTGCCTTACTAGCTGGTCTTGAAGAATCAGATGGTGATTTAGTTACTGTGATGGATGTAGATTTACAAGACCCACCTGAATTGTTAATTCCAATGTTAGAGAAGATTAATGATGGTTTTGATGTTGTAGGAACTCGAAGAGCTGATCGAAAAGGTGAGCCAGTTATTAGATCATTTTTTTCCAAATTATTCTATAAACTTATAAATATTGTTTCTGATACAGAGATGGTTGATGGTGCTAGAGATTTTCGCTTGATGACTAGGCAAGTTGTAAACAGTATTCTTGAACTAGGAGAAGTTAATAGATTTTCGAAAGGCTTATTTGCATGGGTAGGATATAAGACTACATATATTTCTTTTGATAATAGAGATAGAGTAGCAGGAGAAACTTCTTGGAGTTTCTTTAGCCTATTGAAATACTCCTTGGAAGGATTTATAAATTTTTCAAGTGCCCCATTAGAATTAGCAACTTGGTCAGGTATTCTGTCGTTCTTATCAGCTATTTTTGGAATAATATTTATTATCCTTAAAAAAATCTTTATTGGAGATCCTGTCTCTGGTTGGGCAAGTACAATTTGTATTATTTTACTCTTGGGCGGGCTTCAATTATTGGCTTTAGGTATAATAGGAAAATATATTGCAAAAATTTTCTTAGAGACTAAAAAACGTCCTGTATATATAATAAAAGAAAAAAGTGATTTGTAATTATGCTAAAAAAGATATTGAATAATGAAGTTTTTAAATATTTGTTTTTTGGTGTTTTAACTACACTTGTCTACATGCTTGTTAGGATGATATGTTTTTCTGTGACTAAAGAAGCAACTTTGTCAGCTTTGGTTGCTAATGTTGCAGCTGTTGTATTTGCATTTATTACTAATGATATTTTTGTTTTCAACCAGGTTAGAGCTGGTTGGTTTAACCGACTAGTTAAGTTTAGTATTGCTAGGATAGCAACATTAGTACTTGATTTAGCTTTGGCTTATCTTTTAGTTGAAAAATTTCCAAATATTATTGGTCAATTTGTTAATCATAATATCAGTCTTGTTAATGCTGTTGAGACAATCATTGGTCAAGTGCTAGTCATTGCTCTAAATTACGTTTTCAGTAAATTATTTATTTTTAAAAATAGCAAATAAACTACAAGTAATCCAATGTTCAACAGTAGAACTAGGATTGCTTTTTTAGGTTAGTCAGTTTGAAGCATATATGAATTAATGTTATAATTATTTAAATATTAAATTGAAGGTCGGTTACCATTTTGAAACTTAAAAACAACATATTTTTAATAGCACCTTTTGTTTTAAGCATGCTTTTTGTACAAAAGAATGTCTTGGCAGAAGATGTCTTGGTAGAGCCTAATACACCGTCTACTACAACAACTACAAATATTAATAATACCACACCAGTATCTACTGATTCTGGATTAACTCAAGAAACTAACAGCATAGTAGGTACAGGAACTAGTGTACCAAATCAAGAGATTTCTTCATCAGATGTATCTGTAACAGCTGAGGTTCCTGTTTCTGAATTAAATCTTAGCCAAACAACAAGTACAACTATAACTAGTCAGTCAGTTGTGCTTAGTTCAACTGAAGCAAATATTCAAACTAATGAGAGTACTGATATTGCTTCAACTGTCACAGCAGATGAAGTAAATCAAGTGGCTTCTTTATCTGAAGAAATTAGTGCTCCAGAAAAACAAATGGCATCAGTAACAATGCCGGCAACAACTACAAGTCCTGTAACCGCCACAGCTGATGATACAGGCATATCGATTACTTATAACCAACCAATTCCAACAGATGCTTCCATACTATATGCTGTATGGGGAGATGTTAATAATCAAAATGATTTAGTGTGGTATACAGCTTCTGCTCAAGGAGCAGCTTATGTTGATTTTTCTCGACATAAAGAATTTGGCAGCTATCATATCCATGCTTATCAAAAATCAGATGGTGTCATGAAAGGGATTACTACCTTAGAAGTGACATTATTGAAACCACAAGTAACAAGTCAAATTACGCAAACTAGTCCATCGAGCTTTACAATTAACGTTAATAACGTACCAGATACCATTACAAGTGTTTCTATTCCTGTATGGACTGATCAAAATGGTCAAGATGACCTCAAGTGGTATAAAGCTAGTAAAGTAGCAACTGGTAATTACCAAGTATTAGTAAACATTGCAAATCATAATAATGAAAAAGGATTATACAAAATCCATATTTATGGTCAAAGTACAATTACTGGTGGTCAAATTGGCTTGTTGACGACTACTTTTAGTAATGTTGAAACGAAACCTAATGCAACTGTTTCGGTAACTAACTATCAAGAGACCAAAACTAGTTTCACTGTAAATGTGGTTGGTACTAGTCAGACTAAAACTATTTCGAGTGTTTCGATGGCGGTATGGTCGGAATCAGCTGGTCAAGATGATTTAAAATGGTATAAGCCTCAAATTTCCAATAATAGCACAAGTCAATTGATTGACATTGCCAACCACAGCAATACTTCTGATAATTATATTGTTCATGTCTATACTAATTATACCGATGGAAGTAAAGTTGGTACTAATCTTGGTAGTTTTAAAATATCTAAAGAAGTAATTCAACCAGTTATTATTCAACCAAAAGTTACTGTATCAAATTACCAAGCAGATATAGGGATCTTAACAGTCGATGTTCAAGGTGGTACAAAAACGATTAAAAAAGTTAGTGTAGCTGCTTGGTCCTTATCTGACCAATCCAATATACATTGGTATCAAACGACTGATTTACTTAATCAAACAGCTAGCATTCAGGTCAATGAGGCACTACATCAATTTTTAGCCGGCAACTATACAGTTCATACTTACATCGATTTTAGTGATAATACAAGAAGTGGATTTAACCTAGGTCAATATTACTTTGAAAGTACCGGGAAATCAGCTTCACAGGGAAATTATGCCATTATTAATAAGGTTGTCTATCTTGATGCTGGGCATGGAGGTTATGATCCAGGCGCGAGCTATTTCAACCAAACAGAGAAAACCTTGAACCTTGCAATGCAGAATTTAGTGAAAACGAAGTTAGAGGCTGCAGGATATAAGGTTGTCTTAACGAGAACAGATGATAGCTATATGGATCTATTACCTCGTTCAGAAAAAGCAAATAACTCATTATCTGACCTTTTTGTCAGCATGCACTTTAATGCTTCGACAGCGAGCACAGCAAATGGTATTGAAACATATTACTATGAGTACTATCCAGAGTACCCATCAAAAATTAACGAAACTTTCCATAATGATGCTGAACGACTAACTCGTAGCTCAATGTTGGCTAATGCCATTCAAGCTGCTACTGTGTCAAATACTGGCGCGAAAAACAATGGCGTACTTAGGAACACATTTGCTGTCTTAAGGGAAACAACAGCCCCAGCTGTGCTTCTTGAACTAGGTTACATGTCAAATCCGACAGAGTTCCAAAGAATTAACTCAAGTGCTTATCAAGAAAAACTAGCACAGGGAATTGTTTCTGGAATTTTATCCTACTATAAGACTTACACAATTTAGTATAATGAAAAGGCTTAAAAATCATCTGAAAGAAGAGTTTTTTAAGCCTTTCTGTGTTATAATGTTATTGATTAAGTTATGAGGTGAATTATGCAATATCAAACTTTGTTAGACAGATTTATAAAATATGTCAAAGAAAATACGCGAAGTAATCCTGACTCAACAACTACACCAAGTACTGAAAGTCAAGTTGCTTTTGCATTGAATATTTTGCAACCAGAAATGGAAGCAATTGGTTTAAGTAATGTTCATTATATTAAAGAAAATGGTTATTTAATTGGTACATTACCAGCAAATAGTGCTACATTAACACGTAAAATTGGTTTTATTGCTCATATGGATACTGCTGATTTTAATGCAGAGAATGTTAGCCCACAGATTATTGAAAATTATCAGGGTGGTAAGATTGAACTTGGTCAATCAGGCTATTCACTTGTTCTAGAAGAGTTTCCTAATTTAAATAATTATCTTGGACAAACCTTGATTACAACTGATGGTACTACTTTACTTGGCTCAGATGATAAATCTGGGATTGCTGAAATTATGACAGCAATAGAGTATTTAGTTGCTAATCCAAAAATCGAACACTGTGAAATTCGTGTAGCCTTTGGGCCAGACGAAGAAATCGGTGTTGGAGCTAACAAGTTTGATGTCGAAGACTTTGACGTTGATTTTGCTTATACAGTCGATGGTGGTCCACTTGGTGAATTGCAATATGAAACCTTCAGTGCGGCAGCTCTAGAGCTTAAATTTATGGGCCGTAACGTCCATCCTGGTACTGCTAAAGGGCAAATGGTTAACGCTATGCAATTGGCGATTGATTTTCATAATCAATTGCCAGAGGCAGATAGACCTGAAAAAACTGATGGCTACCAAGGCTTCTATCATTTACATGGTATGTCAGGCAGTGTAGAAGAAGCGGAAAGCTCTTATATCATTCGTGATTTTGAGGATCAAGCCTTTGAAGCGAGAAAAGCTGAAGTTCAAGCTATTGCTGATAGAATGAACCAAGAACTTGGTGCTGAGCGCGTGCTTGTTACCTTGTCAGATCAGTATTACAATATGAAAAAAGTCATTGAAAAAGATATGACACCAATTACGATTGCTAAATCAGTTATGGAGAATCTTTCTATTAAACCGATTATTGAGCCAATTCGTGGGGGTACTGATGGGTCTAAAATTTCCTTTATGGGAATTCCAACACCAAACATCTTTGCCGGTGGCGAAAATATGCATGGTCGTTTTGAATTTGTTAGTCTTCAAACTATGGAACAAGCAGTAGATGTTATCATAGGCATTGTTCAAGAGGCTTAAGTGACTGTAAAAATGGAGGGGACAAATGATAAAAATATTTGGTAAAATTCGTTACCATTGGCAACCTGAGTTATCTTTTTCCATCATTTATTGGTCAATTGCTTTTGTTCCTATATTTATAGGACTGTCTCTCTTATATGAGCGGACAGATATTCCCAGTCAAGTCTTTGTCCTATTTGCTATCTTTATTATCCTAGTTGGTATTGGTCTTCAACGGTATTTTATTATTGATGAAAAACGAGGAATTATAAAAATCGTTTCTTTGAAATTTTTTGGTCCTCGTCGGATTAAAATTAAAGATATCAGAAAAATTGAAGTTACTAAATCAACTATTACAATTTTTGCAAAAGGAAAAAAACACCTGTTTTATATGCGAAAATGGCCTAAAAAATATTTTTTAGATGCCTTGGCAATTAATCCTAAATTTAGAGGTGAAGTCGTTCTTGTTGATAATTTGGTAAATTTAGATTATTTCGAAATTTATAAAAAAGATAAAAAGCCTCTTACTGGATTGTAAGGGCTTTGGTAGGGCAAGATTTGACTGCTAAGATAGCGTCTTGATCTGTAGGGTCGATATTTTGACTTAAGTTTTGTGAATCTGAGAATTTAACGATTCCATCATCTTGATAGTCAAAGAGGCTTGAATAGGTTTGGCAGAGCCCACAGGCAATGCATTTTTCTGGAATAATAGATACTTTCATAGTATTATTCTAATATGAATTTGTTAATTTAACAAGGGGGAGAAACATGGCTAAAGAACCATGGGAAGAAAAAATTGTAAAAGATTCGAGAGAATCCAGGACACGACATGCGAGGAGTGCACTTCTTAGTACACCGTGGTTAACAGCACTCTTGAGTGTGTTCTTTGTTATTATTGTAGCTATTTTATTCATTTTTTTCTACACTTCAAACAGTGGTGGTAATAAACAAAATGATACTATTGGATTTTATGGGGCTTCTTCTTCAAAGGCTTCAAAAAAATCTGACAATAAAAACAAAACAACAAATACTAAAGATTCAAGTAAAGCTACAAGTAATGATGAAGCATCTGGTACAAGTACTGATGACAGTTCTAGTTCTTCAAGTTCAAGTGCTGAAGGACAAACAATTGTTGTTCAACCAGGTGAGGGTGTAGCTTCCATCGCAGGAAGAGCTGGAATTAGTGTTGAAGAATTACAAGCACTTAATCCAGACCATATGACTCAAGGGTATTGGTATGCTAACCCTGGAGATGCAGTTATTATCAAGTAGTTGAAGAGGAATTTATGAAAGCCATTAAAATAGCGATTGATGGTCCAGCTTCAAGTGGAAAAAGTACTGTAGCCAAGATTATTGCAAAAGATCTTGGCTACACTTATTTGGACACTGGTGCTATGTATCGCTCAGCGACATATATCGCATTAAAAAATAAATACACTGAGCATGATGTTCAAGACATATTAGATAATCTTGCTCAAACACCTATTTCATTTAAGAAAGCAAGTGACGGTAGTCAAAAAGTATTTCTTGGTGATCAAGATGTTACATTGGATATTAGACAAAATGATGTCACAAATAATGTCTCTTGGGTATCAGCTATTCCAGAAATACGAGAAGAATTAGTTAGACAACAAAGACGTATTGCTGAAACTGGATCAATTATCATGGATGGTCGTGATATTGGAACAGTAGTTTTACCTGATGCAGAATTAAAAATATTTTTGATTGCTTCAGTGGATGAACGTGCACAAAGAAGATACAAAGAAAATATTGAAAAAGGTATCGAAACTGACTTAGAACTCTTAAAACAAGAAATTGAAGCAAGAGATTATAAAGATAGTCACCGTAAAGTTTCTCCTCTTAAAGCGGCAGAAGATGCTATTGTTTTTGATACAACGGGGATTGATATATCGGGTGTTGTAAAATTTATTGAAGAAAAAGCAAAAAAAATGATTGACATGCAATAGTTACTATGGTATTATAGTAACAATGAGAAAAGCAGAAGTGAGAGCTTCTCGCCTTGCGACTTAGGTTGTCTGGCCCAACATGTCAAATCCAATAGGATATAAATGTGTGCGGGCCTGATTTATCAGGCTCGTTTTCGTTTTTCTCTAAAAAAATAAAGAGGTGAAGATCATAGCTAAAAAAGATCTATTCATTAATGATGAAATTCGCGTTCGTGAAGTTCGTCTAGTTGGTCTAGAAGGTGAACAATTAGGTATTAAAACATTATCAGAAGCTCAAGCACTTGCTGATTCTTTAAATGTTGATTTGGTTTTAATCCAGCCACAAGCTGTTCCTCCGGTTGCCAAGATTATGGACTATGGAAAGTTCAAATTTGAGTATCAAAAGAAACAGAAAGAACAACGTAAAAAACAAAGCGTTGTGACTGTTAAAGAAGTGCGTTTAAGTCCTGTTATTGATAAGGGAGACTTTGAAACAAAACTTCGTAATGGTCGTAAATTCCTTGAAAAAGGAAATAAGGTTAAAGTTTCTATCCGCTTTAAAGGGCGTATGATTACTCATAAAGAGATTGGTGCAAAGGTTCTAGCTGAATTTGCTGAAGCAACTCAAGATATTTCTATTATTGAGCAAAGAGCAAAAATGGATGGTCGCCAAATGTTTATGCAACTTGCACCAATTACCGACAAGAAATAATTGTCATTGTTATATACTAAGTTAAGAGGAGAATACTAAAATGCCAAAACAAAAAACTCACCGCGCATCAGCTAAACGTTTTAAACGTACAGGTTCTGGTGGTTTGAAACGCTTCCGCGCCTTCACTTCACACCGTTTCCACGGAAAAACTAAAAAACAACGTCGTCATCTTCGTAAAGCTACAATGGTAAGTTCAGGAGATTTCAAACGTATTAAAGCAATGCTTACAGGTCTTAAATAAGATACCCTATAGCATTTACTAGATTTATTAGAATTATTTGGAGGAAATATAAATGGCTCGTGTTAAAGGTGGAGTTGTTGCACGTAAACGTCGTAAACGTGTATTAAAATTAGCAAAAGGTTACTATGGAGCAAAACATATCTTGTTCCGTACTGCAAAAGAACAAGTAATGAATTCTTATTACTATGCATACCGTGACCGTCGTCAAAAGAAACGTGACTTCCGTAAATTGTGGATTACACGTATCAACGCAGCTGCTCGTATGAATGGTTTGTCTTACTCACAATTAATGCATGGTTTGAAACTTGCTGAAATTGAAGTTAACCGTAAAATGCTTGCTGACTTAGCAGTTCATGATGCTGCTGGCTTTACAGCACTTGCAGACGCTGCAAAAAACAAACTTGGTAAATAATTACTTAACAAACTAATGCTAGTCATTAGTTTGTTTTTTGTATATAAAAAACAGAATGATGACTAGCATCATTCTGTTTTTGTTTTAGACTCATTATTATCTTTTTTATCTCCTTGCTCTTCGCTGGAAGAAGAACTAGAGGATGAAATTTCTTTTCCTCCACCGTCAGGGTATAAATCTAGATATGAAGGAGCCTTAAATAAATCACGTGTAGTCTTCTGATCTCGTTTATCATATAAACTAGTTGATTTATTTCCTAATTTCTTTTCGAGTGCTTTCATTTGTTTAAGCTGTTTTGTATAGATAAATTTAGTTGCATCAACTTGTTTTAAACCATTATCTTTATCAAAACGTAACAAATCACCAGTTTGGACAGTGTCACTAGCAGTTAATTGATTAGTGATAGCTTCTCTGATTAATTTAGTCTTTTCTATTGTTGCCTGATCCGGATTGGTAATTTCAGCACCAGTTTTGGTGTCATATAATCGACCACTATAGTTTGTAAAGTCAGGTGTCATATAAGTACCGCTGGTCCTTTGGGCAACAATTTGCTTGTTTTGAGGAGATAATAAATCTTGTCCTAATAGGACATAATTACTTGTGTTAACTCCTAAAATATGTAATAAAGTTGGTAAGGCATCAATTTCACCACCAAAGGTTTCTTTTATGCCACCTTCTTTATATCCTGGGATATGAATCATATAAGGGACTCGTTGAAGCATTGCATTATCATATTCTGACCAAGTCTGAGGGTCTTTACCAAGTAATTCAGCTAAGCTAGTATTACGTGAATTTGAAATCCCATAGTGGTCACCATACATAACGATAATTGAATTATCATATAAACCAGAAGCTTTCAGATAATCAAAGAAGGATTTTATTGAAGCATCTAAGTAATTTGCTGTTGCAAAATAGCCGTTGATAGTTTCATCATCAGTATTAGCTAATGGGAATCCTTCTTCTTGTTCTTCACCTTTTAAACTAGTATATGGGTAATGATTACTTACTGTAATAAATTTAGTATAGAAAGGTTGTTGCATTCTTTCTAGATAGCGTATGGAATCTTTAAACATATATTTATCATTAAGGCCATACTGGAAGGAGTTATTTTTATCTTGCTTTTGGAAGTAACTAGAATCAAAGAAGTAGTTATAGCCCCACTGCTTATAAGCATTATTTCGATTCCAAAAAGTTCCAACATTTCCGTGGAAAACAGCACTTGAGTAGCCGCCATTTTGATTTAAAATAGTAGGTGCAGAAAACTGAGTATTGTCGCCACCATAGTTAACCATAAAGGAACCACTATTTAAACCAAATAATGAATTTTCCATCATTGTCTCTGCATCCGAAGTTTTCCCAGCTTTGACTTGATGGAAAAAATTAGAAAAGGCTAGGGTTGAGTTTGAATGATATAAAGAATTTAAAAATGGTGTAACTTCATATTCTTTTCCATCTGCTTGGAGTTTATAATCAATTATAAATTGTTGGAAGCTCTCCAAGTGAAGAACAATAACATTTTTGCCCTTGGCGATTCCGTAATATTTTGAATCTGGAGCAGCATAATGTTCTTTAACATAAGATTTAACGTCAATTAATTCGTTTGCAGTAGCCCCATTTCTTTCTTTTTGAGCCTGATAAGTTTGGTTACCACTATAAGCAGTAAATGCTGGTAAACCTAATGCCCTTACTACATATGTATTTGAAAAACCACGTGTAAGAAGTTCTGGGCGATCAATTTCAGCCATAAATAAATTGATAGAAGCAAAAAGTAAGGAAAGTGCAGTAATTGCAAATGACGCACGTTTATTAAATGGTCGATGATCAAGTGTAATTCTTTTTCTTGCAAAGAGATATCCTAAAATAATAAAGTCGATAATAAAAATGATATCCCAAATTCGGACCAGATTAACAGCAGAATCGCCTAAACCGGCTGAAACTTTACTTGAAGCAAGCATGGCGCTTACTGTTATGAAATCTGAGAATTCACGATAATAAATTGAATTTGAAATTAACAGTAAGTTTAAAATGATATAAATTATCCAACTTACAATATAAAAAGCCTTAGTATTTCTGATATATAAGGAGCAACCTAATAATAGTAAGGCAAATGGTATTGGATTAATTAAAGATAGAAGAACTTGGTAAAGATTACCTAGTTCAAGACTAAAGTCGAAGTGATAGGCCCAAATTGTTTTGAACCAATAAATAGTAACTAGGATAATAATAAATCCTAGTCGTGTGTTAATTAAGTTTGATAAACGTTTTTTTAATCGATTCACAGTAAGAACATCCTCGTTTATTTTCCAAGTTATGAAGGGTTAATATGTTAAAGTATAACGATGTTAACTAAAAACTAACTTAAAGTTTAAATTAAGAAAATAGTTTTTAGCTCGTCATTTTTTAAAATATTAACGGACTAGGAATGTGTAATATTATTTTTAATGAGTTCTGTCATTCAGAAGTTTGTGTCGCAAATTTTATCGAGCACAAAAATCCCAAATTAAATTATATCAAAAAATAGGAGCTTGTGCTCACCATAAGTTCAAATTTAGTATGAATTTTACTTATAATTTGTTATAATATAGACTATGAACAAACTCTATATTAATTCTTTTGTTGAAAAGAAGTTATCATCTGGGGTTCAATTGCTTGATGAAAGGGACTTTGATCAACTCGATCAACTCGATCAACTAGTTAGCCTATTTGGTAAATCAAATAGGCAAATTGGAACTGCTTATCTTTCTAAACAAAATAAAGGCATTGGTTGGTTTATTGGGAAAAATATAGATCAGTTAAGTATACCTTTCTTTGAAAAGTTGTTTAAAAAAGCTAAAGAAAAGCGGTCAAACTATACTAAAACAGATAGGACAACTGCTTACCGTGTTTTTAATCAAGAAGGAGACCATTTTGGTGGCCTAACGATTGACATCTATGGCGACTATGCACTTTTTTCTTGGTACAATACTTTTGTGTTCAAGCACAAAAGTATGATAATTGATGCATTTAAAACTGTTTTCCCGGATATAAAAGGTGCCTATGAAAAAATTAGATTTAAAGGTTTAGACTTCGAATCTGCCCATTTGTTTGGTGAAGTTGCACCAGAAACTTTTATTGTTAAAGAAAACTCTGTCAATTATGCAGTATTTTTAAATGATGGATTAATGACAGGTATTTTTTTAGACCAACATGATGTCAGAAAAGCTTTAGCAAGTGGCCAGGCAAGTGGTAAAACTCTACTAAACATGTTTTCTTATACAGCAGCATTTTCCGTCGCAGCAGCTATTGGTGGCGCGAGAGAAACAACTTCTGTTGACTTAGCAAAACGCTCTCGTGAACTATCACAAGCCCATTTTAAAGCAAACCAAATTGATACAAGTAACCATCATCTGATAGTGATGGATGTTTTTGACTATTTTAAATATGCTAAGCGTAAAGGCTTAAGTTTTGATATAATAGTTATTGATCCACCCAGTTTTGCTAGAAATAAAAAACATACATTTTCCGTTTCTAAAGATTATCATAAGTTAATCGCTGAAGCATTGGAAATTTTAAAGCCCCAAGGACAGATTATTGCTTCTACAAATGCATCTAACCTAACTGTAGAACAATTTAAAAAACAGCTCCTTAAAGGGTTTGGAAATCGGAAACCACAATCGATGAGTTTGCAACAATTACCCAAAGATTTTACAATAAACCAATCAGACGAAAGAAGTAATTATTTAAAGGTATTTACAATAAAGGTACGATAATGAAATTAGTAGCTCCGATAATGCCAAGTAGTTTTGAAGAGGCGCGTGAAATTGACGTCTCTAAATATGATGGTGTAGATTTAATTGAATGGCGAGCAGATTATCTTCCTAAGGAAGATATTATGACTGTTGCACCAGCTATTTTTGAAAAATTTTCAGGACGTGAAATTATTTTCACTTTACGAACTAATCGTGAGGGGGGGAGAATTGAACTTGAAAATCAAGAATACATTGACTTAATTAAAGAAGTTAATGCTATTTATAATCCAGACTTTATTGACTTTGAGTATTTTTCACACAAAGATGTCTTCAATCAATTGCTTGAATTTCCAAATTTAGTTTTGTCTTATCATAATTTTGAAGAAACGCCTGAGAATTTAATGGAATCATTTTCAGAAATGACAAAATTGGCTCCACGGGTAGTAAAAATTGCTGTTATGCCGAAAAGTGAACAAGATGTTTTAGACTTAATGAACTACACTAGAGGATTTAAAGCATTAAATCCTGAACAAACCTTTGCAACAATGTCTATGGGTAAACTTGGAAGACTGTCCCGTTTATCAGGTGACGTCATTGGTTCATCTTGGACCTTTGTTTCAATGGACCATGTCAGTGCTCCAGGTCAGGTTTCTTTAACAGATATGAAAAAAGTAAAAGCAATTTTAGAAGCCGATAATTAATGAAAATGAGCATTATTCTAGTGAAAACTAAAATAGTGCTTTTTTAATGAAAGGATAATAATGCGATTTTTAACAGCAGGAGAATCACATGGTAGTCAATTAACTGCCATTATTGAAGGAGTACCGGCAGGATTAAATCTGAACGAAAATATCATTAATCAATCACTAAAACGTAGACAAGGTGGTTATGGCCGTGGTGCTCGCATGTCGATTGAAAATGATAAAGTAATTATTTCATCAGGAGTTCGTCATGGACAAACGACAGGGGCACCTATTACATTGACTGTTATTAACAAAGATCACCAGAAGTGGCTCGATATTATGGCGGTTCAAGAAGTAGACGGAAAGATAAAGTCTAAACGCCGAGTTAAGCATCCTCGACCAGGACACGCCGATTTGGTAGGTGGTATTAAATATGGCTTCGCAGATTTAAGAGATGCTTTAGAGAGGTCATCGGCTCGAGAAACGACGATGAGAGTTGCCGTTGGAGCTGTCGCAAAACAAATTCTCATAGAGTTAGATATTGCTATTTTAAACCACGTTCTTGTTTTTGGTGGCAAAGAGGTCCAAGTTCCTCTTAACTTAACTTTTTCTGATTTACATAAAGCTGCTTTGGAATCTGACTTGTCAATTACCAATAAAGCTCAGGATAATGAAATTAGAGATTATATAGATCAAGTCAAAAAAGAAGGCAACACCATTGGTGGCGTAGTTGAGACCATTGTAAGAGGTGTTCCAGCTGGTCTAGGTTCTTATGTTCATTGGGATAAAAAGTTAGATGGGAAAATGGCACAAGCAGTTCTATCTATCAATGCATTTAAAGGTGTTGAGTTTGGGATGGGATTTGAGATGGCCTATTTAAAAGGGTCAGAAGTGATGGACCCCATTCAATGGTCTATGGAAGAAGGTTATAGCCGTCAGTCAAACCATCTAGGTGGATTTGAGGGAGGGGTAACTAATGGAGAAGATTTAATCATCAAAGGTGTGATGAAGCCAATTCCAACTTTGTACAAGCCTCTAATGTCCGTCGATATAGATACCCATGAACCGTATAAAGCAACGGTTGAACGCTCAGATCCAACAGCTTTACCGGCTGCTGGAGTGGTAATGGAACATGTTGTGGCTACTGTCTTAGCAAATGAACTATTGGAAAAATTTTCATCTGATACGATGACTGAGTTAAAAAAAGCTTTTGCTGATTACAAAGCTTATGTTGACAGTTATTAGGCGACAGATGTAATTATCTTATGATATGATATGAACATAAAAGATCAAAGGAGAAATCTTATGTCACAAGAAATTTATGACTATGCCAATAAAATTGAAAGAGCTTTAAGAGCTCTTCCTGAGTATAAAAAAGTAGAATCTGCTAAAGATGAAATAAAAGCAGATGAACAAGCCAATCAATTGTTTGATGAATTTGTTGGAATGCAAGAAAAAATTCAAAATATGATGCAAACTGGACAAATGCCAAGTCCAGAAGAACAAGCTGAAATCCAAGGTTTAAGTCAAAAAATTGAAGCAAATGACTTATTAAAAGCATACTTTGATGCACAACAAGCATTATCAGTTTATGTAACTGATTTGGAGCGCATCATCTTTACACCACTTAAAGATTTACTTTAATACTCTTAAAAACTTAGATTGTTTTCAATCTAAGTTTTTTTGTCGATTTTATTTCTTGAGGCCAGTTTTTAAATGTGTTACATTATTATCAGAAAGTATGAAGGTAAATGTATGAAAAAATATGATTATATAGTAATTGGGGGCGGAAGTGCAGGCATTGCTTCTGCTAATCGTGCAGCTATTTATGGTGCTAAAGTATTGCTAATTGAAGCTTCAGAGATTGGGGGAACCTGTGTAAATCTTGGATGTGTACCTAAAAAAGTGATGTGGTATGGTGCTCAAGTGGCAGAAACAATCCAAACCTATGCTAAAGATTATGGTTATACTTTAGAAAATGTTGACTTCAATTTTGCAACATTAAAAGCTAATAGACAAGCCTATATTGATCGTATCCATCAGTCCTATCAAAGAGGATTTGAATCAAACGGAGTGGAACGTATCAATGCCTATGCTAGTTTCATTGACGCCCATACTATAACAGCAGGAGATGAAACCTATACTGCTCCGCATATTCTGATTGCAACTGGTGGACATCCGGTTATTCCTCAAGACGTTCCTGGAGCAGAATTAGGAATTACTTCTGATGGTTTTTTTGCTTTGGATGATATTCCTAAACGGACAGCTGTTATTGGTGCAGGCTATATTGCTGTAGAAATTGCAGGTGTCTTAAATGCTCTAGGGTCACAAACTCATTTACTTGTTCGACATGATCGTCCACTAAGAAGCTTTGATAAAGATATCGTTGCAAGTTTAATTGATGAAATGGCAAATACGCAGATCCAACTCCATACACAGACGCAAGTACAAAGTTTGCAAAAACAAGAAGATAATTCAATTTTATTGACTAAAAATGATGGTAGCCAGTTGGAAGTTGATCGGGTTATTTGGGCAATAGGGCGTCAATCAAATGTTACAGGATTTGGCTTGGAAAATACAGGTGTCGAACTAGATGAGCAAAACTACATTAAAACTGATGAATATGAAAATACAAGTGTTCAAGGGATTTATGCAGTAGGTGATATCAATGGTAAGCTTGCACTTACTCCGGTTGCAGTTGCTGCCGGTAGAAGACTCTCTGAACGTCTATTCAATGACAAACCAAATGAAAAGTTAGACTATACCAATGTTCCGACAGTTATTTTTAGCCATCCAGCAATTGGTTCAGTAGGCATGACAGAAGAAGAGGCAATAGAAGTTTTTGGTGAAGACGATATCAAGGTTTATCAATCTTCATTTACTTCAATGTACACTGCCGTAACGGACCATCGCCAGGTGTGCAAAATGAAGTTAGTTACTCAAGGGGAAAATCAAAAAATTGTTGGGCTTCATGGTATCGGCTATGGAGTTGATGAAATGATTCAAGGATTTGCAGTTGCAATCAAGATGGGGGCGACAAAGGCAGATTTTGACAACACAGTAGCAATTCACCCAACTGGTGCAGAAGAATTTGTGACAATGAGATAAATAAAAGCTCTCCATCAGGAGAGCTTTTATTTAATATTTGAATGAATGTAATCCCTTACCTCTGAAATAAAGTAGAGCGAGCCAGTAACGACATATAAATCATCACTTGATTTACTGGATTCAATCCAATTTCTAAAATCACTAATTCTTGGAAACTGATCAGGATAGTTTTCCAATTGTTCAGCTTCGAAAAAATTAAAAGTTGTCACTATAACATCAAATTCGCTTAAAATTTCAAGAAGCTCGCGGAGTGGCTTACGACGAAGGCCAGCAAAAAGAATATGAATTTTGCTGTCATCGAAATTTGTAACTAGCAAATCCTTCAGTTTTGTTACCGAGTCAGGATTATGTGCGCCATCCAACATCAGGTTTGAAGTTACAAATTCCGTCCGACCAGGCCACCTAACATCAGCCAAAGCTTGAGGGAATGCCTGTGGATTTAATTTCGGAAATTCTTTTTGCAATAGCAAAGCTGTCATGATTGCTAGACTTGCATTTTCCTGTTGGTGTTTGCCAAGAAGCTGTAGCTTTACACGCTCGATCGATTGATTCTGCCAGTGGAAATCAAATGTCTCTCTGTTAGAATTTATGGAAAAAGCTGTGCCTAAGGAGTACACGGTGCTCTGGTTTTTGTGAGCTTGTTCCTCAAACACTTTTGCTGCGCTGGATTCCAATTTCCCTAAAATCAAGAACTCATGCCCCTTTAAGACACCCGCTTTATGTTGGGCAATGCTTGACAAAGTTTGTCCCAATTTTTCTTGGTGATCAAGGCTAATTGAGGGACAGACAACAGCTAGGGCTTGAAAAACATTTGTCGCATCATTTTTTCCACCAATGCCGGCTTCTATGATGGCTAGATCAACCGGATTAACTTCTGCAAAATAAATGAACATCAGTAAGGTTACAATTTCAAATTCAGTTGGACGATCCCATTTGGTTTCTAATGGGAGACCTTGAATATGCGGTTTTAAAATTAAAACGCATTGGATTAAATCTTGGTCTGATATATCTTGTCCATTAATGGCAATCCGTTCATTAAATCGGGTAATAAAAGGTGATGTAAAACTACCAGTCTTGTAACCTGCTTGAGAAAAGATGGTGCGTAGATAGGCAGTTACGGATCCTTTGCCATTCGTTCCAACAACATGGATAGCTGGAAATTTTTTTTGTGGGTTATGCAGTTGATTTAGCAACCAGTTCATCAGTTCTAAATCAACCTTTCGACCAAATGCTTTAAAACTATGTATCCAATTGAGTGCTTCTTGAATAGTCATCTTTATTTCCTTATATTTGGTAAAATTTGACAAAAATCAAGCCTGAGTATTCACTCAGACTTTCGATTTATTGTGTATTTGTGCTTGTTGTGGTATCACTTGGAACGGTTTCTTGACTAGATGATGATGACTGATTACTATCAGGATTATTAGTTGTAGTAGTTGTGGACGTATCAGTTTCGATTGAACTACTTGGAAGACTTGAACTTTGATCAGTTGATTCTTGACTATTGTCTGATTGCTTGCTTGACTCTTTTTCAATAATTTTAACAATAGTTGAACTTGAATGATCTGCAGAATTATCTTTATTGTTTGCATCCTCAGGGTGAAGGGTACGCATAATCGTAATGGTTGCGACTATAATGGATAAAATCCCCCCGACTAAGGCAATTGTCTTTTGCAGTGCTGACAAGCCAGTTACGATGTGTTTTGCTGGGACCGATTTTTTGTTTGGTGTTTTAGCTTTACGTGAATAATTTGATGACATGCTTACTCCTTATATATAAGTATTCCTTATTTCATTCTTACAATTAACTTTTGAATAAAAAGTTCACTTAATAGTATATGCTTCAAAAAAAACTTAGTCAACCATTTACCTTACCTTTTAGCTACAAATTGGTGCCGATAATTTTTCTTAAAAATTATGCTTCTGGCATTTCAATTAATTTGTGATAAAATAGAGTGATTGATTATAATAGGAAGTGACAAATGATATATTTTGATAATGCTGCAACTACAATGCCTGACCCTCAAGCTTTGAGAACCTATCAGGAAGTTGCCAGTAAAATTTATGGTAATCCCTCTAGCTTGCATAAACTAGGAACAAATGCTAGTCGTATTTTGCAAGCCTCACGTAAACAAATAGCTGATCTTTTAGGATGTAATGAGCAAGAAATCATCTTTACTTCAGGGGGTACAGAAAGTGATAACTGGGCCCTTAAAGGTTTAGCCTTTGAAAAAGCAAGTTATGGCAAACATATAATTGTTTCTGATATTGAACACCCTGCGGTTAAAGAAAGTGCCAAATGGTTGGAAAGCCAAGGTTTTTCAATTTCATTTGCACCGGTCACTAAGGATGGATTTGTTGATGTAGAGAAACTAGCGAATTTAATTCAACCTGATACAATCCTTGTTTCGGTTATGGGGGTTAATAACGAAATTGGTTCTATTCAACCCATTAAAGCTATTTCAGAACTTTTATCTGATAAGCCAGGCATTGCCTTTCACGTTGATGCTGTTCAGGCAATCGGTAAAATTCCAACTTCAGAATTTTTAACAGACCGTGTCGATTTTGCATCTTTTTCGGGACATAAGTTTCATGCTGTTCGAGGCATTGGCTTCCTCTATATGAAGACCGGCAAACGACTTACTCCCTTATTAAATGGTGGTGGACAAGAAAAAGGTCAACGCTCGACAACTGAAAATCTACCAGCTATTGCTAGTATGGCTAGGGCTTTACGTCTTTTAAATGAACGTGAAGAAAGTGCTTTGAAAAAGATATCAGTTATGAAGCAAGTCTTATTTGAAGCCTTATCAATGTATAAGGATGTAACTGTTTTTTCAGGTATAGAAGGCTTCGCACCGAACATCCTGACTTTTGGGATTAAAGGAGTACGAGGAGAAGTTTTGGTCCATGCTTTTGAAAGTCATGAGATTTATATTTCTACTACTAGTGCCTGTTCATCTAAGGCCGGCAAACCAGCAGGAACGTTACTTGCTATGGGAGTGCCTTTGCAAGATGCTCAGACAGCCGTTCGAATTAGTTTAGATGACGATAACGATATGGGACAAGTTGAACAATTCTTAACAATCTTTAAGCAGATTTATGATAAAACACAGAAAGTAAGATAAAATGCAATACTCAGAAATTATGGTTAGACACGGTGAGTTGTCTACTAAAGGAAAAAATCGCATGCGCTTTATTAATAAATTAAAGCGCAATATACAAGATGTTCTTTCAATCTATCCAGAGATTAAAGTCCATTCTGACAGAGATAGAACTCATGTCTTCTTAAATGGCACCCCCTATGAACCAGTGATTGAAGCTTTGAAATTAGTTTTTGGTATTCAAGGTCTATCTCCAGTGTATAAAGTAGAAAAAAGTGTACCTGTTTTGGTTGAAACCGTTCAGCAAATTATGACAGGCCTCTACTTTGAAGAAATGACATTTAAAATTTCTGGGAAGCGCAGCGATCACAATTTTGAATTAGACAGTACTGAATTAAATCGCATACTTGGTGGAGCTGTTTTTGAAGTTTTACCTAATATTAAAGCCCAAATGAAAAAACCGGATGTTAATTTAAAAGTTGAAATCCGAGATGAAGCAGCATATATCTCATATGAAGATATTAAAGGTGCTGGCGGATTACCTGTTGGAACTTCTGGTAAAGGGATGTTAATGCTATCCGGTGGGATTGATTCACCAGTTGCAGGCTACTTAGCATTGAAACGTGGTGTAGAAATTGAAGCTGTTCATTTTGCTAGTCCACCTTATACAAGTCCAGGTGCTTTGAAGAAAGCGCAAGAATTGACACGTCGTTTGGTTAGATTTGGTGGAAATATTCAATTTATCGAGGTTCCATTTACTGAAATTCAAGAGGAAATTAAGGATAAAGCTCCGGAAGCCTACTTAATGACATTAACTCGTCGTTTCATGATGCGTATTACTGATGCTATTCGTGAAAGTCGTAGTGGTTTAGTAATTATTAATGGAGAAAGTTTAGGTCAAGTAGCTAGTCAAACTTTGGAAAGTATGCAAGCAATAAATGCCGTAACTACAACACCGGTAATTCGTCCTGTTGTCACTATGGATAAATTAGAAATCATCGATATAGCTCAAGCTATTGATACCTTTGATATTTCAATTCAACCATTTGAAGATTGTTGTACAATTTTTGCACCTGACCGTCCTAAGACAAATCCGAAATTGAAGAATGTTGAAAAATATGAAGAACGCTTTGACATCGAAGGATTAGTGGCGCGTGCAGTAGCCGGTATAATTGTTTCTGAAATTGGTCCAGAGCAAACAAGTGATGATATGACAGATCTAATCGACTCAATTTTATAAAAAGAATCCAACTGTTTGGATTCTTTTTTCTATATTAAAGGGCTTTCAAATATGATATACTAAGGGGAAGAAGGGGTGATGTTATGAATGAAAATAAAAAAATCCGTAAAATAATGTACTATGTTTTAGTGGCAATTGTTTCCACGTTAGTCTTTGCCTTGATATATGACTTTCTTGGTTTTCACAAAGGCGATACACAAACAACTACTAAGGAATCTCAATCCAAAGTGACGAAAACAGCACGGATTGTAGCTAACGGTGATATTCTTATTCATGACGGGCTCTATATGAGTGCTGAAACCAGCAATGGTCATTATGATTTTAACCCCTACTTTGAGTTTGTCAAAGGCCATATCAAAAGTGCGGACTTAGCGATTGGTGACTTCGAAGGAACCATCAGTCCAGACTATCCACTAGCGGGTTATCCACTTTTTAATGCCCCCAAGGAAATTGCTAGTGCCATTAAGTCAACCGGTTACGACGTGGTTGATTTAGCTCATAATCATATTTTAGACTCAGGCCTAGCCGGAGCAATTAATACTAAAGATACTTTTAAAAAGTTAGGAATTGATAGCATTGGTATCTATAGTAAGAATCGTTCAAAAGAAGATTTCCTAATTAAAAAGGTTAATGGAATAAAAATTGCCATCTTAGGTTATTCTTATGGATATAACGGAATGGACGCAAACTTAACAAAGTCAGAATATGAAAAACACATGTCCGATTTCGATGAAAAGAAAATTAAAGCAGATATTCAAGAAGCCGAAAAGAAAGCTGATATAACAATTGTAATGCCTCAAGATGGCGTTGAATATCAACTTCATCCAACAGACAAACAAAAGGAATTATATCAAAATATGGTTAATTGGGGAGCAGATCTTGTTTTTGGAGGACATCCTCACGTTGTTGAGCCTGCTCAAGTGATTAAAAAAGGAAACGAGAAAAAGTTTATCATTTACTCAATGGGGAACTTTATTTCAAACCAACGGTTAGAGACAGTTGATGATATTTGGACTGAACGTGGTTTGTTAATGGATGTAACAATCAATAAAAAAGGTAAGAAGACGACTATTAAATCAGTCCTTGCTCACCCAACAATGGTATTAGCTAAAGAACGGGGTGTTGTTGGAAAAGATGGCTATGAATTATATAATTATCGCACCTTAATTCTTGAAGATTTCATCAAGGGTGGTAAATATCGAAAAAAAATTGATAGTGCTACCCAAGAAAAAGTTGATATTGCTTATAAAGAGATGAATGAACATGTTAATTTGAATTGGTAATCGTTAAAAAAACTTGCAAAAGACTTGCCAAATTAAATTAGAGTGCTATAATAGTAATGTTGACTAAGTGCACATCCTGTGCAACCGCACCAAAATCGTCCATAAGTAGATTTTATATCTCACGGTTACAGGCGAGTCTTCACAGAGGGAAACCTCACAACAAATTTATAGGAGGTGCATAATGAGCACATACGCAATCATCAAAACTGGTGGAAAACAAGTTAAAGTTGAAGTAGGTCAAGCAATCTACGTTGAAAAAATCAACGCTGAAGCTGGAGCAGAAGTAACTTTTAACGAAGTTGTTCTTGTAGGTGGCGAAAACACTGTAGTTGGTACTCCAGTTGTTGAAGGAGCTACTGTAGTTGGAACTGTTGAAAAACAAGGAAAACAAAAGAAAGTTGTTACTTTCAAATACAAACCTAAAAAAGGTAGTCACCGTAAACAAGGTCATCGTCAACCTTACACTAAAGTTGTCATCAATGCAATCAACGCTTAATTTTATATCATGATTAAAGCAATTTTTACACGTCAAAATGATGGTTCATTGAGCAGTGTAACACTGACTGGCCATGCTGGTAGTGGTAAATATGGCTTTGATATAGTTTGTGCTTCCGTTAGTACTCTAGCAATTAACTTTGTTAATTCCTTAGAAGTTCTTACAGATACACAGGCTGATATAGATATGAATGACGTTGAAGGTGGATATATGAAAATTTCTATTCCACGTGACAATCAGGAGAAAGTTCAATTACTTTTCGAATCTTTTCTTCTGGGAATGACTAATTTGTCTAATGATTCTTCAAAGTTTGTTACGACAAAAGTCATCTAAATTTATTTTAAGAGAGGAAACAACATTATGTTAAAAATGAATCTTGCTAACTTGCAACTTTTCGCCCATAAAAAAGGTGGAGGTTCTACATCTAACGGACGTGATTCACAATCTAAACGTCTTGGAGCTAAAGCAGCTGACGGTCAAACTGTCTCTGGTGGTTCTATTCTTTACCGTCAACGTGGTACTCACATCTATCCAGGTGTAAACGTTGGTCGTGGAGGAGATGATACACTTTTTGCTAAAGTTGAAGGTGTAGTACGTTTCGAACGCAAAGGTCGTGACAAACGTCAAGTATCAATCTACCCAGTAGCTAAATAATCAAAACTAATAAAAGTCTCTGGTTATCAGAGGCTTTTTTCTTTCAAAATTTAGCTTTAAAGAAATGTTGACTGAATTAATTGTTTAATGAATCAGTTTTAATAACCTAGTTTCTAAATGTCATCATTTTAAAAATAGATTGCTGTTTAGTCTAGTAGGACTAATCACTGTTTTCTGATATAATAGACTAACTAGTAAAGGAAAAAAGTATAGATGAACATTCAACAATTACGATATGTAGTAGCTATCGCAAATAACGGAACATTTCGTGAAGCTGCTAATAAATTATATGTTAGTCAACCTAGTTTATCAGTATCCGTCAAAGATTTAGAAGAAGAATTGGGCTTTCAAATTTTTACACGGACAAGTACTGGAACTGTTTTGACCAGTCAGGGCTTAATTTTCTATGAAAAAGCATTAGAAGTTGTCAAATCATTTGATAGTTTTGAAAAACAATTTTCACAATCTGATTTAGATCAGAATGAATTTTCAGTTGCTAGTCAACATTATGATTTTTTAGCTCCTTTAGTGACTAGGTTTGCTGAAGAAACAAATGATCATAAGTTATTACGTATCTTTGAAACAACGACCATCAAAATTTTAGATGAAGTGGCTCAAGGTAATAGTGAAATTGGCATTATTTATCTTAATTCGCAAAATCGGAAAGGTTTATTTCAAAGGATGGAAAAATTGAGCTTAGAATATGTTAATGTTACCCCCTTTCAAACGCATATTTATCTGCGAAAAGGCCATCCACTATCCAGTCATACAGAATTAAGTATGACTGATTTGTCAGGATTTCCTGTTGTAAAATTTACTCAGGAAAAAGATGACTATTTATATTACTCAGAAAATTTTGTAAACACTGATCAAACCAATTTAATTTATAATGTTACGGATCGAGCAACACTGAATGGGATTCTTGAAAGAACGAATGCTTTTGCGACCGGATCAGGTCTATTGGACCAAAGTAGTGTAAATGGGATAAAAGTGATTCCTTTGATTGATCATATTGAAAATGAAATGATTTATATTAAACGGAAGGATAAAAATCTTTCATCATCAGCTTTGCGATTTGTAGGGCTATTAGATAATTATTTTAAATCTGAAAAAGAAAGTTAAAACATGAAGTACATTAAATTAGTAATAGGTAGTCTATTACTCATCGTCTTGGATCAACTCAGCAAATGGTGGATTGTTAATAACATACCCTTAGGAGAAATGAGACCATTTATTCCTGGAATCGTTAGCTTAACGTATTTACAAAATAGAGGGGCTGCCTTCTCAATCCTTCAAGAGCAACATTGGTTTTTTGCAATAATGACCCTATTTGTTGTAGGTGGCATTCTCGTTTATTACTTTAAGCACCCAGAGATGTCAAAAATCAAACAATTTGCTTTAATACTAATATTAGCTGGTGGGCTTGGAAACTTTATTGATCGAATGCGTTTAGGTTATGTTGTTGATATGGTCCATACTGATTTTATGAATTTTGCTATATTCAACATTGCTGATTCCTATCTTTCAATAGGAGTTGTTTTACTGATGCTCATTCTATGGAGGGAAGATTAATGGAATTAATAATTAAAGAAGCAGGCAGTCGCTTAGATAAAGCGATTGCTGATTTAACAGAGCTATCACGAGGCCAAGCTAATGACGCCATTAAGGCTGGTATTGTTTTGGTCAATGGCCAAGCTGCAAAAGCAAAGTATTCTGTCAAAGCAGGTGATATTATTACCTATGAGATTCAGGAAGAAGAAGTTCTGGATTATCAAGCTGAGGACATTCCTCTGGATGTCGTTTATGAGGATGAAGACCTGGCAATAATTAATAAGCCTCAAGGAATGGTCGTCCATCCTTCAGCTGGTCACAGTTCAGGTACAATGGTTAATGCCTTGTTATATCAAATTAAAGATTTATCAGGCATTAATGGTGTGGTCCGGCCAGGAATCGTCCATCGTATTGACAAGGACACTTCGGGCTTATTGATGGTAGCCAAAAATGACGCCGCGCATCGGGCCTTGGCAGATGAATTGAAAGCAAAAAAATCACTCAGAAAATATTTGGCTATAGTGCACGGCAATTTACCAAATGACCGTGGAATAATTGAGGCACCAATTGGACGTAGTGAAAAGGACCGCAAAAAGCAAGCAGTTATTGCCAGAGGAAAAGAGGCAGTAACCAGATTTCAAGTTATTGAACGGTTTGGTGACTATACCTTGGTTGAGCTAACTTTGGAAACAGGAAGAACGCATCAGATACGTGTTCATATGGCTTACATTGGTCATCCAGTTGCTGGTGATCCACTATATGGACCGAGAAAAACTCTTCCAGGCAATGGACAGTTTCTACATGCCCAAACTTTAGGTTTAACCCATCCACGTACTGGTGAAGTCATGACTTTTACAGCAGAGCCACCATTAATTTTTCAACAAACGATTGAAAAGTTACGAAAATAGAAATTAACTTTTTAAAAAAATTTTAAAAATACTATTGTTTTTCGAAAAATATTTTGCTATACTAGTAAAAATTTAATAATCCTTTAAAACGGTCCCGTGAGGCTGGCAAGGAGAAAAGCTCAAGTAAAGTGTGCCTTTTTTTAGGTATGCCATAATTTGTAAATCTCCTTGTAATCAAGGAGATTTTTTTGTGATAGGAGGAAATAATGAAACAAAAAGAAATTGTCGATCAAATGACAATGAAACGGGCAATAACAAGAATAACTTATGAAATTATTGAACGCAATAAAAGTTTGGATAATATTGTTTTGGCGGGTATCAAGACAAGAGGCGTTCACCTTGCCAAGCGTATTCAAGAACGTTTATTAGAGTTAGAAGGTAAAGAACTTCCACTTGGGGAACTTGATATTAAACCTTTTAGAGATGATATAAAAGTCGAAGAAGATACGACAGAAATGCCAGTTGATATTACAGGGAAAGATATTATATTAGTTGACGATGTTCTATATACAGGAAGAACAATCAGAGCTGCTATTGATAACCTTGTAAGTTTAGGGCGTCCTGGTCGTGTCAGTTTGGCAGTCCTTATTGATCGTGGCCACAGAGAGTTGCCGATTAGAGCTGACTATGTGGGAAAAAATATTCCAACAAGTAGTATAGAAGAAATCGTTGTAGAAGTTGTAGAAGTTGATGGTAACGATCGTGTTATCATTGTCGATCCTTCATAAGGACAAAGGAGTAATAATGAAAGATGTAATTTACGATGTCGAAGAAATGCCCAAAGCAGGAATTCTGTTTGGCCTATCCTTCCAACATTTATTCGCTATGTTTGGAGCAACTGTTTTAGTTCCAATCTTAGTCGGAATAGATCCATCAGTTGCTTTGTTATCAAGTGGACTAGGAACCTTAGCCCATTTATCTGTAACAAAATTTAAAATTCCAGCATATATGGGTTCAAGTTTCGCTTATATTGCAGCGATGCAGATGTTGATGAAAACTGACGGCATTGGCGCAGTTGCTCAAGGGGCAATAACAGGTGGTTTAGTTTACCTGATAGTAGCCCTGATCGTAAAAGCAATAGGAAATGATTGGATAGATAAAATATTGCCACCGGTTGTAGTTGGACCAATCGTAATGGTCATCGGTTTAAGCTTAGCATCGACAGCAGTCGGAAGTGTTATGTTGAAGGATGGTACCTATAATCTACTCTATCTACTAATCGGTATGGTAACCTTACTATCCGTTATTTTCTTCAATATTTATGGTAAAGGCTTAGTAGCAATTATTCCAATTTTACTAGGATTACTAGTAGGTTATGTCTTTTCTTTGGTAGTAGGTTTCGTAACTGGACAAGAAATCATTAATTTCACAGCAGTTGCACAAGCAAAATGGTTTAGTGCTCCTTCTGTCTCAATCCCATTCTTAAGTTACGGCTTAAAATTTTATCCAAGTGCAATCTTAACAATGGCACCAATTGCATTTGTAACGATGACAGAACATTTTGGTCACGTTATGGTATTGAATAGTTTAACGAATCGAGATTACTTTAAAGATCCTGGACTTGAAAAAACTCTAACAGGTGATGGTCTAGCACAAGTAATTGCCGGTTTCCTAGGTGCACCGCCAGTAACATCATATGGTGAAAACATTGGTGTTATGGCTCTAAATAAAATTTTCTCAGTTTATGTCATAGCTGGAGCAGCAGCAATAGCAGCGCTCCTAAGTTTTATAGGTAAAATTTCTGCTCTGATACAATCAATTCCTTCACCAGTTATCGGTGGGATTTCAATTGCACTCTTCGGAGTCATTGCTTCAAGTGGTTTAAAAATTCTTATTGAATCGAAAGTCGATATGGATAATAAGAAAAATCTCTTGATTACAAGTGTTATCTTAGTATCAGGAATTGGTGGATTAATGCTTCAAATTAACGGATTACAAATTTCCGGTGTTGCCTTCTCAACATTGTTAGGAATAATCCTTAATAAAGTATTACCAGAATAAGAATTTTACAAAGACAGCAATCAATTAGCATAAAGGGGAAATTATGTCAGTTATTAATAATCAAGTCTCACTTAAAAATTTAGTATCGATGGAACTATTATCTAATGAAGAAGTCATGGGGTTAATCACTCGAGGACATCAGTTTAAACAAGGTAAGGTTAAATTAGAAGATAATAGTAAAATTTTTGCGACAAATTTATTTTTTGAAAACTCAACTAGAACACATAAATCTTTTGAGGTTGCTGAGCGAAAATTGGGATTGCCAGTAATCGATTTTAATACTGATACTAGTTCTGTTAATAAGGGTGAGACGCTCTATGATACGGTCTTGACAATGAGCGCTTTAGGTGTTGACATTTGTGTCATCAGACACCCTGAGGTTGATTATTATAAACAGTTGATTGAAAGTCCAACAATAACAGCTTCAATTGTTAATGGTGGAGATGGATCAGGTCAACACCCTAGTCAATGTTTATTAGACTTGATGACAATTTATGAAGAATTTGGTCATTTCGATGGACTTGAAATAGCTATTGCAGGTGATTTGACCCATTCTCGAGTAGCAAAATCAAATATGCAAATTCTTAAAAGACTAGGTGCACATGTTTATTTCTGTGGTCCCGAAAGATGGTACTCAAGTGAATTTGAATCATATGGTACTTATAAGGATATCGATGAGATTATTGATCAATTGGATGTCCTAATGTTGCTTCGTGTTCAACACGAACGTCATGATGGAACTGCCGGATTTTCGAAAAAAGAATACCATGAAAAATTTGGCTTAACTGAAGGCCGCTATGAAAAGTTAAAAGATCAAGCAATTATCATGCATCCTGCTCCTGTAAATAGAGAAGTTGAAATTGCTGATAGTTTAGTAGAAGCTCCAAAAGCAAGAATTGTTGCTCAAATGGAAAATGGCGTTTATGTTAGAATGGCAATAATTGAGGCTATTTTAAATGGTAGAAACCAGGCCTAAATGTTACTAGGAGGTTGAAATGACAAAAAGATTATTGCTTTTAGAAGATGGTACCATTTTTGAAGGAAAAGCCATAGGGGCTGATATCGATGTCACAGGAGAAATTGTTTTCAATACTGGTATGACTGGTTATCAAGAATCAATCACAGATCAATCCTATAATGGTCAAATACTGACCTTTACCTACCCACTTATTGGAAACTATGGTGTTAATCGAGATGATTACGAAACAATTAAGCCAACCTGTAAAGGTATAGTAGTTTCTGAAATTAGTCGGATTGCCAGTAACTGGCGTCAACAGATGACCTTAGATCAATTTTTAAAAGCGAAAGGAATTCCTGGGATTGCAGGAATTGATACTCGTGCCTTAACAAAAATCATTAGACAGCATGGGACAATGAAAGCAACTATAGCAGATGCTGGTGATTCAATAGATCATTTAAAAGTTCTTTTACAAGCTACGGTGCTACCAACTAATAATATAGAACAAGTATCTACAAAATCAGCATATCCAGCGCCAGGTCTTGGGAAAAATATTGTTGTTGTGGACTTTGGACTAAAACATTCGATTTTAAGAGAATTTGCCAAGCGTCAATGTAATGTCACTGTTGTCCCATTTGATGTGACTGCGAAAGAAATACTGGCTATGAATCCTGATGGTGTAATGTTGACAAATGGCCCAGGTAATCCGGAAGATTTACCAGAAGCCCTAAAGATGATAAGAGATGTACAAGGAAAGATTCCAATCTTTGGTATCTGTATGGGGCATCAATTATTTAGCCTAGCAAATGGTGCAAAAACTTATAAGATGACTTTTGGGCATCGAGGATTTAACCATGCTGTTAGAGAAATTGCTACTGGTCGAGTTGACTTCACAAGTCAAAATCATGGCTATTCTGTTGAACGAGAAAGTTTACCAGAAGAATTAATTGTGACACATGAGGAAATTAATGATGGCTCAGTAGAGGGATTAAGACACCGTTATTATCCTGCTTTCTCAGTACAATTTCATCCAGATGCAGCTCCAGGTCCACATGATGCTTCATATTTATTTGATACATTTTTGGAAATGATTGATTCATTTCAATTACAAACTACTAATAACTAATATTTAAAACTATCCAGTGAGGTAGCAAATAGAAAGGAAAAGTAGAGGTTTGACTTGTTTCTTCTAAAAAATAGATAGGTCAAGGACAGTTATTCATAAATAAAAAAATAGAAGCCTCAGTTTAACCTAGGCTTTTTAAAGAAAAATGAATCCTCCTTTACAGTTTTAAAATGGCAAAACGTACTGATATTAATAAAATAATGGTCATTGGATCGGGGCCTATTATCATTGGTCAAGCAGCAGAATTTGATTATGCGGGAACGCAAGCATGCTTGGCCTTGAAAGAAGAAGGCTATCAAGTAGTTCTAGTTAATTCTAATCCTGCTACGATTATGACAGACAAGGATATTGCAGATAAAGTTTATATTGAACCACTTACTTTAGAGTTCGTCAGTCGAATTATTCGTAAAGAAAGACCAGATGCCTTGCTACCAACTTTAGGAGGGCAAACAGGTTTAAATATGGCCATGCAGCTTTCTAAGTCAGGAATTTTGAAAGAATTGGATGTTGAACTATTAGGAACAAAATTATCTTCAATTGATCAGGCCGAAGATAGGGACCTTTTTAAACAATTAATGGAAGAATTGGGACAACCAATTCCAGAATCAAAAATCGTTAATACTGTTGACCAAGCAGTTGATTTTGCAGCTAAAATTGGCTTTCCAATCATCGTACGACCCGCTTTTACATTAGGTGGAACTGGCGGAGGAATGTGTGCCAACGAAGAACAGTTGCGTGAAATTGCTGAAAATGGTCTTAAATTATCTCCAGTAACTCAATGTTTAATTGAGCGTTCAATAGCCGGCTATAAGGAGATTGAATATGAAGTGATTCGGGATGGTGCAGATAATGCCTTAGTTGTCTGCAATATGGAAAATTTTGATCCAGTCGGTATTCATACAGGTGATTCAATTGTTTTTGCTCCAACCCAAACCTTGTCAGATATTGAAAATCAAATGCTTCGAGATGCCAGCTTGAAAATAATCAGAGCTTTGAAGATTGAAGGTGGTTGCAATGTTCAACTAGCCTTAGACCCCAAGTCCTTCAATTACTATGTCATTGAAGTCAATCCACGTGTTTCACGTTCTTCTGCATTAGCCTCAAAAGCTACTGGTTATCCAATAGCTAAAATTGCAGCTAAAATTGCAGTTGGCTTAACTCTTGATGAAATGATTAATCCTGTTACTGGTACAACTTATGCCATGTTTGAACCAGCCTTAGATTATGTTGTTGCAAAAATTCCCCGTTTTCCATTTGATAAATTTGAGGATGGGGATCGTCGGCTGGGGACTCAAATGAAAGCAACAGGTGAAGTCATGGCCATTGGTCGTAACATTGAAGAAGCATTACTCAAAGCCTGTCGGTCATTGGAAATTGGGGTCTATCACAATTTATTACCAGAACTCAAAATCCTATCTGATGATGCACTTTATGAAAAAATGGTAAAAGCTCAGGATGATCGCCTTTTCTATCTCTCAGAAGCTATCCGTCGAGACTTTTCTATCGAAGAAATAGCTGAGCTAACAAAAATTGATTTATTCTTTTTAGATAAATTATTACATATCTTTGAAATTGAAACAGACTTAGCGACTAACAAAGGTGACCTTGATACATTATATATAGCTAAAAAATATGGTTTTTCTGATAGAATTATTGCTGAACTGTGGAACCATTCACCAGAAAAAGTGAGGGAAATAAGACTGGCTCATGACATCAAACCTGTTTACAAAATGGTAGATACTTGTGCAGCTGAGTTTGCTTCTGAAACGCCTTATTTCTACTCCGCTTATGAGTGGGAAAATGAATCCATTAAATCTGACAAAGAATCTGTCATCGTAATTGGATCAGGTCCAATCCGGATTGGCCAAGGAGTTGAGTTTGACTATGCTACTGTACACTCGGTTAAAGCGATTCAAGAAGCAGGCTATGAAGCTATAATTATGAATTCAAATCCTGAGACTGTTTCAACAGATTTTTCGATTTCTGATAAACTATATTTTGAACCACTTGCTTTTGAAGATGTGATGAATGTCATTGATTTAGAAAAGCCAAAGGGAGTATTGGTTCAATTTGGCGGACAAACTTCAATAAACTTAGCTGAAAAATTAGCTAACGCTGGTGTGACTATTCTTGGCACCCAGGTGGAAGATTTAGACAGGGCTGAAAATCGTGATTTATTTGAGAAAGTCTTAAAAGAATTAAATATTCCACAACCCCCAGGTCAGACTGCGACCAATGAAGATGAAGCGATTCAAGTAGCAAGAAAAATTGGTTTTCCTGTTCTAGTTCGTCCCTCATATGTCTTAGGTGGTCGGGCTATGGAAATTGTTGAAAATAAACAAGATTTACAATCATATATGAGGACTGCTGTTAAGGCTAGTCCAGAACATCCTGTTCTTGTTGATTCTTATATTATAGGTCAAGAATGTGAAGTTGATGCCATCTCAGATGGTAAGCATGTTCTTATCCCTGGAATTATGGAGCATATTGAAAGAGCAGGTGTTCACTCTGGGGATTCGATGGCTGTCTATCCACCTCAGAAATTATCACCTATAGTAATTGATAAAATTGTTGATTATACAGAAAAACTAGCAATTGGCCTAAAATGTATTGGAATGATGAATATCCAATTTGTTATTAAAGGTGAGACAGTTTATGTCATTGAAGTCAATCCACGAGCAAGTCGAACAGTACCATTCTTGTCTAAAGTCACAGGTATCCCAATGGCAAATCTTGCAACTAAGTTAATGTTAGGAAAGCATTTAAGTCAACTAGGTTACCAATCTGGGTTACATCCAGCACCTAAGATGATTCATATCAAAGCACCAGTCTTTTCTTTTAATAAGTTGGCTAAAGTCGATAGTCTTTTGGGACCCGAGATGAAGTCTACAGGGGAAGTGATGGGATCTGATACTAGCTTAGAAAAGGCACTTTATAAGGCATTTGAAGCAAGCTACTCACATCTAGAGGATTTTGGGAATGTTGTTTTCACGATTAGTGATGATGATAAAGAGGAGGCTTTAGAGCTTGCTCGTCGATTTAATGCCATCGGCTACCATATTTTAGCGACAAGTGGCACAGCTGATTATTTTGAAACAAAAGGATTGTTCGCGACACGAGTTGAGAAAATTGGGCAAGGACAGATGGATATCCCAAGTTTAATTCGACAAGGAAAAGTCCAAACAATCATTAATACTGTCGGTAAGCAACGAACAGCCGATAAGGACGGTCAAATCATAAGAAGTTCAGCCATAGAACAAGGCATTCCATTGTTTACTGCATTGGATACAGCTAATGCGATGTTAAAAGTATTAGAAAGCCGTGGATTTACCACAGTATCAATATAATAAAAAAATATTTTCATTTTATATGGACTCCCAAAAGTTGGACATTATATTTTTAAGAAAAGGATTTAGTTCTGTATTGCATAGGACTAAATCCTTTTAGTTTTATTTTGATACGTTTACTGTTGTAATAATCAATGTATTTTATCATTGCTTGCTCCAGGTCGTCTAATGATTTATAGTCTATAGTCGTAGAACATAATTGATTTTTAGATGCCCAAAAAGGATTCCATTATGCCATTGTCTGGACTGTTTCCTTTTAGTGATACGACGAAAGCTATAATTGCCTTTATTGTCCTTATAAATTGTTTGCCTTTAGTCTTTAATGACATTATCTTTTTCACCTTGTTCAAGTTGTTTAAGATGATAGTAATAGGTCGAACCAGCTAATTTAGCTGAAATCTAGCCTGAATCCTCAAATGACCATCTATCTAATTCTTGTTGAAGTTGCACTATTTGAGTCCAAACGATTAATAAGTCAAATAAGATATCTTATTTGACTTATTGACCTCGAATTATATTATTAGATGACTCGCGCTAAAACCTTCATGCTTTATCTGAAACTTATCATTTAAACTTAATTTCATATTAAAACCCCTCAATCCTTAAATTTCTTGTCTAACTTTAGGGATATAGTTCTCCTAAAACGTTGGTTATTATTACATTTTTGTAAGGTTTGATAACTTAATTTTTATTATAATAAAATTAAGAAAAATTTAATAATTTTACACAAAAAACTTGACAGTAATACAATTAGATTATATACTTGTCTTATATAAACAATACAATTAGGAGAATATTATGGCTAGGTTGAAACAGAAAACAATGACCAAAAGAACAAAAATTATGATTAGTAGTGGTGTAGTAGTTCTACTTACAATTATTGGAACTACTTTGTATTTTCAGAGTAATAAATCAGTTAGTGAATCTCATGATACAGGATATTCTTCGGTAAATGTTAAAGAGGGAACTATCAGTTCCACAACGTTACTTTCCGGAATGGTGAAGGCAGAATCGGAGGAATATATATATTTTGATGCATCAAAAGGTACTGACGCTACAGTATCTGTAAATGTAGGAGATAAAGTAACTAAGGGGCAACAACTTGTTCAATATAATACCAGTACAGCACAAGCTGCGTACGATTCTGCTATCAGAAATTTAAACAAAATTGGTAGACAGATTAATTACTTAAAAACCCATGGTGTACCAATTGCAGAATCCCAAGAACCACAAATGAGTTCATCATCTGAGGAACCCACTATTGGATCAACGGTGTCTCCATCCGCAACAGACTCAGCAAGCTATAATCAACAATTGCAAGATTTAAATGATGCTTATGCAGATGCTCAATCCGAAGTAAATAAAGCTCAAGAATTATTAAATCAAACAGTAATAGTAAGTGGTGGTGATGGAACAGTTGTCGAAGTTAATAAGGATTTAGACCCCTCTTCTAAAGAAAGTCAAACTTTGGTACATGTTGCATCTGAAGGACAATTACAAGTTAAAGGAAGTTTGACGGAATATGATTTAGCGAATATTAAAAAAGATCAATTAGTGAAAATTAAATCAAAAGTTTATCCAGAAAAGGAATGGCAAGGTAAAATTTCCTACATTTCTAATTATCCTAGTCAAGAAAATACTTCACAAGGGGCACCAGCAAGTGAAAAATCCTCTACATCAAGTACCACAAATTATGAATATAAAGCAAATATAACAAGTCCCTTAGATGAGTTGAAACAAGGTTTTACAGTTTCTGTTGAAGTTGTTAATGAATCTAAACATCTCTTGGTACCTGTATCATCAGTCTTTAAAGAAGGTAAAAAATCTTATGTTTGGGTTTACGATGATTCAAGCTCAAAAGTTAAGAAAAGAGAAGTCACAATTGGAAATGCTGATGCAAAAAATCAAGAAATTTTAACTGGACTTGAGAATGGACAAATTGTAATTGCTAATCCGAACGATTCAATTAAAGAAAATAAAAAGCTTAAAGGTGTTGAATCTGAAGATGTTAAAGCCAAAACTGAATCTGAGGTGACTAAATAGTGACTGATGAAAAAACGATACTTATACAATTGAAAGATATTGTCAAAAGTTATAAAAATGGAGACCAGAAACTCCAAGTCTTAAAAGGTATAGATTTGACAGTACATAAAGGAGAATTTCTAGCAATAATGGGACCTTCTGGATCTGGAAAATCAACTTTGATGAATATTATTGGTTTGCTAGATAGACCTACGAGTGGTGACTATCTACTTAATGGAAATGAAGTAGATAAATTAAATGATCGAAAGTTAGCTCAAGTACGTAATGAGGAAATCGGGTTTGTATTTCAACAGTTTTTCTTGCTTTCTAAGTTAACAGCTTTACAAAATGTAGAACTTCCACTTATTTACGCTGGAGTTGGACTGTCAAAAAGAAAAGAATTGTCTAAATTATATTTAGAAAAAGTGGAATTGTCGACTCGGATGAAACATTTACCATCTGAATTATCTGGTGGGCAAAAACAGCGTGTAGCTATAGCTAGAGCTCTGGTTAACACCCCATCAATAATTTTAGCAGATGAGCCAACTGGTGCCTTAGATACTAAAACAGGTGAGCAAATAATGGATTTATTAACCGAACTTAACAAAGAAGGTAAGACAATTATTATGGTAACCCATGAACCTGATATAGCTGACTTTGCAACACGAAAAATTGTTATTCGTGATGGTGAAATTACCGCAGACACTACTGATAGTGTTCGAATTGAATAGGAGGAATTAATGGAAAATTGGAAATTCGCTCTTAGTTCAATTTGGGGGCATAAATTAAGATCATTATTAACTATGCTTGGAATTATTATTGGTGTTTCAGCTGTTGTCATAATTATGGGATTAGGTAATGCTATGAAAAAGAGTGTGACTGACTCATTTTCCAATAATGAAAGAGAAGTTCAAATATATTACCAATCTAAGACAGAAGAAGAAGATCCATATGCAAGCTTAAATGTTCAAGAAAATACACAAGAAGTAAAATCAGAGTGGATGGAACGAATTGTTAGAGAAGTTGATGGTGTTGACGCTTATTATTTCACGAATAATACAAGTTCTACTATTTCATATGGTAAGAAAAAAATGAAAGATACCAATATTACAGGTGCTAGTAAAGATTACTTTAAGGTTAAAAAATATGATATCGTTGCTGGTCGGACACTCTCAGATACTGATTATAAAAATTTTTCAAGAATCATTTTAATTGATACATCATTATCAGATGAGTTATTTGGTAAAGGGAACTATAAAGATGCTCTGAACAAAGTAGTTAGTCTTCAGGACAAAGATTATTTAGTAGTTGGCGTTTATAAGACTAAGACACAGTCCGTATCCGTTAATGGTATGGTAACGGGTGGAGCAGTTATGGCCAATACTCAGGTTGCCTCAGAATTCAATATTAATGAGGTAGGAACAATATATATTCACGTAACTAATATTCAAAAAAGTATCGATATTGGACATGATGCAGCAAAATTGTTAACAAATTTATCACATGTAAAAGATGGCAAATACACTATTCCAGATAACAGTCAAATTATCAAGGAAATTGACCAACAATTTGGTATAATGACTACAGTAATTGGTTCCATTGCAGGAATATCATTATTAGTTGGAGGAATAGGTGTAATGAATATCATGCTTGTTTCAGTGACTGAGAGAACAAGAGAAATTGGACTCCGTAAAGCACTTGGAGCTACTCGAATGAAAATTTTAAATCAGTTTTTAATTGAATCAATTGTATTAACAATTTTAGGAGGATTAATTGGTTTATTATTAGCATATGTTTCAGTTGGCGGATTAGGAAATACTATGCATTTAAAAGGTGCAAGTGTCTCATTTAATGTTGCATTGATTGCAATTGTATTTTCTGCAACAATAGGTATAATTTTTGGTTTATTACCTGCTAATAAGGCGAGTAAACTGGATCCTATTGAGGCTCTAAGATATGAATAAATTTGGAATTAGCCATAACAAATTAAAAAAAATATTTCGAGTTATAGGTGTGATTTCTATCGTATTATCTATTGTTTTTATCTTCTTACTAATAGGCAAACTTGATATTTTTAATAATCCCGATGCCTTATCTGAATTAATTAAGCATCATATTCTTTTAGGATCAATTATATTTTTTTTCTTACAGATTATTCAGGTTGTTATTCCTATTATTCCAGGTGGTGTGACTACTGTAGTTGGTTTTCTTACATTTGGCCCGTTACTAGGATTTGTTCTTAATTTTCTAGGAATAATAATTGGCTCAAGCCTATTATTTGCACTAGTAAGAAAATATGGAAGGCCATTTATTTTGCTCTTTCTTAATGAAGACAAAATAGTAAAATATGAAGAAAAAATTTCGAGTAAAACTTATGAAACTATATTTATATTAAATATGGTTTCACCAATGGCACCAGCCGATATAATGATAATGATAACTGGGCTCAGTAAAATTTCATTCAAGAAATTCCTGATAATTATCATGATTTGCAGACCAATTTCAATGATAACCTATAGTTATTTTTGGATTTATGGAGGAGAAGTTGTGAAAAATTTCTTGAATTAGATATCCCTTGAAAAAGCTTTATTTCTGTCAAGAAAAAAACTTGACAGGTTATCTTTGGTAAGATATAATAAGTTAAGTAAGAAGTATTAGATTATATTTCTTTAAAAGATAAAAAGAAAAGAGACATAAAAATCATGGCAGTAAAAATTCGTTTAACTCGTATGGGTTCTAAGAAAAAACCTTTCTACCGTATCAACGTTGCAGATTCACGTGCACCACGTGATGGTCGTTTCATCGAAACAGTTGGAACATATAACCCATTAGTAGCTGAAAATCAAGTTACACTTAAAGAAGACCGTATTCTTGACTGGATGTCAAAAGGAGCTCAACCTTCTGATACAGTACGTAACCTTCTTTCAAAAGCTGGAGTTATGACTAAATTCCACGATCAAAAATTCTCAAAATAATAAAAGCCTATGGATACCATTGAAAATCTTATTATCGCCATTGTGAAACCTTTAATTTCACATCCAGACAATCTTACCATCAAAATTGAAGATACTCCAGAATTTCTAGAATATCATCTTGACTTGGATGCTCAAGACATCGGTCGTGTAATCGGGAAAAAAGGTCGTACCATTACTGCGATAAGATCGATTGTTTATTCGGTTCCAACACAAGGTAAGAAAGTTAGACTTGTTATTGACGAAAAGTAATAAGTCTAAACTATTTTGAATATTAAATTCTATTGACTATTGTTAATAGAATTTTTTTTATAAAATTACTTGAATGGTTAAGGAATTTCAGATGTACTACACTAGTAAATTTATTTTTTTATCAGTAATGTAATAGTTTAACTAAAATTGAAGTAAAAATGAAAAATCGATAAATTATCATTAAATCACTGGTAACATTATCAGCTATCTCAACTTTATATGTAGCAAATAACGATTCTATCTCCATTCATGTAAATGAAGTAGGTAAATCTGCTCAGCTATTTTCAACTCAATGGACATTTTAACTTCAAGTAACAATTGTCGATAATTAAGGTCAGATCGTACTATAAAAAGAAGTTGTTTTGAAGGATATTTCGGATAATCAAGGTAGAGCACTACAGTTATTGACTAGTGACCAAGATAGTAAGACGAATTTTACAGTCTTACTTACATTATTGTAACTATAAGAGCTTAGGTAGGTGAAAATATCCCAAATCAAAATGTTCAATTAAAAAAGCAGATGGTCAATTGTATTTGAGGGAAATCCTTATGCGAATGGTCAAGTAATTGCTAATGATAAATTAATGGATGGAAATTACTATCAAGTTTTCGTGAATAATATTAATTTTTAGAGCTTATGACTAATAATGACGTTAGCATTTACCATACTAAAGAGCAAATAAAATACCAAACCTTTTACAATTTTTGTAGAGGGTTTTTTATTTTCCTTTAAATAAAAGTAATCTCAACTTATTCTATAGTAAAATATATAGGAATGAGAGAAAATAAAGAGGGGAAGTATGATATTAATTGATAGTGATGGACAAAACATTAAAATCGCAAAGAAAGAATTTCCAAAAATTATTCAAACAAGTAGACAGAATTTTATATTAAAAGATAAAGGTACTCTTTTTAATAATGAAACCTCTTTGTTGTTAACTTTGGCAGGGTATACAGGTGATGATTGTCAAAAAACAATTTATTATAATCATCTCTCACTACCCGATTTTTGGGAAGTCACACTTGAGTAAAATAACCGTGGAAAAGTTACTTATTGGGGTCAAAAAAGAGCTATAATAAATTTTCGAAATCCTGTTGAAGATAGAATGGTTCATTCAATAGATTGGCTAGATGACAAAGGCCAACTAGCATATGTAGAAACTTATAATGACTATGGGAAACTTTATACTAGAGAATATTATAAAAATAATAACTCACTAATAACCATATATTATAACAAATCTGGTCAGGAATATGCTCAAACTGTACCTAAAAGCAGTGGCATTATGATAATTAATCACTCTCAACTGAGTGGATATTACGCCAATCGGCTCACTTTATTGACAGATTATTTAAAGCAAAATGGGATCAGTGATAAATTAGTTCTTCTTGATTCAAACTTGATTGAAGATGCAAATCAGGCTATTGATTGCATTAATTTGAATGATTGTAGAACCTTAAGAGACCTAGTTGGAACTAATAATCAATTAGAGATGATATATGATTTTAGTGACTCAAGCCAAAGGCTAGTAGATTCATATATTAAAGTAGTTAAACCTAGAACTGAAAGTAGTTTAGTCAAAACAATATTTATATTATCAGCAAGTGACGAATTGGAAATGATAGAAGAATTAATAGAAGGATTACAAGAATATCATTTTATGATTGGGGCAAGAACGATGGTTTCCCAAAAATTTCTTAATCTCGGAAGAAACAAAAACGTTACTATATCAGCACATATGTCTAAATTGGATGTAGAAAGAGCCTTGCAAAAATGTGAATTTTATTTGGATATCAATCATTTCTTCGAAGTTGACTATATCTTGTCACGAGCTATTTTATATGACATTCCAGTATTGTCCTTCAGGGATATAGCACATCAAAAAGCTTACATTTATCCGGAAACAATTTTTGATAAAAATCAGATTGTAAACTTTATAGATTATATTAAACGGCTTTCGACAAGTCCTGATTTAAAAAATGAGATTACCCTATATCAAAAAAATCAATTAGATTTCTGCTATTTAAGTTTACAAGACGTCATTAATCAGTTGGGAGGCAATTGTGGCCATTTATAATTTTAATCTTCTTGTTGGTTATTTGCCAATGGGAGTTGACTATGCTCAGGGATATCGAGCAAAGTTATTGCGTGAATTAAAGCAAGTATCATATTTTATTTTTACAGAAATACCTGAATGGTCGCTAATCAAATTCTATCTGGACCAAGTCGGACTTCAAGAAGAAGAAATGCTTTCTGTTCATTTCAGCTATTTAGAGGATGCAAGTTTAATTCCACAATTATCTTTTGATGAAATTAAGCCAGGTTATCCAGATATAGTTAATATGGAAGAAACTTCCTTTTATGGTGGAGTTAAAACTTTTCAGTCTAAACTGATGGACCACTTTGGAATTAGTTTTACCTTTACAGATGAAGAGTCTGATATTGTTGACTTTGTTTCTGTATATGCGCAAGGGAAATTAATTAGAAGAGATTATTTTACAAATCGAAAAATGTACAGTAAATTCTATTACCCACAAATCAATGAATCAGAATTGATAGCCGTGCCTTTTAAGACTAACCTTTATGATAATAAGGGTAAGGTGATTTATGAAGAAATAGTAACATCTGATGAGCCAAGATACGTCTTTGCCAATCATCAGAAAGATATTTATAAGAGTGAATTTGTTGAGACGTTTATTAAAAACTTAAATTGGGGG